>CACNXK010000031.1 GCA_902624425.1 uncultured SAR86 cluster bacterium | reverse complement strand
TGGTTCTAAAACTTGGATAACCAATTCTCCAATTGCCGATCTTTTTATTATTTGGGCAAAAGACGAGCAGGGCGTTCTCAGAGGCTTCATTTTAGAAAGGGAAGATGCTAAAGGTTTAGAGACTCCTTATCTCGACGGAAAATTCGCATTACGAGCATCGGCAACTGGAATGATATTTATGGATCAGGTGTTTGTTCCTGAGGATAAAGTTCTTCCAGAAGTGCAAAGTTTCAAAGGACCTTTTACATGTCTAAATTCTGCAAGATATGGAATTGCTTGGGGAGTGATGGGAGCTGCAGAGTTCTGTTGGGAGAAATCATTAGAATATACTCTTGATAGAAATCAATTTAATGCACCATTAGCATCAAAACAATTAATTCAAAAAAAGCTCGCTGATATGCAAACTGAGATTTCATTAGGAATGCAAGCTGCTTTAAGAGTTGGTAGATTGATTGATGAAAACAATTTTGTACCAGAAATGATTTCTTTGATTAAAAGGAATAATTGTCAAAAAGCTTTGGAAATTGCCAGGTCAGCGAGAGATATTCATGGTGGTAATGGCATCAGCGATGAGTATCATGTAGTGAGACATTCAATGAATTTGGAAGCTGTAAACACTTATGAGGGCACAAGTGATATTCATGCCCTCATACTTGGTCAAAAACAAACAAATATCTCTAGCTTCTAATTTAAGTATTTAGCTAAAAATTTCTCGTAGTCTTCAAAGAGCTCTAGCCTTGCAGTTTCTCTCCTAAAGCCGTGACCTTCTTCGCCCTTAATGATGTATTTGTGCTCTTTACCATATTTTTTGAGCTCATTAACCATATCAACTGTTTCTTGGAACCTTACTTGGCTATCTCTTCTTCCTGTTATTATTAGGACAGGATCTTCTACATTTTCAGCAAAAAACAAAGGACTATTCTCATAAAGATTTTTATAGTCTTCTGGATCTCTTGGATTTCCTTTTTCAATATATTCCATTGGCTGACTTAATTCACTCCATTGCAGTCCTCTTAAGTCGCTGCTGGTTAGATCATATACACCAACATAAGCAATAATACACTTAAAGATCTCAGGACTTTTAGTAGCTGCCTGCATAGCTGCATAACCTCCATAAGAAGCTCCTGAAATACATACATTATTCATATCTACGTAGCCTTGCTCATTAGCCCAAAAGAGTGCGTCATATTTATCTTCTTGCATGCTTTTACCCATCTCATGATTTGCAAGAATCATCTCTTTTCTTCCATAACCGGTTGATCCTCTGTAATCCATCTGAATCACACCATAACCTCTAGTTGCATAAAACTGAACTTCAGGATTGTATCCCCAATAGTCTCTTGCATTAGGACCTCCATGTGGATGAACAATAAATGGAATTTTTTCTCCTTCTTTATATGTTGGAGGTAAAGTTAAATATCCATGCAACTTAATTCCATCACGACTCATGTAAGTAAAAGGCTCCGTAGATGCGAGTTGATATTCACTTAGCCATGGAGCATATGAAGCAATTCTTCTAACTGGTGTTTTACTATCAGAAATATCAAAAAGATAAACAGAACCTGGATCCTTGTCACTTTGAACTCCAAACAAGAATCTAGTTAAGTCATCACTCCAATCAAAAACAGAGACCTCATTGCCTGGGAAAGCAGCCTCAAGCGACTTATTTACAGTTGCGAAATACTCATCAAAATATATTTTTTCAGTTTTAGCTCCTTGATAAGAGAAACCGTAAAGCTCTGAACCGTCAGGCGAGAACCACATATCGAGAGAATAATCTCCATGCATAGGACTCGACAGATCATAATCAGGATCATGGTAGATCATCTCTAGATATTCACCAGAATCCATATCATATGACCACATAGCATTAGTATCTGTTTCATTTAAGATTCTTCCATTTGGTAAAACTGCTTGACCAACCCCAAGAACAGTTTTGTTATCAATGTCAAAATATGATGGATAAAAACAAGCCTGTTGATGAATGCAAGAGTGAACCTTTTCATATCCATCCGCCGTAAATTTATAAAAAGTTGTTTCAATTCCCTTATTTGGACCTTCTTCCATAAAAGTTGCAAAAC
>CACNXK010000030.1 GCA_902624425.1 uncultured SAR86 cluster bacterium | reverse complement strand
TTGGATACCTGCTGAAACTCCATACTGTACAAATGTATCAAGTCTTCTTACATCTTTTGGGTCTATATATTGAGTTGAATCAAAATCTTTTATTCGGCCGCCAATTTTTATGGGCATTCCATCTAGATTGATTATATTCTCAGAAATACCTGAGTTACCTTGAATACAATTAGACCATGATTCAGTGACAGTGTTACCAAGGGGAGAAATTAACCCCATTCCAGTAACAACAACTCTTCGAGGAAGTTGCATTTAAGATATTATGAGTTTTCGACTATGTAATCTACTGCTTCTTGAACTGTTGAAATTTTTTCAGCATCTTCATCAGCAATTTCAAGATCAAATTCTTCTTCTAAAGCCATTACTAATTCAACCGTATCTAGAGAATCAGCTCCAAGATCATCAACAAAAGATGAGTCAGTATTTACCTCTGATTCGGAAACACCTAGTTGTTCGCAAACAATTCCAGTAACAGTTTTTTCAATTTCACTTCTTTCCATAATAGTACCTCAATTGAAAGTTTGGATATTTTAACTTGCAAGTTAAAAAATACCAACTAATACATAAATAAGCCTCCATCAACAGATATAGATTGACCAGTAATATAGTTTGCTTCATCAGAAGCAAGAAATAGAATGCATTTTGCAACATCGTCAACATTTCCAAACCTTTTCATAGGAATATTCTTACTAACTTCAATTTTCTCTTCATCATTGAGGAAAGTTGTCATGTCTGTCTCAATAAACCCAGGAGCGACAACATTTGAGGTAATGTTTCTAGAACCTAACTCTTTCGCAAGTGATCTTGAGAAACCAATAATGGCGGACTTCGATGATGAATAATTTACTTGTCCTGAATTACCCATCAATCCTGCGACTGAGGATATGTTAATAATCCTACCAAATTTGTTTTTTACCATAGGTTTGATAAAAGCTTTTGTTACTCTAAACAAACCATTAAGGTTTGTTTCTATTACATCATCCCAGTCTTCATCTTTCATTCTTAAAAATAATTGATCCTTTGTAATGCCACCATTATTAACTAGTACTGATGGCAACAAATCTTCACTTTTGAGTTTGGAAAACAATTCTTTGATGCTGGATTTAGACATCAAATCAAGTTCAAAAGATTTTGCATCGGTATTCTTTATCAAGCCACCTAAATCAAATTTACTTCTTGATGTTCCAATAACTTGATATCCAGACTTAGCAAATAGTTTAGCAGTCTCAAGACCTATACCTCTTGATGCGCCTGTAATTAATACAATCTTATTCATAAATTTTGTACCTTGTCTTCAATATTTAAATCGGACATATAAAGAATACTAGATAAATCATAACCTTTGGATAGACCACATAGAATATTTTTTGGGCCAACCTCTATTAAGATTGAGGATGTTTCTGAAATTTTATTCATTGTTTTAGTCCAAAGAACAGGTTTTGTTAGCTGGTTAAAAAGATTTTGTTTTATTAGATCCACATTTGTCTCGATCTCGCCACTAAAATTTTGAATTATAGGAAATTTGGGGGTAGATAATTCGATATTTTGAAGAGATTCATTAAACTCATTAGCTGCATCGCTCATTAAATTAGAGTGAGATGCAATACTCACATTTAATTCAATGCATCTTTTTGCACCAATTTGTAGAAGATAATTTTTTGCTTTTTCTATTCCCTCGATATTTCCTGCAATAACTGTTTGCTTTAAAGAATTATAATTGGCAGCTGTAACATATATATCATCATTTGTTTTAGTAATTTCAATACAAGCTTTGTCTATAGTGTCTGAATCAAGTCCCAATATAGCCATCATTCTTCCCTTTTCAGAATTTTGCATTAATTTTCCTCTCAGATAAGTTATTTTAATTGCATCTTCAAATGATATAGATCCAGCGAACATTAAAGCGGAATACTCACCAAGAGAATGTCCTGCAATTAGTTTTGGATTGGGAATAGATAAATTTTTAAAGGCCTCAGAAAATATAGCTGATGATAAAACTAATAATGGTTGTGTATATGAAGTAGTATTAAGTTTTTTTTCGTCATCTAAAATACTGTGAACATCATCATCTAAGATCTCAGAGACTATATCTATTTTTTCACTTAAAAAAGAATGCTGAACCAAACTGGTTTTAAGCATTTCTGAATGCTG
>CACNXK010000029.1 GCA_902624425.1 uncultured SAR86 cluster bacterium | reverse complement strand
TTCCAAGTTTCTGTATTCTAAAAGTTCCCGTCATACCTAGATGAATTATTATTGTCATTTCATTTAGATGTAAAAAAATATATTTTGCTCTTCTGGAAATAGATAATATTTTTTCCTCTTTTATTTTATTAATTACTTTTTCATCTATTGGCCAACGCAAAGATGGATTATTAATAATTATTCTTTTAAGAGTTTTGCCCTTGAAAGGGAGGATGGCATTCTTAGTAGTTTCTACTTCAGGGAGTTCTGGCATTAATTGAGATAGCCGTTGATCTCATTAATACTTTGAGGACTTAAAGTCCCAGCAGCTAATTCAAGATTTAATTGAGAAAGCAGATAGTCATATTTTGCATTTGCAAGATTTTTTTCAGCGGTGTAAAGATTCTTTTCAGCTTGAAGAAGGTCTACTATGTTTCTTGTCCCAACTTCATACCCAACTCTTGTTGCTTCAAGTGCACTATTAGCTGAGACAACAGCTTGTTTTTGTGCTTTTAAATTTGCACCAAGCGTAATTACGTTTGAGAATCCAGATCTAACTTCTTGAATCACTGTTCTCTGCGCAAATAGTGTTTCTTCAACAGCTCTATTGTATTCAGCATAAGCCTGTCTTCTTCTCGAGTTAACAGCTCCACCCTGAGAGATTGGTATTGAAAGACTAAGGCTATAGTTCTTTCGCTGTGTCTCACTGGGAGCTTGAAAACCAAAGTCTTCAAAACCTTCATATGAATATTGATTGGTATTCGATTCTGACTCTGTTCCTACAATATTAATTTTTGGTAAATGCTCAGAAGCTGAGCTTCTCGCTGAATCCTGAGATGCATCTCTTCTTAGGACCGATGCCTGCAATCTATAGTTATTTTTAAGAGCTATATCAACCCACTCTTGTTTTGTAGTTGGATTTGGGTTTTCTGGAACAATATCTGCTTTAAGAGAGTCTATAGAGAATATTTCCCTACCTATTAAAGAATTAAGTTCTTCCCTTGCATTAAAAAGTGCACCTTCAGAGCGGATCTTTGCTGCTACGCTCAAATCATACGCTAATTGAGCCTCTTGTACTTCCGTAATTGCAGAAAGCCCAACTTCAAATCTTTGTTGGATCTGGTCAAGCTGCTTTTTAATTGCTTTTTCTTCTGAAACAGCGGCATTAAGATTATCAATTGCTCTCAAAACACCAAAATATTTTTCTACTGTTCTTATAATTAAATTCTGTTGCTCATAAGCAAAGTCAGCTTCAGATGCATCTGTAAGCTTTTTTGATCTTTTAAAATTAAACCAAGAATCTAGTCTAAAAAGAGGTTGAGTCAATCTAGCGGTAACTGAGTTGTTATTATAAGCACTTTGTAACTCATCAAATTGATAATATTCATTCCAGTTTGTTGACCCACTCAAAGTAACATTTGGTAGAAGTCCTGCTCGTCCTTGCACAACAAATTCTTTACCCACTAAAAGAGAATATTCTGAAGATTTATATTGTGGATCATTATCAAGAGCTTCATTGTAAATATCTAAGAGATTTTCAGATGCCAACGGCAAAGAAATAAATGATATTAAAACCAGATTTTTAAACATAACAATAGTAATTGGATTGCATTAAACAACCTTTATGCTATCTATGTCAATATAAAGTGTCAAGTAAACTTTACATCAGAGAATTATTTTCTTTATATTGCTTAAGCTTAGAGTAAAATAGTTGCAACGCTTATAAAGGTATCTAACATTGGCAAAAAAGGCTTACGATTCAAAAGCAATTGAGGTTTTGTCGGGTCTCGATCCCGTCAAAAAAAGACCAGGCATGTATACCGATACTTCATGTCCAAATCATCTTATTCAAGAAGTCCTGGATAACTCTGTAGATGAAGCTTTATCAGGTTATTGTAAGCGAATTAAAGTAAATCTTTTTAAAGATAATAGCGTTGAAGTCTCAGATAATGGACGAGGCATGCCTGTCGATGTCCATCCTGAGCATAAACTTACAGGCGTTGAATTAATTATGTGTAAGCTTCATGCTGGAGCAAAGTTCTCTGGAGAGGATTATGGTTTTTCTGGTGGGCTTCATGGAGTTGGAGTTTCTGTAGTAAATGCTTTATCCACCAAACTTAATGTAAAAATTAAACGTGATTCAAAAGAGTACGAAATAAATTTCTCTGCCGGAGACAAAGATAAGGATTTGAAATCAATTGGTGATGTTGGAGCTACGAACTCAGGAACCACAATTAGATTTTATCCAGACAAACAATACTTCGAAACATTAGAGATAAACAAAAAGAGCTTAAAACATCTACTTAAGGCTAAGGCAGTTCTCTGCCCAGGTCTTCAAATTGATTACTTTGATGAAAAAAAGAATGAGAGAATCAAGTGGATTTTTGATGAGGGACTGAGCGACTACCTCGATGAGTTTTCAG
>CACNXK010000028.1 GCA_902624425.1 uncultured SAR86 cluster bacterium | reverse complement strand
TGCAAGATTTGTTGTCTTAAAAGGCTATTTGCAATTAAAATACGCTCCTAGGAGAAAAATATGGCAAGAATAACAGTAGAAAAGTGCTTAGAGCACGTACCAAGTAGGTTTGATTTAATACTTTTGGCATCTGGAAGAGCTAGGCAGCTATCAACTACCAGCAGAGAGCCAATGGTTGAAACAAACAATGATAAAAATACACTTATAGCTCTAAGAGAAATTGAAGAGGGCTTAATAGATGCTGAAACTCTTGAAAAGACACTTGAAGAAGATGTCCTTCTTGACCAATTCTCAACTTCAAAACCTAAAGAGTCAGACATAATTGGATAAATCTTTTGGAGAACTATTTTGAGTGAAAGAGTTCTCCAAGGTCATCATTTAGAAACTAATTTTTCTTCTGAAGATTTACTCAGATTTCCTAATGATTTTTATAATCAACTTAAAAAGGATTTCCCTCGTAACCAAGTTAATCTAATGAGGCAGGCGTATACTTTCGCCTCTCAAGCACATGATGGTCAAGAAAGAATGGATGGTAAGCCATATATCAGTCACCCGCTAGAGGTCGCTAAGATTTTAGTAGAAATGAATATGGATGCTGATTCAATTTGTGCAGGCTTGATGCATGATGTTCTTGAAGACTGCGATATTGAAAAAAGAAATATTGATAAAATTTTTGGCAAAGACGTTTCTGAAATAGTTGATGGCGTAAGTAAAATTGGTAAATTAGATTTTCAATCAAAAGCAGAAAGAGATATTAATAGTTTTCAAAAGATGGCACTAGCTATGGCTAAAGATGTCAGAGTTATTGTGGTAAAGCTAGCTGACAGATTGCACAATATGAGAACAATTGATTTTCTTCCTAGAAACAAGCAAATAAGGGTTTCTAAAGAAACTCTTGAAATATATGGACCAATTGCTCTTCGAATTGGGATGCAAAAAGTAAGGGCTGAATTAGAGGATTTAGCATTTGATTGTTTACATCCTTTGAGAGCAGAAATGCTTAGATCTGCAATCAAAAAATCTAGTGGTGGCAGAAAAAAGATTGTTTATAAAATTAAGAAGGAAATTAAGGGACATCTTAATTCCAACAAAGTCATGTCAACAGTCAAAGGTCGTGAAAAAAATCTTTTTAGTATTTACAGAAAGATTAAAACTAAGCATAAGCCATTTTCAGAAGTCTTAGATGTTTATGGGTTTCGAATCATAGTGAATTCAGTTGAAGATTGCTACAAAGCTCTTGGCTTGATTCATAATTACTATAAGCCAATAGAACAAAGATTTAAAGATTACATTGCTATTCCTAAATCCAATGGTTACCAAGCATTACACACAACTCTTTTAGCTTTGGACTCAATACCTATTGAAATACAGATACAGACAAAAAGTATGGAAATGATTGCTGAAAATGGTATTTGTGCTCATGCAAGCTATAAGAATGAAGACATCAATGATAGTGCATTCCATATCAAGAACTGGATGACCAGCTTACAAGATCTTCATGAAAAATCCTCCAGCTCTGAAGATTTTGTAGAATCAATTAAAACTGATCTTTTTTCGGATGAAGTATATGTATTTTCTCCCAAAGGCCAGATTTTTAATTTAAAAACCGGATCGACACCAGTAGATTTTGCCTATGAAGTGCATACTGATATTGGCAACAGTCTTATCGGCTGCAAGATAAATAGAAAGTATGCACCCCTTAATGTTCAACTAGAAAGTGGGCAGACAGTAGAAATTGATACTGATAAAAATGCAGTTGTAGATCCTGGCTGGCTAAATTTTGTTGTCACTAGTAAGGCAAGAGCAGCGATAAGGGCACAGCTAAAACATCAAAAAACTTCAGCTGCAAGAAAAGCAGGTAAGTTACTATTGGAGAGTGAGCTAAAAAGATCTGGTAAAACTCTAAAAGAATATAGAGGAAATATTCTTAAAACTATCCTTAAAAGAAGTGGTGTTAAATCACTGAATCAGTTGCTTACAGATATTGGTCTAGGCAATAGAACAAGTACCATAGTTGCAGAGAGGTTCTATGACGGACTTCAAATTAGAAAAGATAAGAAGCAGATAGCAAAAGCCCTTGAACTAAAAAATAATAAGATAGATGGGCTCACAGTCACCTATGCAAAATGCTGTATGCCAATTGATGGCGATACTATCGTTGCATACTCAGACACTAAGCGTGGAATTGTAATTCACCATACAAGATGTAATAAAGTTAAGCCCTATAAATCAGATAGGGATAGATATATACCAACTTTTTGGTCAAAAAGCGGCAAAAAACAGTTGCGGCCATGTCATTTAAAAATTATTAGTGAGAATGGACCAGGCGTTTTAGCGGATATAGCATCAACATTTACAAAATCTGATATTAATATTATTTCAGTAGTTTCAAAAGCAGCAGGAAGCAAGCTTACAGAGTTTAGTTTTGATATCGAAATTGATGATCTCGATGCGTTAAAGAAAATAATGCGAAA
>CACNXK010000027.1 GCA_902624425.1 uncultured SAR86 cluster bacterium | reverse complement strand
GGTCTTGTTATCTGGGAAGCTCAGTTTGGTGATTTTGTTAATGGAGCTCAAGTAGTCATAGACCAATTCATAGTGAGCGCAGAGCATAAATGGGAAAGACTGTCAGGATTAGTTATGTTACTACCGCATGGATTTGAAGGCATGGGCCCTGAGCATAGCAGTGCTCGTTTAGAGAGATTCCTTCAACTATGTGCTGCAAATAATATTCAAGTTTGTATGCCAAGCTCACCAGCTCAGATTTTTCATCTTCTCCGCAGGCAAGCGATAAGAAAAATGCGAAGACCTCTTGTAGTTATTACTCCAAAAAGTCTGTTGAGGCTTCCAGAAGCAGCTAGTGATTTATCAGAACTTACAGATGGAGCCTTTAATTGTATTATTGATGATAATCTTCCAAAGGAGGATATCAAAAGAGTAGTTCTTTGCAGTGGTAAAGTTTTTTATGATCTTAAAAAAGCTCGAGATGAAAATGGAATTACTGACATAGCATTATTAAGATTAGAGCAACTCTATCCTTTCCCATATTTTGAAGTTGAAGAAATGTTAAAAGATTATTCACATGTCAAAGATTTTGTATGGGCTCAAGAAGAACCCCAAAATCAAGGTGCATGGTTTAGTCACAGACATAGGCTTGAAAGAGTTCTTAAGAAGCTTAAGTTAGATACTTCATTTGTGCCTATTTCGAGACCTCCATCTGCAGCACCGGCGGTTGGTTTAATGAAATTACATCTTCAACAACAACAAGAATTAGTTGATAATGTACTCTGCAGAGATAACAAATGAGTGAAGAAATTAAGTCTCCAACTTTCCCAGAATCCGTTGCAGACGGAACAATTGCTAACTGGGTCAAAAAAGAAGGTGAAGCCGTATCACAAGATGAAGTTATAGCTGAAATTGAAACCGATAAGGTGGTATTAGAAGTATTAGCTCCCTCAGATGGGAAAATCTCAAAGATTCATAAAAATGAAGGAGATACAGTTTTAAGTGCTGAATTAATTGGTGAATTTATATCTGGAGATATTGAGGAAACGGAGATAAAAGTAGATGTGGTAGAGGAGCCAAAAGATGAAATTGTTGAAGAAGAAAATTCTGAAAACGATTTTATTGAAACAAAAAAATCGGGACCAGCAGCTAAAAGAATAATTGAAGAAAAAGAATTAGATGCTGCTGAAATTAAAGGAAGCGGTAAAGATGGAAGAATTACAAAGGCAGATGTAATTGATCATGTTGAGAGTGATTCAGTGAGTGAAAAATCATTTGAAAAAACTCACAAAGGTCTTGATAGAGAAACAAAAAGAGTACCTATGACTAGATTAAGATCAACAATTGCAAAGCGGTTGGTCGAAGTTCAACAAGAGACAGCAATGTTAACAACTTTTAATGAAGTTGATATGAAACCAATAAAAGATATTAGATCAAAGTATGGTGAAGATTTTCTTAAAGAGCATGGCGTAAAGTTAGGATTTATGGGATTTTTTGTTGCTGCCTCAGTTAATGCTCTAGAAAAGTTTCCTCAAGTGAATGCAAGTATTGATGGTAAAGATATCGTTTATCATGGATATAAAGATATTGGCGTAGCCGTTTCAACTGATAGAGGTTTAGTTGTTCCAGTTATTAAGGATGCTGATATAAAATCAATTTCTGAAATTGAAAGGTCTATTTCCGAATATGCTGATAAAGCTAGAGATGGAAAGCTATCAATTGAAGAGATGCAAGGTGGAACTTTCACAGTTTCAAATGGTGGTATTTTTGGATCTTTGCTCTCAACCCCAATTTTAAATGCTCCTCAGACAGCAATCTTAGGCATGCACAAGATTGAGGATAGACCAGTTGTGGTAGATGGAGAAATTGTAATAAGGCCAATGATGTATCTAGCTATGAGTTATGATCATAGGATGCTTGATGGAAAAGAGGCTGTATCTTTCCTTGTATCAATAAAAGAGCAATTAGAAAATCCGGAAAAACTTTTACTTAATCTATAGGTGTAAATATGTATGATGTGGTAGTAATTGGTGGAGGGCCTGCAGGTTATGTTGCAGCAATTAAAGCTTCCCAATTAGGTCTTAATACGGCTTGTGTTGAATATGCTTCTGATGAGAAGGGCAATCAAAAGTATGGCGGAACTTGCCTAAATGTTGGTTGTATACCCTCAAAATCTTTATTAGATTCTTCTCATAAATATTATGAGGCTCAAAAAGATTTTGAATCACATGGAATAGATTTAAATGGTTTATCTATAAACATTCCATCTATGATGAAAAGAAAAGATGAAGTTGTTAATAAACTTACAACTGGGATAACAGGACTCTTTAAAGCAAATGGTGTTGATGCAATTTCTGGAAGAGGAAAAATAGTTAATGAAAACCTTGTGGAAGTATCCAATGATGGAGAAAGGACTAACCTTGAAACAAAATTCATCATTCTAGCTACAGGCTCAACTCCAATTGAAATACCAATTGCGAAGTGGTCTAAAAATATTGTGGATAGTACGGGTGCTCTTAACTTTAATGAGGTTCCAAAAAAGCTTGG
>CACNXK010000026.1 GCA_902624425.1 uncultured SAR86 cluster bacterium | reverse complement strand
AGAAATCCAAAAAAGGCTGTTATGTATGACGATTTTCTAAATATTTGTGATGATATTTTTATAATCTCAGGATCTGAGAATTCAGAGATCTTTTCACTTATCATCAATGATAAAGAAGATGATGCACTTCAACTAATTAAAAAATATAAGAAAGATTTTAAAGATAATTTTATTATTGAGATTCAAAATACTGGAAAAGAAAGCCAAAAGATTTTCATGGCAGCTATTCTTCCCATAGCATCAAAACTGTCTATCCCCGTAATAGCAACAAATGATGTTCTATTTGGTGACAAAGAGGATTTTGAAATCCATGAAACCAAAGTATGCATCAATAGCGGAAAAACATTAAATGATCCAAATAGAGAAAAACTTTATTCTGAAGAACAATATTTTAAATCTCAGGATGAAATGTATGAGTTGTTTAAAGATTTACCAGAGGTTTTAACTAATACCTTAGAAATTGCTAAACAATGTAATTTAAGCTTGGAGCCCGATGGGTATTTTTTACCAGAATATCCTTTACCGGATGGACAAAATTTTGACTCGCATCTAGAAACTTTAGTTAACGATAGTTTAGATAATCTAATTACTGAATTTTCTAGTGAGAAAATTAAAGAATATAAAGAAAGAGTTAAATATGAGTTAGATCAGATTAAGACAATGGGTTTTTCCAGCTATTTTCTAATTGTTTATGACTTTATCAAGTGGTCTAAAAATAATGATGTACCTGTTGGTCCAGGAAGAGGCTCAGGAGCGGGATCGCTTGTTGCTTTTTGCTTAGGAATTACTGCTCTGGATCCTATAAAACATGGGCTTCTTTTTGAAAGGTTTCTTAATCCAGAAAGAATCTCAATGCCGGACTTTGATATTGATTTTTGCATGGAAAAAAGAGATCAGGTTATTGATTATGTTAGTTCTAAATATGGAAAGGATGCCGTATCACAAATCGTTACCTTTGGAACAATGGCTGCTAGAGGAGTTGTAAGAGATGTGACAAGAGCACTGGGAAAACCATATAGTCTTGGTGATAGGATTTCTAAAATGATTCCTTTTGAAATTGGAATGACTCTAGAAAAAGCAATATCAAGACAGCCGGTTCTCAAGCAGGCTATTAAAGAAGATGATGAAGTTCAAGAAATTATGAATCTTTCTTTTAAGCTTGAAGGCGGCATAAGAAATATCGGCAAACATGCTGGTGGGCTTGTTATTGCTCCTGGATCACTTTCAGATTTTTCTCCAATATACTTTGATAGCGATACTTCCTCAGTGCTTACTCAATTTGATAAAGATGATGTTGAAAAAATTGGACTTGTAAAGTTCGACTTCTTAGGATTAAGGACTCTGACAATAATTGATAAAGCAATTAAATCAATTAATGATGATCTAGCCTCAAAAAACAAAGATGCATTGGATATTTCAAAAGTAAATCTAAATGATCCAAAAGTTTTTGAGCTGCTCTCTTCAGGTAAAACCACAGCAGTATTTCAGCTTGAATCACCTGGAATGAAAGATCTTATTAAGAGGCTTCAACCAACAAGATTTGAGGAAATAGTTGCATTACTTGCTTTGTTCAGACCTGGTCCACTCGATTCAGGGATGCATGATGAGTTTGTAAATAGGAAAAATGGCAAAGTTCCAGTTACATATCCTCATAAATTATTAGAACCAGTTCTAGCTGAGACTTATGGTGTAATCCTTTATCAAGAGCAAGTAATGGAATCTGCGAGAGTTCTTGCAGGATATTCCCTAGGTCAAGCTGATATTCTGCGACGAGCAATGGGTAAAAAGCAGGTAGAAGAAATGGATAAGCAAAGAACAATTTTTGTAAATGGATGTAAAGAAAACAAAATTAAGGAGGATCTAGCAAATAAAATATTTAATTTAATTGAGACATTTGCAGGATACGGATTCAACAAATCTCATTCAGCAGCCTATGCCTTACTATCATTCCAAACTGCTTACCTGAAAACTTACTATCCAGAGTATTTTATGGCAGCTGTTCTATCATCAGCTCAAGGAAATACAGATAAAATTAGTTCTATAATTAAAGAATGTAAAGATATGGGCATCAGTGTTTTGAGTCCTAATATTCTTAACAGCGGAAGAAATTTCTTTGTTAATTCAGAAAAACAAATTGAGTATGGGTTAACATCACTTAAAGGTGTTGCTGAGTCTTTTATCTATCATGTTTGTGAGGTCAGAGAAAAGAATGATTTCAAGAATCTTTTAGATTTCTCAAAGAAAGTTAATGTTAAGTTAGGCGGCAAAAAATCATTAGAATCTCTCTCAAAGGCTGGAGCTTTCGATTCAATTTGTGAATCGAGAGCGATTGCCTTAGCTTGTATTCCTGATATGCTCAAGGAGGGAGATAAAAAAGCATCAGATGCATTATTTGCAGGCGATTTATTTTCAGATGTCGAAGAAGAATTTAATCCCTATGATCAATATAAAGATATAAATCCTCTCAATTTTTCTCAGAAACTAAAATTTGAGAAAGAAGCACTTGGTTTTTATATTTCTGGTCATCCAGTTGAAGCAATAAAAGATGACATCAAAGATTTAAGATCCCACAGAATATCTGATCTTGATGAAAATACTTCATCTGCAACAATTGTTGGACTTGTAAATTCAACAAGACAAATAAAAGACTCAAAAAATAAACCAA
>CACNXK010000025.1 GCA_902624425.1 uncultured SAR86 cluster bacterium | reverse complement strand
TTCTTCCTTAATATCTCTAATTAATCTTTTATTTAGTGCAAAATTGGATTGCCCAATTGTTTCAACATTAATATTAATTTCTAAATTGCCCCTTCTCAACTTTTTTGATACTAATGCTCTTAAGGCAAGCTCTGTCTTTGCCTCGATGAAATTTGATTTAAAATTTACATCCAAGGACTTTCCATTAACTGACTTCATATCACAAGATACTGAATAGCCTTTTTGATTGAATTGGGTAGAGACATATGCAGTCATACTTCTAAGCATATGTATATTGTATTTGTTTAGCTAACTTAATTAAATAAGGTAACTATTAGGCCATCCACTGGAAGAAGTCCAGCTATAACTAAACTAACAATTGCCATTACATTAATAAGAATATTCATTGCTGGCCCAGAAGTATCTTTAAAAGGATCTCCAACAGTGTCACCTACAACTGCAGCAGCATGAGTGTCTGATCCTTTTCCACCAAGATTACCTTTTTCAATATATTTTTTTGCATTGTCCCAAGCACCACCAGCATTAGCCATCATTAGCGCTAGAAGAACACATCCAAGTAATCCACCTGCTAACATTCCCCCAAGAGCTTTTGCTCCAAGCAAGAAACCAACCAATGGAGGCATTGATACAGCAATTACACCTGGCAGAAGCATTCTTTGTAAAGCTGCTCTTGTAGCAATTTCTACACATTTGTCTGTATCTGGCTCTCCAGTACCCTCTAAAATTCCGGGAATCTCTCTAAACTGTCTTCTTATTTCATTTATCATCTCAAATGCAGCATCACCAACTGCGGTCATGGTAATTGAGGAAACTAGGAATGGTATTGATCCACCGATAAACATTCCTACAAGAACAATTGGGTCAGATAGAACCAACTGGAACCCATCATTATTAACACCAACTACTTGAACAAAAGCTGCAATTATTGCCAATGCTGCTAGTGCCGCTGCACCAATAGCAAATCCTTTACCAATAGCTGCTGTTGTATTTCCAAGTTCATCTAAAGAATCTGTTATTTCTCTAACATCTTCTCCCATTCCAGACATCTCAGCAATTCCACCTGCATTATCTGCAACAGGTCCATATGCATCAATTGCCATTGTTATACCAACTGTGGCAAGCATGCCAACGGCAGCAATACCAACTCCATACAGATCAAATAATGTAGTAGAAATAAAAATAATTGTTGCCAAGATTAGGATAGGTATGACAACCGATTGCATTCCTACAGAAAGACCTGAGATCATTACGGTTGCAGATCCAGTTTCCCCAGATTTTGCAATCTTTTCTACTGGAGTGCTACCTGTGTAATATTCAGTAATGAGGCCAATTAAAACACCACCTACGGCACCAGTAAGAACACAAAACCAAACATTAAGAGAAATTTCTAAGTATGAAATAAGTCCAAAAGCTAGAGCTATAAAGATTACTGGTGAGCCAATTGTTCCTGTTCTTAGTGCGGCAGCTGGAGCTTTTGCTGATTGAGCTCTTACAATCAATATGCCCAAAATCGATGATACTAAACCGATAGACGCTAGTGCTAGCGGCAAGCTCATTAGAAGTCCGCTATTTGCTTCATTCATAGTGTAGGCAATTGCAATAGTTGCAATCATTGAGCCACAATAAGATTCAAAAATATCAGACCCCATTCCTGCTACATCTCCAACATTATCCCCAACATTGTCAGCAATTACGCCAGGATTTCTTGGATCATCTTCGGGTATTCCAGCTTCAACCTTTCCAACAAGATCAGCTCCGACGTCAGCACTTTTAGTAAATATACCTCCGCCAACTCTTGAAAATAGTGCTACTACTGAAGCACCCATTCCAAATCCTTCTAGGTAATGGCCTTCCCCAAGAAAATAAAACAAGCCTCCTAAACCAAGAAGTCCAAGTGAAGCAACACAAAGACCCATTATCGATCCGCCATAAAATGAAATTGATAGAGCAGAAGCTGCACCACTATCTTGAGCAGCTGCAGCCGTTCTAGTGTTTGCTTTAGTAGCAGCAAACATTCCAATGAATCCAGCTAATGCTGAGCTTGAGGCACCGACTAAGACTGCGGTTGCTGTTTCCCAACCTAAGGCAAAAAACACTAATACAGCTAGAACTAGAACGAAAACAACCAGATACATATATTCTGTTTTCATGAAACTCATTGCACCTGAGTGGATCATGTCACCAATCTTCTTTACTTCAGGGTTTCCTTCAGGATAGCTAAGTACAACTCTAAAAATTCCCAAGGCAATAAGTAACCCTAAGAGACCTAAAAGTGGCGGTATGAATGCTGGCATATTTTACTCCAAAAAATTTTATCGAATTTTATCAAATTTATGTTTTATTAAACACCATTTCATCAAAAGAATCTTCTGACTTTGCAACAACACATGCAACTGTTGCATCACCAGTAATATTTACAGATGTTCTTATCATATCTAGAATCCTGTCAACAGCTAAAATAATTCCGATTGCCTCAAGCGGCAGACCAAACTGTTGAAGGATAATTACAAGAGTTATAGTTCCTGCAGAGGGAACTGCAGCAGTTCCTATTGAGGTTACGACTGCCAATAAAACAATCTGAACATACTGAATTAAAGTTAAATCAATGCCAGAGATCTGAGCTATAAATACTGTTGCCATCCCTTGCATAATTGCAGTCCCATCCATATTAATTGTTGCGCCAACTGGAACTACAAAAGAAGCTATGTCTTTTTTAACTCCCATATCTTGGCTAACTGTTTTAAGAGTAACTGGAATGGTTGCCGCGCTCGAAGAAGTAGAAAAAGCAAATATTGCAGCATCTTTCA
>CACNXK010000024.1 GCA_902624425.1 uncultured SAR86 cluster bacterium | reverse complement strand
AATTGACCAAGGTAGATTTTTTACTGAAGAGGAAGATCTCTCGAGGAGAAGGGTTGCAGTTATAGGTTCTGATATTCCTAAAGAATTGAAGACCTCTGCTAAATCTTTATTAAATAATGATTTGATGATTAACGGAGTGCCATATAAAGTTATTGGGATTCTAAAGAAAGAGGGCTCAAGAGGATGGGAGTCACCTGATAATGAAGTTTATGTGCCAATAATGACAGCAAGCACTAGAATCTTTGGAACAAGAAATCTTCGCTCGATTAATGTAAAGATACCGAATGATTCAAATGTAGAGGAATCCATGCTTTATATAGAGCAGATTTTAAGAGTTGCACATGATATCGGTCCGGGGCAACAAAATGATTTTAGAATTAATGATTGGAGCCAATATGCTGATTTGCGAAGGCAAGCTACATCAATTTTCACAGCTTTACTTACTGGCATTGCTGCAATTAGTCTTTTGGTTGGTGGGATAGGTGTAATGAATATTATGCTTGTTTCAGTTGCAGAAAGAACCAAGGAGATAGGCTTGAGAAAGGCTTTAGGTGCATCAAACTCTGCAATATTGATGCAATTCATTGTAGAAGCTATTCTTTTATGCTTGCTTGGAGGAATACTTGGTATTCTTTTGGGAATGCTGTTAATCTACATATTTGGAGTATTAGCTTCTGCATTTGGTGATACAACTTTTCCCTTTTATGTACCAATGTATGCTGTATTCGGTTCTCTAACATTCTCTGCTCTAGTTGGATTATTTTTTGGTATCTGGCCTGCTAAAAGAGCGGCTAGACTTGATCCAGCAGTGTCCCTAAGATACGAGTAATGAAAGTCTTACAAATTCTTCCTCAACTTAACATTGGTGGAGTTGAAAGAGGAACACTCGATTTATCAAGAGCACTAATCAATAGAGGACACAAATCATTTGTAATTTCTGGTGGTGGTGTTTTAGTTGACGAACTTAAAAGAACTGGTGCAGAACACATTGAATTACCAATCCATCATAAAAGCTTAAGAACACTTAGTTTAGCCAATGAGCTTTCAGAGACTATTTCAAATATTGATCCAAATATAGTTCATGTGAGATCGAGGCTGCCTGCTTGGGTAAATTATCGGGCCTTTAAAAAATTGAAGAAAAAACCTCTTTTAATTTCTACTTTTCATGGTTTATATAGTTTTCCAATATATTCAAAAGTAATGTCTTTCGTGGATCACTCAATTGCAATATCGAATACTGTTGAGTCATATATTCTTGAGAACTATAAACTGGAAAAGAAAGATATAACAATAATACCAAGAGGTTGTGAGCCAACTGAGTTTAATAAAGATTTAATAAATCCTGAAGATAGAAATAACATTCTGCTAGAGTTTCCTCAAATAAGAGATAAAAAAGTATTAACCATTCCCGGTAGAATAACTAAGTGGAAAGGTGTAGCAGAGTTTATTGAGTTACTTTCTTTGCTTGATGATACCTACCATGGTCTTATTGTTGGACCAACAGCGCAATCAAAAATAAAGTATTTAAAAAAACTCCAAAATAAAGTAACGTCAATGAATCTTGGTCACAGAATTACCTTTACTGGCTCCAGAAGAGATATTTCTAACATCTATAAGATTTCAGATGTGGTTTTTAACTTATCACAAACACCAGAACCTTTTGGTCGAACAATGATAGAAGCTATAGCTTGCGGAACAAAGGTTATAGGATGGAATCATGGTGGTGCTTCTGAAATATTAACTGAACTATTTCCTCAAGGTTTGGTTTCACTTAATAACATGGATGAGCTTCAGCAGAAGACTAAGTTAATTGCCGAATCTAAGGAACTTCCAAAAGAAAATATATTTACTGCCAGTCGGATGACAAGCTCTACAATTGATCTTTATCAGAGCTTATTAAGTTAGCATAAATATCATTCAAGCTTTTATTTGCCTTAGTAAATGTAAAATCTGACCTAACTTTTTCAAAAGAAGTAGTTTGATCAATATCAGATATTTTATCTATCGAGACTTTTATAAGCTTTCTAAGGGCTTCTAAAGAATCTGGTTCACATAAGTATTTCTCATCAAGAATATCTGACATGTGACCAACATTTGTAGAAATTACTTTTATACCTCTAAATAAAGCTTCTAGCGCTACTCTTGGACCACCTTCTCTTCGTGAAGATATTATTAACATTTTTGCCCTCGAGTAGAACTCATCAATTTCATCTTTAGGCACGCTTTCTTCAATAAAAATTTTACTTTCTTGAGAAGTATCTTTAATTTGTTTTAAAAGATTTTTTTTAAGTCTGCCACTACCTAGAATTATGAGCTTCTCATCAATATTTCTCCATGCATCGATGAGAGTATCAAACCCTTTTTCCTTTACAAATCTTCCTATAGCAAGGTAATACTCTTTTCTTGATCGAGGATTATAATCCTTTGGATCTAATGCCCAGTTACTTACAACTAATTTATTTTTATTTTCTAATTTATTTAAATATGATTTATTGCCAATAGTTATAAAATCAGCTTTTTCAAACTCATCAAGATTCTTTTTTATACCATGAATTGTCGCAACATGTTTTACATCAAAGTAACTTTTTATTCTATTAATCATATATGTTGGTTTTGCAGCATGAGTATGAATAATGTCTGGCGAAATTTCCTTGATAAGGAAAAATAATCGCAACAAACCCAAGGGTGATTTTCTACTAAGTGAACTAAAACCAATCTTTGATACTTTATTATTAAATTTTTTAATAATAGATCTATTTGTAATGATTATTACTTGGTTGTTTAGAGATTGCTCTTTCGTGATTTCATCAACATATTGCTCAATACCTGCAAAGGAATCACTTGAAAGAAAATGGCATACTCTCATTTACTAAACCTATTCTCTATTTCATAAACAACCTTTTCTACTTCTCGAAACGGCTCATGAAGTGGGTTTGGTTTGTGAATAGATAATTTTTTTATTTCACTATTATCTAAATTGCTTTCCTCCAAGAAGCCAGCAAACTTATTTGATTTCACATCATCTATCAATTTCGTAATTTTATTTTTTTTATTAGTATGCAAATCAAATAAATAAGTTTCTCCACTTGAAGACAGCGACTCAAAAATCATATTTACTGAATCAGGAGTAACAAAT
>CACNXK010000023.1 GCA_902624425.1 uncultured SAR86 cluster bacterium | reverse complement strand
CCAAACAATTCGAGTCTTGGGTATATAATCAACCTAACCAACTTGATCAATATAGAATGATAGTTCTTGAAAATCAGTTGGTTGAAAAATTAGATAATGATCTTAAATCAAAAGAGAAGGTAATTAACTTTAAAGATTTATCAAAATACTAATGGAAGAACATAATTCAACTTTAATACCAATGGTTGTTGAACAAACTGCCAGAGGTGAACGCGCTTTTGATATTTATTCTAGGCTTCTAAAAGAGAGAGTTATTTTTCTCTCTGGACCTATAAATGACCAAATTTCAAATCTTGTAGTTGCGCAATTATTATTCTTAGAATCCGAGAATCCTAAGAAAGATATCAGTATTTATATCAATTCTCCAGGCGGTGTAATTTCATCTGGCTTAGCAATCTATGACACGATGCAATTTGTGTCACCCTCAATTTCTACATTATGTATAGGTCAAGCTGCATCTATGGGTGCTCTTCTGCTTGCAGGCGGAGAAAAAGGAAAAAGATTTGCTTTACCTAATTCCAGGATTATGATTCATCAACCTCTTGGTGGCTTTCAAGGACAGGCTTCTGATATTGAAATACATGCACAAGAAATACTTTTAATGAAGAAAAAAGTTAATGAGATTCTTTCAAAACATACAGGTAAAAATCTAAAGACTGTTGAGAAGGACACAGATAGAGATAATTTCCTTAATGCTTCAGAGGCTAAAAAGTATGGAATTATTGATGATATCCTTGAGGAGAGGAATTAATGGCTGAATCTAAAGATCAAAAAAAACTTCATTGCTCGTTTTGCGGAAAGAATCAGGATGAAGTTAAAAAATTAATTGCTGGCCCAAGCGTTTATATCTGTAATGAATGCGTTGATCTTTGTAATGACATTATTGAAGAGGAGGTCAAGCATGAAGAAACAGATAGTGAGCATAACCTCCTATCACCCCTAGAAATTTATCAAAAGCTAGATGATTATGTTATTGGTCAAGATAAAGCAAAAAAGATTCTATCTGTAGCTGTATACAACCACTATAAAAGACTTAAGAATTCCAAGACAGAGGATGTTGAGCTTCAAAAAAGTAATGTCTTGCTTCTAGGACCTACTGGGAGTGGTAAAACTCTCTTAGCTCAGACACTTGCCAAGATTTTGAATGTCCCTTTTACCATTGCTGATGCTACCACATTAACCGAAGCTGGATATGTTGGTGAGGACGTAGAAAATATAATTCAAAAGCTTCTTCAAAAATGTGATTATGATCCAGAGAAAGCTCAACTTGGAATAGTTTACATAGATGAAATTGATAAGATTGCTCGTAAAACTGATAATCCGTCTATAACAAGAGACGTTTCAGGGGAGGGAGTTCAACAGGCTCTCTTAAAACTTATTGAAGGCACGGTTGCATCCATTCCTCCACAAGGAGGAAGAAAACATCCGCAGCAAGAATTTATTCAGGTCGACACATCGAACATATTGTTTATTTGCGGCGGTGCATTTTCTGGTCTTGATAAAGTTATCAGAGACAGAACAGATAAAACTGGTATAGGTTTCTCTGCAGAGGTCAACGCAGCAGACGACAAAGAAGTTGTCAAAATGAATATAGACAATGTTGAACCTGAAGATTTAGTAAAATTTGGACTCATTCCAGAATTTGTTGGAAGATTACCTGTAATTAGTACTTTGCATGAACTAGATGAAGAAGCGCTTGTAAGAATTCTTCAGGAGCCAAAAAATGCTCTTGTTAATCAATACAAATACTTATTTGAAATTGACTCAGTAGATTTAAGTTTTAGGGACGAGGCACTTAAAAGTATTGCAAAAAGGGCCATAGCTAGAAAAACTGGAGCAAGAGGTCTCAGATCAATTCTTGAAGATATTTTGATGGATGTAATGTTTGAATTACCAAATGAAAATTTAGAAAAAGTAATTATTGATGAGAATTCTGCTGAGAGTGGCTCCGAACCAATTAAAGTTTTTAAATCTTCTAAAAAGAAATCCTCTGCGAGCTAATTGATTATTATTATTTAGTCCTTAGATATAAGTAATGGTAAAAGTTACTAAAGATTACCCAATAATACCTCTAAGAGATGTTGTGGTCTTTCCAGGCATCGTTACCACTTTATTTGTTGGAAGATCAAAATCCATAGAAGCTCTAAATTCAGCAATGGCTTCAGACAAGAAACTTGTCCTAGTAGCACAAAAAGATGCCTCAAATGAAGATCCAACTTTTAAAGATATATATCATTTTGGAACCGTAAGTAACCTTTTACAGCTTATAAAACTTCCAGATGGAACTATGAAAGTATTAGTCGAGGGATCAAAAAGGTGTCAGATCGATAAAATATCGGAATCTAAAGGCCTAACTAAAGCTTCAGTGACTGAAATTGATGATGATGTTATTAAAGTTTCTGATTCAATGAATCTTGTTAGGTTCATTAAAACTAAGTTTAACGATTATGTCTCCTCAACAAAGAAAATTCCTCCTGAAATTCTCTCAACAATTGATGCTATTGATGATTTATCTAAACTAATTGATAACATCGTTAATCATTTGAATATAGACACTTCACAAAAACAAGAGATCCTGTTTTAATCGTTTTCCCTTTACCAGATACCTTTGACGCCTCAATTGTAAGTAGTTCTCCTCCAACCTCTGTCCATGCGAGACCACAGACTTGTCCAATAGTATTCGAGGATTCAGCTTCACCAAACTTGAATTTTCTGACGCCAGAGTATTTTTCAAGATTTTTTGAATCTATCTTTGTAGGTGTTTTTCTTTTCGATAGCAATCTCTCTTTAACAACCTTCCTCAAAATCTTTGAAATCTGTCTTTCAAGACCTCTAACTCCTGCTTCTCGTGTGTAATATCTAATCAAATCCAAGAGAACATTTTTATTCAGGTTTAATTCTTTATCTTCAAGACCATTTCTTTCTAATTGCTTTGGAAGAAGATAGTTTTGGGCAATTTGAAGTTTTTCGTCTTCGATATAACCAGGAATTCTTATTATTTCCATTCGATCAAGAAGAGGTCCTGGAATATTAAGACTATTTGCAGTACAAACAAACATAACTTCAGAAAGGTCATAATCAACTTCAAGATAGTGATCGCTGAAGGAAGTATTTTGTTCAGGATCTAAAACCTCAAGTAGAGCAGAAGCTGGATCGCCTCGGTGATCCATACCAATTTTATCTACCTCATCGAGAAGAAATAGTGGATTTTTTACACCGACCTTAGTGAGCTTTTGTATTATTTTTCCTGGCATAGATCCAATATAGGTTCTTCGATGCCCTCTTATTTCCGCCTCATCTCTAACTCCACCAAGAGACATCCTAATGAATTTTCTATTTGTGGCTCTCGCTATTGATTCACCCAGTGAAGTTTTCCCAACCCCTGGAGGTCCAACAAGACATAAGACAGGTGCTTTGAGGTTTTTAACTCTTTTTTGAACAGCTAAATATTCTAAAATCCTATCTTTTACTTCCTCAAGGCCGTAATGATCGTCATTAAGTGTTGCTAAGGCTGCTTTGATATCAGACTTTACTTTACCTCTTTTCTTCCAGGGCACATCAATTAAACATTCAAGATATGATCTAACAACTGAGGCTTCTGCAGATGTAGGAGACATCATTTTAAATTTAGAGAATTCACTCTTTGCTTTCTTCATAGCTTCTTTGGACATGCCAGAATTCTCAATTTTATTTTTTAGGACTTCAAATTCGT
>CACNXK010000022.1 GCA_902624425.1 uncultured SAR86 cluster bacterium | reverse complement strand
TCATTAGGATTTTCAGTAGTGAACATTGACTTAGCTTTACCTGTCGCTATTTCTTTTAATTTATTCATTTCAAATCCTAACTTAAAGATTCATTTAAAATAGATATTAAATCCTCAGCATCTTGTATGTTACCAGTCATTGCTTCTGCCTTGATTAAGGTTTTTGATCCGTAACGAGAGACATAAATCATATATTCAGGATCAGCAATTTGTTCGTCTGGATTTCTTCTTAAAAAAGCAAAAGGGTTAAATCTTGCCTCATCAGACTCCTCTTCCGCAGATAAACTCACATAAAAAATTCCCTCTTCTCTATTTCTATCATTCGAAATAATCCTTGAAGCATTTATTGCTCTACTTACTGTTGACCATGCTCTTTCAAAATTTAAATCTAATTCAATTACAGTCCTTTCATTTTCAGAGAAAATCCTAGATTTTTTTCTGTCATTTAGAGATTGCGCTGCAAGAGATGTACCTGAAAAAGTGCCTACGGAGTCAGCGATATAATTTACGATATCTTCCAGATAAGGTTGAATTTCCTCTTGATCAAGCTCGACAGCAATTTCTTCATCCTTTTGAATTCCTGATAAGAATATCTCTGATGATGATTCCTTGATACCATGCTCTATAGTAATTTTGAAATTAATTTCATCGTTAAAATCTATTAGCATCACACCAGTCTCAGGATTTGCATCAAGAAGTTGAAATTCAGAAGTTTCCCAATAACTTCTTGTTATTGGCCATGTTGTTGAAGGTAAAGTTTCAACATAAATCCATAGTAACTCACCCAATCTTCTCAGTTGAACTTCACTAGCACCACCAGCTGAGAAAATCTGTCTTGGCTTTGGAACTTCTTGGAAGACAGTGTCACCAGATAGAGTATCAATTGGATAATGATCTTCCTCTCTGTTTAATTCTAGATCTTCAGGAGTAACAATATCCTGAGATAATTCATCATCTAGAAAATCATATGTTGTATCTGGGAATGCTCCCTCAGGACCAGTTATAGACGCACAGCTTGAAACCAAAAACGCAATAATTACATAATTTAATTTATTCATTGCATAATTTTACATTGATAGAGAGTAATTTAAATAAATTTTAGATAAACTTAATTAATTTTTTATTTTGTACATAAGGAGAAGTTATGAGTTTAGAAGGAAAAAAGTGTCCGGAGTTTTCAGGTGATGCAACAGGAGGAAGTACATTATCAAACAAGGATTTTGAAGGAAAGAATTTAATAATTTTTTTCTATCCTAAAGATAATACTCCTGGATGCACTCTAGAGGGACAGGATTTTAGGGACAACCATAAAGATTTTTTAAAACTTAATGCAGAAATAATTGGGGTCTCAAGAGACTCATTAAAATCTCATGAAAATTTTAAAGAGAAACAGAGTTTTCAATTCCAATTATTATCAGATCCAGATGAAAAAATGTGCAATTCCTTTGACGTGATGAGAGAGAAGTCTATGTACGGAAAAAAATATATTGGTGTAGATAGAAGCACTTTTTTAGTTAACGCAGAGGGATTAATTGTAAAAGAATGGAGATCAGTTAAGGTGAAAGGTCACGTTTTGGAGGTTCTTGAGGTATTGAAAGGTCTCTAATAAATATCTGATTTCAAATTAGTTTTATTTGTTTGACTTCCTCTGATCATGCCTTTTGTATTGAATGGTGAAGCAATGTTTCCCTCATGATCTATTGCGATAAGGCCACCTGAGGCATCAAGTTCTTTCAATTCATTAATTATTGATGCTGCAGAATTTTCTAAGGTTTGATTAAGATATTCAATGCGAGCACAAACTTCACGAGCAACTTGGTATTTTATAAAGTATTCGCCATGTCCTGTAGATGATACACCGCAAACACCATTTTGAGCCCAAGTACCCGAACCAATAATGGGCGAATCTCCAACACGCCCTGGCATCTTATTTGTCATGCCTCCTGTGGAAGTTGCTGCAGCAATATTTCCATTTCTATCAAGTGCAACTGCCCCAACTGTTCCAATTTTGTCTGATTCGTTATTAAGTTTTGATATCTTATTTTTAGAATTGAGCACTCTCTCAAGTCTTTCCTTATGATAAAAATATTCTCTATCAACAATTTCTACACCTATTTCTCTTGCAAATCTTTCTGCCCCATCGCCTACAAGAAGAATATGCTTTGTCTCTTCTGCAACCTTCCTAGCCAATTTAATGGGATTCTTGATTGTTGTTACAGATGCAACTGCTCCAGCTAATCTATTATCCCCTTCCATTATTGAAGCATCCATTTCTTGGATCTCATCAGAGGTATATACGGATCCTCTTCCAGCATTAAATAATGGTGAATCCTCTAGTATTGAAACTGCTAACTCTACAGCATCAATGCTTGAGCCACCTTCTTCTAGTATTGAATATGCTTGAGAAACAGTTTCTTGTATCTTTTTATGGATTTCTTGTTGTGATTCCTCGGAAAGACCAGACATAACTCCAGCTCCTCCATGAACAACTATTCCAAAATTTTCCTCTGAATTTAGAGCAGATGACATAATGATTAATGCAAAAAAAATCCTAATATTCATTTTTTGCAGGTGTACTTGGCCATGAATTCCAAACTGCTTTTATAAAGGTGGCTAGAGGTATTGAGAAGAACGCACCCCAAAAACCAAAGATTCCACCGAATATGAATACTGCAAGCATTATCACAACTGGATGAAGTTTCACTGCATCTGAAAAAAGAATTGGAACAAGCAAATTTCCATCAAGTGCTTGAAGAAGAAGATAAAGACCAACGATCATATAAAATTCAAAACCTATGCCAAATTGTAAAAGAGAAACAACAATAACAGGTATCGTCGCAAGAAAAGCTCCAACATACGGTATCAGAACAGATAGTCCAACAATAATTGATAATAAAGCGGTGTAATTGAGTCCCATGACACCAAATATTAGTGCTGCCGAAAAACCAACTATAAGAATTTCAACTCCTTTACCCCAAACATAATTGCTCAGTTGTTGATCCATTTCAATCCATACATCTGAAAGCATTTCTCTTTTCTTGGGAAGAAGCATTAGAAAACCTTTAATGATTCTTTCTTTATCAAATAGAAAGAAGAACACTAAGACTGGAATCATTATTAGGTATATTGAAAATACAACGGTATCCTGTATTCCAGAAATAGATGCATCCAATACACCTTGTGAAAGCGAGGAAAGCCTTCCGATAAGTTCTGTAAAAAATGATGAAATCTGATCAGATGATATTAATTCTTGATTTGATTCAACCAAGTTTTCAACATAACTTCTAAAATTATTTAACCAAATTGGCACTTCCAAAAAAAAGGCTTGAGTCTGCTGAAAAATTAATGGTATCAACCATACTAAAAAGCCTAAGCCAGTTAATAAGAAAATAACATATGCAATGACTAGAGATACAGTTTCACTCAGACCATATTTAATAAAGTTTTTTGTAAGTCCAATCAATAAATAAGCAAATATCAAACTTACAATAAATGGAGTAAGCAAACCTCCAAAAAGGTATAAAACTAATAAAAAAGAAAATATTAACAAAGAAAATATGATAGATTCCTCATTACTAAAGACCTTATTTAAAAGGGTATTTATTTGATCAAACATAACAAATTATTGATTTTTCCTTTTACTAAACTTTATGTTAATGCAAAATAAACTTTATTGTTAGATTTATGTCTAAAATTAAATTGAAATGCCAAAAAAATTACTCATTCTATTTTTAATAACCAACTTCGCTTTCGCACAAGTTGATTTAGAGCT
>CACNXK010000021.1 GCA_902624425.1 uncultured SAR86 cluster bacterium | reverse complement strand
TCCAGCATTATCTGGACTCAAAACTTTAAATATGGATGGGGCAATAATTGCTGTTTGAAAAAGAATTACTCCACAGATTAAACCTGACAATAATATTTGTAAGCTAATTAACATATTTATATTTTATATTATTTAATCAATATCTATAGCAAATTGTTTGAGGATGCTCATATTGATTAACTTAGTTACTTTTTTATTAGTTCTTTTCAAAAAAATTTTAGGAGCGCAATTATTGTCATATGCCTCTTGCCAACGCATAGCACATACGCACCATGAGTCACCCTCTTTTAAACCAGGAAAATTAAACTCCGGTCTTGGAGTACTCAAATCATTACCCATAGATGAAGAAAAATCTAAAAAATTATTATCAATTAAACAACAAACTATATGGAGACCATGATCATGTTCATTGGTGTTACAAAAACCATCTCTAAAAAATCCAGTCAGTGGATCAGAACAGCATTCATTAAGCGGCTCATCAAAAACATTAAATTGCTGCATATTAATTTTCTGGTAATTCGTTATTGAACATCTCGAAATACATTGCTTCTAATTCTGAAGTTTCCATAGCTAATAGTTTTGCTTCATCTTTTTTTGAATATATTGGCTCGCCATCTTCAGCTACAGCTTTCATAATTAATGCATCTACAAAATACTGTTTATCTGAACCCACGGATGTGTAATGCAGCACATCAATTTCATAAAGTGATAATGGTTTTGAAAAATGCTTCATTTATCATTAAAGGTTGCTAATTGATTAGCGGTATCTAATATCGAATCTTTTGCTGAAATGTACTGCCAATCAAATAAGGATTTGGCTAGTGATTTATCTGTATCAACTCTCCTACCCAATGATTTTGTAACTCCTGATAACTCTTTAATAAAAATGGCTAAAAACTTTACCAGCCAATTGGGCATCTGTTTTGTAGGAGATTTTTTAAATCCTGCCTCATTTAAGATTCTGCCAACATCTACAAAAAACATTTCTGACTCACTTACTATTATTCTCTTATTATTAGTAGAACTATTGAGCATAGAAAAAACATGAGCCTTTGCAACATCTCTAACATCTACATAACCCATATGAGTTGCAGGACAAGCAGGAAGCTCGCCATTTATTAATCGAGAAACTAAAGAGTTTGATGTGCCTATGTCTCTTGTTAGCATTGGACCAAAAACACCTACAGGGTTGATAACTGTGAAATCAAATTTTTTATCTGGATCAAGTTCTTCCACAAAGTTCCAAGCAGCCTTCTCTGCTAAAGTTTTACTTTTTGCATAAGGAGTTATATCTGAATCTTCTCCTGTATTTGACCAATCAGATTCATCATAAGTTTTTTCTACACCATGACCGTAAGCTACAGCGGCTACAGATGAGGTTAGAACAACTTTTTTTACATGAGCCTTTGAGCATGCATTTAATACTCTCAAAGTACCGTCAACTGCAGGTTTAATTAATACGTTTTCATCACTTGGTACTTCTAAGATAAATGGCGATGCAACATGCAGAACATAATCACAACCATCAACTGCAGCTTCCCAACCTTCGTCTTTCAAAAGATCACAAATGTGAAACTCAAGATTTTGATCTAAATTAGGGTATTTATCCATTGCTTTATTAATTTCTTCTTTTCTAGATTCAGATCTTATTGTTGTTCTGACCATAAAGCCTTTTTCAAGAAGTTGGTCTATGCAGTGCAAAGCTATAAACCCAGATCCACCGGTTACCAGTACTTTTTCCATATAAGCCTCTTTTATTTATTGCTTAAGTTTTTTAGATCAAAATATAAGTACCCTGCCCCAAATATTATAAAAGCTCCAAAGAAATACATGGCTAAAGTTTGGGCAGTTTCCATATCAAGTCTTTCAGTTTGATATAAAAAAAGTATTACAGATGTTGAAAATCCAAGAATGACTAAAACAATGGTTGCTATTAATTTATTCTTATTCATAAATAATTGATATTTATTATAATAAAACTATGGCCAGTTCATCTACACTATTTCCAAAAATAAAGCCTTTTGATGAAGGTTTTTATTCTATAGATGGTCATGATATCTACTATGAACAATGTGGTAATCCTGATGGAAAGCCTGCTGTTTTTCTTCATGGCGGACCTGGTGGCGGAGGCAGTGAAGAAGTAAGGCGTTTTTTTGATCCAAAGAAATATAGGCTTGTCGTCTTTGATCAGAGAGGTTGTGGCAGAAGTCTCCCTCATGCCTGTCTGGAGAATAACACTACTTGGGATTTGGTTAATGATATCGAAGCAATTAGAAAGCTACTAAACATAGAAAAATGGCTAGTATTTGGAGGATCTTGGGGAAGTACACTAGCTCTTGCCTACTCCCAAAAACATCCTAGCTCTGTCACCGAAATAATTCTAAGAGGTGTTTTTTTACTTCGTCGTCATGAACTTCAATGGTTTTATCAATATGGTGCAAGTCAAATTTTCCCTGAGGCATGGGAAAATTTTATAAATATAATTGATGAAAATGAAAGGCATGATCTTATGTCTGCATATCAAAAGATATTTGCATCCAATGATGAACCAAAAAAATTAGATGCAGCGATTGCTTGGTCTCAATGGGAAGCAACAACAAGCAATTTGGTTTTTAAAGAATCCTTAGTTGATGAATTCTCTAATCCAAGGTTTGCACTTGCATTTGCACAAATTGAAAATCATTATTTTGTAAACAAAGGTTTTTTTGCAAGAGAAACTCAACTTCTTGATGATATTGATAAAATTAAACACATTCCATGCTCAATTATTCAAGGAAGATATGACATTGTATGTCCAGCTGCCTCAGCATGGGAAGTTCATACAAGATGGCCAATCTCAGAACTACTAATTGCAGATACCTCTGGTCATTCGGCTTTTGAAGACCAGATATCAACGCTATTAATTAAATCAACTAATAAATATATAACATAGATTTAGATATAGATTTATTATATAATTAATTATACAAATAACTTATATTATTAATTATGCATAAATCTATATTTTTTCTTACTCTATTAACCTCATTTGTTGTAGCTGAAAACTTTGACGTGAAAATGGTCAATGCAGATGCTTCAGGTCAAGTAATGGTATTTGATCCACCATTTATTAAAGCTAACGTTGGCGATACAGTTACTTTTTTACCAACAGATATGTTACATAACTCACAATCTGTACCAGGTCTTATACCCTCCTCTGCAAATTCTTGGAATGGAGCTATGAACGAGAAGATAACTATTGAACTCAATGCAGAGGGTGTTTATGTCTATCAATGCACTCCACATATAGCACTTGGAATGATTGGCGTTATCCAAGTTGGCAGTCCAACAAATATTGATGATGTCAAAAATTCCGTTTCCTCTCTTGAATCTATGATAGTTATGAATAAAGAGCGAGTTCAACAATACCTTGCACAAGTAAATTAATGAATAAGCCAAAAAACTTTTCCGATTTCTTTGCTTTATCTATGACGAAGTTCTTTAGGCTTATAGCTGATACCTTCTTTGCCAAAAGATATGGACACAGGGCTGTAGTGCTTGAGACTATTGCTGGTGTTCCTGGCATGGTTGCTGGTATGTTGATCCACCTACGAAGCCTTAGAAGTATGCAAACTGGTTATGGTGCGCAAATAAGAGAAATGCTTGCTGAGGCAGAAAATGAAAGGATGCATTTAATGTTTTTTATTGAAATTGCAAAACCAAATGTCTTTGAGAGATTTCTTGTTATCGTCGCACAAGGAATATTTATGACATTCTACTTGTTGATGTATATTTTCTTTCCTAAAACTTCTCATCGAATGATTGGCTACTTTGAGGATGAAGCGGTAAAAAGTTATACAGAGTATCTTAATTTAGTTGAAAGTGGAAAAGTTATGAATATTAGAGCACCCAAAATTGCCATTGATTACTATGATCTTCATAAAGACGCCCAGTTATCAGATTTAATAACTTGCGTAAGAGCTGATGAGATGCATCATGCTGATGTAAATCACTCATATGCAGACAATTATCCAAAAAAATCGAATTTAAATTCTGATATCAAAACAGATTTAAAGAAAAACGCTGCTTAATTCCTCGATCTTGTTTAGTTGAGAACAGGGCTAGCCTTGTCCTCAAAAAAAATTTTATTGAGATGGCTTTTCAATCGTTCTTTTGATCAGAAACCATTTCTTTATTAATTAAATCTACTGATAAATATGTTTAATCATCTAGATTATTAATTGTTATTGTAATTTCCTGTGTTGTTGAATTTGTTCCAGCCCTGCCAGGAATGCCATCACTTGCAGTAATTGTTACTGTATATGTATTTTGTACCTCAAAATCTGGCGCTGTAGCAAAACTTAATACTCCTGATGAGCTATTAATTGGAATATTAGTATCTGATGAACTAAATATTAATGTATCTCCATCGGCATCAGTTGCTGTTACCGTTCCAATAGTTGTTTGATTCTCATCTGCTGAAAATGTAGCTGATGAAGTTATCACAGGTGAGTTATCATTAAGATTAACGATGTTAATAACAATTCTTTGATCAGTGCTATCTGTACCATCTGATACTCTAACTAAGTACTTTTCGCCATTAAATGAATCTCCAGTTCCTGGGGGATACCTAGGTTTTAGTTCATAGTCCGGGGTGTTATTAAAAACCAGGACGCCGGATGAGCTATTAATACTTATTACACTATCTCCATCGCCTATTGAAAAAGTTAAGGTATCGCCGTCCTGATCTGAAGCAGTAACTGTACCAATAGAAGTTTGATTTTCATCTGCACTAAAAGTAGCAGATGAGGTAAATGATGGTGAGTCATTTACATCGCTAACAATAACAGTTACGAGCATACCTTGAGTTCTAACAGTTTCTACAGAGTATGTTCCCGCAGCACCACCATTATCAGAAGCAAGAACACATAGTTTGTATCGATTATCGGTATCACTATCAGCAGGATTTTCATAATCTGGTGCAGATATAAAAGTTAAATTACCAGTTGATTCACCAATAGAGAAGAAACTATTATCTGTACATCCTTGACCAGTATCAGAAATGCTAAAGGTAATGGTCTCATCTCCATCGGCATCAGTAGCAATTATAGTTGTTACAGCTGTAGATCCCTCATTTATCGTCGCACCTGAAGGTGTCAATTCAGGTCCATGTTCATTTAGATTACCGATACTTACTGTAATATCTTGCGTCTCTGCATTAGTGAGATCGCTTACTGTTACGGTTGCAGAATATGAAGTTGTTGTTTCATAGTCTGGTGCAGATGCAAAAGTAATAACTCCAGTTGAGGCGT
>CACNXK010000020.1 GCA_902624425.1 uncultured SAR86 cluster bacterium | reverse complement strand
AGAAATTCCTGATCAGTTTGTCTTATCTTTTTACTCTGACTTTTTTCCGCCAGTTGTCATGAATAAATATGGACCCCTTGGATGGGTGCCAACACTATCATTAACAACAAATATTAGACAGCTTCCATCAACAAGTGAGCTTTTTATGGATGTAATTGCAAAAGATCTTAACAAAGGCTTCTTCGAGCAGGATTGTCAGATTTGGGATTTAAATAAAAATTTAGTTGCAACGAGTAGACAGCTAACTAGAATACTAAAGTCAGAAGAAAAATTACCACATTTAACCAAACAATAAGGAAAAGTTATGAAATTTAAAGGTACTAAAAAATATGTTTCTACAGAAGATCTAAGCATGGCAGTTAATGCATCTGTCACACTTGAAAGACCTTTATTAATCAAGGGAGAGCCGGGAACAGGTAAAACCTTGCTCGCTATTGAAGTTGCAGAATCATTAGGAAAAAGACTTATTGAGTGGCATATAAAATCTACAACTAAAGCTACGCAAGGACTATATGAGTATGATGCTGTTACGAGGTTAAGAGACTCCCAACTGGGCGACGAAAGAGTTAAAGATATTACCAATTACATCAATAAAGGGAAATTATGGGAGGCTTTTGAAGCAGATGAGCAGGTTGTTCTTTTGATTGATGAAATTGATAAAGCCGATATTGAATTTCCTAACGATCTATTACAAGAGCTTGATAGGATGGAATTCTATTGTTACGAGACAGATCAGACTATTAAGGCTAAACATAGACCAATAATTATAATAACTTCAAACAATGAGAAAGAGCTTCCTGATGCATTTTTAAGAAGATGTTTTTTCCATTTTATTCAGTTTCCAGATAGAGAAACTATGGAAAAAATTGTTGCTGTGCACTATCCAAAAATAAAGAAAAAACTTGTTAAAGATGCATTAGATGTATTTTTTGATGTGAGGAAAATACCTGGCCTCAAAAAGAAACCTTCCACGTCTGAGCTGGTGGACTGGTTAAAACTTCTTTTATCAGATGACATACCAGATGAAATACTAAAAAATGCAGACTCTTCTAAAGCAATACCTCCTCTTTATGGAGCCCTTTTGAAAAATGAACAGGACGTTCAACTTCTTGAAAGACTTGCTTTTATGACAAGACGAGAAGTAAATAACTAATAAATGTTAATAAATCTATTTAATACTGTTAAATCTTCTGGAGTGCCTTGCTCTCTGAGAGAGCTACTCGATTTGATTGGAGCGCTTGAAGCCAGGATAGCATATTCAGATATGAATGATTTCTATTATTTATCACGAGCAATATTGGTAAAAGATGAAAAGCACTATGATAAATTTGATAGAGCCTTTGAAATATATTTTAAAGGAATGGAAAAATTAGAAGATATTTTTGCAGCTCTTATTCCTGAAGACTGGTTAAGAAAAGAATTTGAAAAACAGCTCACTGAAGAAGAACTTAAAGAAATTAAATCATTGGGTGGATTAGAGAAGCTTTTAGAAGAATTTAAAAAAAGATTAGATGAACAGAAAGAAAGGCATGAGGGTGGTAATAAGTGGGTTGGAACTGCTGGAACATCACCTTTTGGAAATTCAGGAAATAATCCAGAGGGGATTAGAGTTGGCGGAAAAGGTGGTGGTGGCAATGCTGTTAAAGTTTGGGAGCAAAGACAATACAAAAACTTAGATGATTCAGTTCTTATAGGTACTAGAAACATTAAGATGGCATTAAGACGTCTTCGTAAGTTTGCTAGACAAAGTAACAATATGGAACTTGATATGTCTGGCACAATTAAGAATACTGCAAAGAATGGAGGTATTCTTGATATAAATATGCTGCCTGAGAGAACTAACGCAGTAAAAGTTTTGATCTTTTTCGATGTTGGCGGTTCTATGGATCCTTATGTAAAAGTATGTGAGGAGCTATTTTCAGCTGTAAAAACCGAGTTAAAGAACCTTGAATATTTTTATTTTCATAATTGTATATATGAGACAGTCTGGAAGGATAATAAAAGAAGAAGCCAGGAGCGTTTCAAATTGCATGATGTAATAAATAAATATTCATCGGACTATAAGGTTATTCTTGTTGGCGATGCAACAATGGCTCCATATGAAATTACAAATCCAGGAGGAAGTATTGAGCATTGGAATGAAGAGCCAGGAATTGATTGGCTAAAAAGAATTTCAAATCATTTTGAAAAGATTGCTTGGCTTAATCCTGTACCTGATGATCACTGGGAGTACACCTCTTCGGTATGCATAATAAAAGAAATATTTGAAGATAGAATGTATCCACTTACACTAAGAGGACTAGAAAATGCAATGGGGGATTTATCAAAATGAATGATATTAATAAAGTAGAGAACTATGGGATAAAGTGGGGACCTTTCACCTTAAAGATTCCATTTATACATATTAAATTTTTAACAGCAGAATTCTTACAAGGAATGGTCATCTCAGGAGCTACAGCATTTGCAGGAGCACCTGTTGTAATGGCGCTTGGATTATCTTTTGAGGAAGCAGTTGCTTGTTGTTTTATTGCAAGCACCTTAATCACCGCTGGACCAATAATTTTTGGTGAGCCTTTTGCACCTGGATGGGTTACTCCCGCACTTCCATTAGTAATAGCATTTTTTATGTCAAAAGGTTTTTTCGATGGCACATATAGAGTTGAAACATTTCAATATATGGCTGCCATGTGTATTGAGTTTACTGCCATTATATTATTACTTGGTATGACCGGTTTAGGCAGGGTAATAACTGAAAAAATTCCTAATGCATTAAAGTCAGGAATTATCCTGGGTGCAGCATTGGCAGCATTTCATCAAATATTTTTTAGTGACTATGAAAGATATATAGGTGATGCTCCAATATCTATGATTCTTGCTCTTGTAATTTGCTCAGTTACTACTTTTTCAGAACCATTTAAAAGGATGGCTGCAAAAAATAAAATTCTTCAAATTATCGGATCTTTAGGCCTCTTGCCAGGATTCCTAATTGCTGCAATTGTAGGTTATTTATTTGGCGAGATAAGTTTTGATATTCAGTCAGGCTTTGCAATACCGCCTGTTGTTGAGGTTTATAACAAGACATCACCTTTATCAATTGGTTTACCTCCAATTGAGTATTATCAAGAAGTTTTTCCATTGGTTATTATTGGCTATCTTTTATTATTTGGTGATTTTGTTACTGGTTCTGAGATTTTGAAAGATGGACAAAGCTATAGGCCTGATGAAGAGATTAATATAGATATAAATAGGGCTCACAACAGTGTTGGTATCAGAAACTTTTTTGGGACAATCTTAAATCCATTCTTTCCAACACAAGGAGCTCTTTGGACAGGAGTTCATGTAATAGTTGTAGAGAGGTGGAAGCAAGGAAGTTCTGTGATGAGATCTTTATTTGATGGCATTGGATCATATTACTTAATGGGGATTCCATTCTTATATTTTACTTTACCGTTTGTTACATTTATGCAACCTCTAATGATATTAGCTTTAGGAGTAACGCTTGTTCTCACAGGCTTAGCTTGCGCCTATGTCGCAATGTCAATGGTGAAAAAGAACTCTGAAATGGCTGTTGCTCTGGTAACAGCAGTTCTCATAGCTTTTGGTGGAGAATTTATGTGGATTGGAATACTAATTGGTTTAATTTTAAGTTTACTATTAGTAGATTCAGAGGTTGAGACTACCTAATGTCAGAATATGCTCTTGAGATTAATGGTCTTAAAAAAGTTTATAGCAATGATGTTGAAGCTTTAAAAGGAATAGATCTAAAGATTACTAAAGGTGATTTTTTTGCTTTGCTTGGCCCGAATGGAGCTGGTAAGTCCTCAACAATAGGCATCATAAGCTCTATTACAAATAAAACTGAAGGGAATATTAAGATATTCGGTTATGATATTGATGATAATTTTCCCAAAGCAAAATCTTTTTTAGGTGTTGTAGCTCAAGAGATAAATTTTTCTCAATTTGAAAAAGTTGAAGACATTGTAATTACTCAGGCAGGTTTTTATGGAATCCCAAAAGATGTTGCCAAAGAAAGATGCAAAAATCTGTTAGAAAAATTATCTTTGTGGGACAAGCGTCATGACCAGGCTAGGAATTTATCAGGCGGCCAAAAAAGAAGATTAATGATAGCCAAAGCTTTAGTTCATGAGCCTAAATTATTGATTTTAGATGAACCAACTGCTGGTGTTGATATAGAGCTTAGAAGAGATATGTGGGACTTTCTATCAGATATCAATAAAAAGGGGACCACAATAATCCTAACTACGCATTATTTAGAGGAAGCTGAGCAACATTGTAATAATATTGCCATCATAGATGAAGGTATTATAGTAGAAGATACTTCGATGAAGGAACTTTTAAGCAGGCTTTCGATTCAGAGCTTTGTTTTAGATCTTGATGAGGAATTGCAAGATATCCCAGAGCTACCCATTTTTGATTTGAAGTCTCAAGATCCTAAAACTTTGATAGCGACCCTAACAAAAGATGATGACCTTAATACTCTTTTTAATAAACTCTCAGATCATGGAATTAAAGTAAAATCTATGAGGAATGAACAAAATAGGTTAGAGGAATTGTTCATAAGACTGGTAAAAGAAAAAGATGGAAACTAAAGAATTAATTTGGTCAATTATCACTCTGTCTGAAAAAGAGCTCAGAAGATTTATGCGTATTTGGGTACAAACTCTTGTACCACCAGCAGTAACAACAAGTCTATATTTTGTTATATTTGGTTCATTAATTGGTCCTAGAATCGGAGCAATGGATGGGTTTGATTACATACAGTTTATGATACCAGGATTGATTATGTTGGCTGTAATCACAGCAGCTTACTCAAATGTCGTATCCTCTTTTTACGGTGTTAAGTTTCAAAGAGCTGTTGAGGAACTTTTAATTTCTCCTATGCCTAATTGGGCTATTTTATTTGGTTACGTTGTTGGCGGAGTTGCAAGGGGTGTAATAATAGGAGTAATTGTATTTTTAGTTAGTTTAGTTTTCTATCCAAGTTTTGAAATTGCAAATTATGGTTTAACGATTTTCGTTTTATTCCTGACTTCAATAATGTTTTCGTTAATGGGTTTTATAAACGCGATTTATGCTGATAGCTTTGATGATATAGCTGTTATACCGACATTTGTATTGACGCCTTTGATATACCTTGGCGGTGTTTTCTATTCTATTAACATTTTGCCAGATATATGGAGAAATATTTCCTTGGCTAATCCTATGCTTTATGTTGTTAATACATTTAGGGAGGGAATGCTTGGTTCTAGCGATGTTTCAATTCCGCTAGCCCTTGGCATGATGATAGGCTTCATCATTTTATTTACTGGCATATGTTTATATCTTCTTAAAAAAGGAATTGGCATACGTCAGTGAAACTAAAATATTTAGGTAATCAACAAGATCTTTCAAAAAATATAGTACTTGACAGTATTTCAAGAAAAGAA
>CACNXK010000019.1 GCA_902624425.1 uncultured SAR86 cluster bacterium | reverse complement strand
AGCTGTAGGAATTAAGTACAAATCTTCAGAGACTTTAAAAAGATCATCTTCAAATTTTGGGAGTTGTCCGGTTCCGGTTAAGCTCTGGGAATTAGCTATGTAAGGCACATAACGCTCTTTGTAGCCATTTTTTTCAGCAATATCTAGCATGAAAGATATCAGAGCTCTATGTAGTTTTGCTACATCATCTTTAAGAACCGAAAATCTTGTGCCTGCAAGTTTGACGGCTGACTCAGTATCAATGTCTGAAGTTATTTCAAGATGATCAATTGAATCTCTTTTTATTATCTCTCCGACTGTTTTTATAACTTTGTTGTCCTCTTCGCTATTCCCCGGCTCTACTTCTTGATAAGGGGTATTAGGAATATCTAAGAGAAAATCTTTTAGATCTGTAAGAGATTTATTAAGTAAGTTTTCTTTTTCCTCTAGTTTTTTCTTTATCTCATCTAACTCTACAGAGAGCTTTGATGTATCTAAATTATTTTTTTTAAGATCTCCAAATTCTTTTGAAAGCTTATTTTTTTGGCTTTGCAAATCCTCTACTTCAATTTGTTGCTCCTTTCTAACTGAGTCAATCTTTTTGAATAGTTCTACATTTAAATCATAGTTTTTTATTTTTAAACTATTTTTTACTTTTTCTGGGTCTGCTCTAAGAAAATTAATATCAATCATTTCGAAAAAACCATTAGGCCAATATACGTAGCCACTATTGTAAGACTAAAAGTCAGAATAATATAGACAATACCATTGAGTGCATTTGTATTTAAAAGCTCCAATGCTTGGATTGAAAAAGCCGACATTGTTGTAAAAGATCCTAAAAAACCGATTACGAAAAAGAAATACATTGGAGAAGATTTGCTAGCAAAATATCCTGCAACGCAGCCTACGATAAAGCATCCTAAAATATTTACAGAGAGTGTCCCCAATGGAAATGTGTTAGAAAGATTATTATTAATATATTCTGTAAGCACATATCTTAAAACTGCTCCGACTCCACCACCGCAAGCTATTAATAAAATGTTCATGTTAATCTTTTGAGGAAAATTGAGTTTTCAGTTCCAAAGTTATCTTTAAATTGAATTATCAATGTCTCATCTTCATTCAATGAAATTTTGAATATTTGTTTAGTTGCTTTGTCGGTGACATAAACTGATTCTTCAAGTGTGAGAATATTAAGAGAATCATCGTCTTCCGGAATCTTCTTCTTTGAAATAATGTTAATTATTGGATAATCGCTTTTTGAGTATTCAAATGTTCTTTGCTGTGAAAAGTCTATATCTATATAAGTAATAAAGTTTTTGCTTATTAGATAGCTTTCTCTATAAGGGGATAAAATTTCTAAGTAAGTTTGTAGAGGATCTAAAACCAACTTGCCTGAAATAATCTCATCTGAATTTTGTGTAACCTGCTCATATGAAAATCTATCAGTATCTAAAAAATTATTAATATTTCGGATCTGATCATTTGCGCAAATATTGAAAGAAAGGAAACAAAATAGAAAAATCTTTAAATTCATCTAATTTCTTTTTGGAACTAAAACTTCTCTTGAGCCATTTGAACTCATCTCAGAAACTAGCCCAGCTGCTTCCATAGACTCTATAAGTCTAGCCGCCCTGTTGTATCCTATCCTCAACTTTCTTTGAACAGCTGAAATAGAAGCTCTTCTTGATTCAATAACAAAATTTACAGCTTCATCATAAAGCTCATCATCCTCCTCTCCTGAACCAGACGCATTAGACCAACCCGGAATTGGACCTGTATCTTGTAGGTCGGAGGTAATTTCATCTACATAATCAGGTTTACCTCTTTTTTTCCAATCATCCACGACTCTGTGAACTTCATCGTCACCTACAAATGCCCCATGAACTCTCGCTGGAACGCCTTGACCGGCAGGAAGATATAACATGTCACCATATCCTAGAAGTTGCTCTGCTCCACCTTGATCAAGAACAGTTCTAGAATCAATCTTTGTAGAAACCTGAAAAGAAATCCTTGTTGGTATATTCGCTTTTATCAAGCCAGTTATGACATCAACGGAAGGTCTTTGAGTTGCCAAAATTAGATGAATACCAGCAGCTCTAGCTTTTTGAGCAATTCTTGCAATCAGATGTTCAACTTTTTTACCAACCAACATCATCATATCTGCAAATTCATCAACAACTACTACTATGGAAGGCAACTCTTCAAGAAACTCCTCTTCATTTTCTTTAAGTGGGTTTTGAATAGATTCACCTTTATCTGATGCCTCTTTTATTGCTGAGTTGAAACTGGCTAAATTCCTGACACCCATTGCAGACATCAATTTATATCTTCTATCCATTTCAGCAACACACCATCTTAATCCATTCGCAGCATCAGACATGTCTGTAATTACTGGAGTTAGTAGATGGGGTATTCCATCATAAACTGAAAGTTCTAACATTTTAGGATCAATAAGAATCAGTCTTACATCCTCGGGATCAGATTTGAATAATAAGCTTAAAAGCATTGCATTAATTCCGACTGATTTACCTGAACCGGTTGTACCTGCAACAAGTAAATGTGGCATCTTTTCTAAATTAACAACAACGGCTTTACCTGCAATATCTTTACCAAGAGCTAAAGATAAATGGGATTTTGAATTTTCAAATGCAGATGAAGCTAAAATTTCCTTTAATCTCACCATCTTTCTATTGGTATTTGGTATTTCAATACCTACAACAGATTTACCCTCAATAACCTCAACAACTCTGACGCTGCTTACAGCAAGGGATCTTGCTATATCTTGAGCAATATTTGTAATTTTATTTGCTTTGGTTCCAGGAGCTGGTTGAATTTCAAATCTCGTAACAACTGGTCCAGGTAAAACAGAAACTACTTCGGCTTCAATTCCAAATTCATCTAATTTTATTTCCAAGAGCTCTGATAATGATTCAAGATCTTCTTTACTAAGAGACTCGCCATCGTCAAGCGCCCTATCCAAAAGCTCTGTGCTAGGCATCTTTGTAATGGGTTTATCATCTTCAATTTTATTGGTATCGGATAGTTTGTTTTCCTCAGAAGGTTTATCACTCTTTAAATTAATTACACTCTGAGTTTTTGGAACAGATTTAGTCTCTAAAGATTTTTTAATTGGAGTTTTAGGTAAATTTTTATTTGTAATATTAATATTTTTTTTATCCGTAAGATTAGAAATATTTTTAATTATATTTTTTAATCCCTTCAGAAAGGCTGAGAAAAGTTTTTCCAGGACACTGAATACATTTTCAAAAATAGTTTTTATTAATGATAGGCTTTGAAGAATAAATTTCCCTAAATAAGAAAAGAGCAGTGACCATGCGATATTCAAACCAAGTGTAATTGAGGGTATAAGAAATATTATTAAAAATAATAAACTTCCAATTAAACCAAAAATAAGAACCAAATTTGAAAAAATAAATTTTCCAATAAAACCACCTGATGAACCTTGAGGAAAAGACTGACCAGCAATATAAAACTCACTCAAAGCAGTGAAACAAACCAATGAAAGTAATCCCCCTAAAATTCTGAACAAAAATCTTGGGCTAGATAATTTAAATACCTTTGGTGCGAGTGATTCAAGGGACCATAAGGAAATGAATATAAGCAAAAGATACGACCCTAAGCCAATTGATGATAACAAAATATCTGATATCACAGCCCCCAAAGGACCCCCAAGATTTATTACATTAGGGTCATTAGTCTGATAAAAATATGCAGAATCAGCGGCATTGTAAGAAATGAGTGAAATCAGTATATAAATTGAAAAGCCTATAAGGCCAAAGCCTAGGAAGTTGGAAAGTATCTTTACTGGCTGATTATCAGTATTTACTTTTTTTATAGCAATTATTATTCTCCGAAATATAAATTATATTAGTTCTTTAATATAATTTCTTCATAATTGAACTATAATTTCAGTTCAGTATTTATGGAGAGTAAAAAACTTATAATTCTAGGATCAGGACCTGCAGGATATGCAGCGTCGATTTATGCTGCAAGAGCAGGATTGGATCCTATTATCATAGCTGGAGCCGAACCTGGAGGACAACTTACCACTACTACTGAAGTTGAGAACTGGCCTGGAGATAGTGATGATTTGCAGGGTCCTGATCTAATGGAGAGAATGAAAAAACATGCTGAAAAGTTTGGTGTTGAAATCATTAATGATCATATTTCCAAAGTAAACCTTATGAATTCTCCTTTCCTTTTGAGCGGCACAGATTCATATGAAGCAGATACATTAATAATTGCAACTGGAGCATCAGCTAAATATCTAGGTCTTCCGTCAGAACAAGAATTTCTTGGAAGAGGTGTTTCCGCATGTGCAACATGTGATGGATTCTTTTATAAAGATCAAGAAGTTGCCGTTATTGGTGGCGGAAATACCGCTGCTGAGGAAGCTCTTTACCTAGCAAATATTTGTTCAAAAGTTCATCTTGTTCACAGGAGGAATGAACTGAGGGCAGAGAAAATACTTCAAGATCGTATCTTTAAAAAAGCTGATGAAGGATTGATAGAATTGCATTGGGATAGCGAACTGGATGAAGTAGTTGGAGATGCTACTGGGGTAACAGGCGTTAACTTAAAAAATAAAGATGGTTCAGTTTCATCAATAGATTTACATGGAGTTTTTATTGCAATTGGGCACAATCCAAATACTGAGATCTTTGATGGTCAGCTTGAAATGAAGGATGGTTATATAGTAATTAAGTCTGGCTTAGATGGTTCAGTCACTGAGACTTCTGTCCCTGGTGTTTTTGCAGCTGGTGATGTTGCTGACAAAGTCTACAGACAGGCAATTACTTCCGCTGGATTTGGTTGTATGGCCGCCCTTGATGCTGAGAAATTCTTATCTGAGTAGATTACTGCCCAGAAACCCAAAAAAGAGCCGCAGCAACAAAACATATTACTAAGATAAAAGCGACTCTTGTATCAGATTTTGAGTCTTCATTTGCCTCTTTATCTTCATAAAATTTTTCAAATTCATCCGACATATTATTCTCCGTGTTTTATTACTACTCTTCCAAGCTGCAGACCTTTAATTATTTTTTCAATCTCAGAATTTAATTGGTCTAATTGTATAGTCTTTGTCTGTTCTGATAAATCTAATTTCCATTCATCGCCTAATTTTTCCCAAAGATGTTTTTTTAGTTCAATTGAAGATTCAGCTGAATCTATTCCTAATAAAGAAATGCCTCTTAAAATGAAAGGAAACACAGATGATTGGAAAGAAGCACCAGCAACATTACCACAACAAGCTATTGATCCTTTCTGAGCTGTTTGAGACAGTATTTTAGCAAGAATATCTCCACCTACTGTATCAACACCTCCGCCAAATGCGGTTTTATCAAGAGGTTTTACACCTCCCTCAAGAAATTCCTCTCTATTTATAATATTTTCACATCCGATTTGATGAAGAAATTTATCTTCATTGGACTTACCAGTAACTGCTGTTACTGAAAAACCAATTTTGCTTAAAATTCCTGCAGCAACTGATCCAACCCCACCAGTAGCACCTGATACAACCATAGGAAGAGAATCAATAACTCCTTTATCTAGAATCGACTTTATACATGCAGCTGAAGTTAATCCTGCAACTCCATATGACATAGCCTCAAAATCAGATAATGTTTTTGGAAGAGGAACAATCCATTCCGAAGGAACGCAGATAAGGTTACCAAAGCCTCCATTCACGCTCATTCCTAATTTATAGCCCGAACATATTACTTTATCGCCCTCCGCGAATGCATCAGTTTTTGATTTTGCTACTGTTCCAACTGCATCAATTCCTGGAACAAATGGGTATGAAGCAGCAACACCTTTTACTCCAGTAGCACAGAGAGCATCTTTGAAATTTAAAGAAGAATAAGAAACGCTTATCAGAACTTCATTATCATTTGGTTCAGGAGTATCAAGAATTTTTATTGAGCCTGAAAAAACCCCATCTTTTTCTTCAATATAATAAGCTCTATATTCCATTATCTGGGCTTCATCCTCATTCCAGAGTCAAGTCTAATAGTTTCTCCATTAAGATATGAGTTTTCGACTATATGAGCTGATAATTGGCCAAATTCGCTTGGTTTACCAAATCTATGAGGGAATTGCGTTGACTCAAGAAGTGGATCACGAATCTTGTCAGGTGCAAGCTGCATTAATGGAGTATCGAATATTCCAGGAGCAATAGTACAAACTCTTATTGAGTGTCTGGCTAAGTCTCGTGCAGCTGTAATTGTCAATCCAATAACGCCAGCTTTTGAAGCGCTATATGCTGACTGACCAATTTGACCTTCATAACCTGCAACCGAAGCTGTATTAATAATTACACCCTTCTCACCGCCTTCATCAGGTTCATTTTTATCCATAAGTTCTGCTGCTATACGCATAACGTTAAAAGTACCAACTAAGTTTAGATTTATGATGAACTGAAATGCATCAAGAGGATGTGGCGCTTCCTTTCCCAAAATTCTTCCTGGATATCCAGTGCCCGCACAGTTCACAGCGACATGCAAAGCACCATGTTCATCTTCTATTTTCTTAATTGCTGACACCACCGGCTCCTCTTCCATAATATTTGTTGAGATGAAAGAGACTTTATCAGCACCAAGGGTTTCAATTATTTTATTTGCGTTATCTTCGTTAATATCAAGTATTACAACTTTTGCGCCTGCTGAAACAAAATTTTCAACTGTTGCTTGGCCTAATCCTGAGGCGCCACCTGTAACTAAAGCAACTTTATTATTAAGATCCATAAACCTTCTCCAAAAATATTTTTATATATTCTAATGTAACAGGATTAAAAAAACATATTTTCTATATTTTTTATAACGCAAAAAAAAACAGAGCTTGCGCTCTGTCTCTTAGTTCGAG
>CACNXK010000018.1 GCA_902624425.1 uncultured SAR86 cluster bacterium | reverse complement strand
GTTAATTTATGAAATTTTTAGTTTTTACAAAAAACAGGTGCTCGTATTGTGAGAGAGCTAAAGACTTAATTGTGCAAAAAGGCCATGAGTATGAATCGATTAATATAGAGGAAGATAATAATATTGATATTCTTCTAGAAAAGAATAAATACGCTAGAACAATGCCACAAATTTTTATTAATGATAAGCTTATTGGCGGTTATGTAGATTTGGTCAAATATTTTGAGGAATAGGTATGGTTCAATTTAATGATTTCTTAATTACACTTGATGGATATTTAAGTGGCTCATGGTGGTTTCCAATATTATTAGTTGGAACAGGAATCTTTTTCACTATTTATCTTGGTTTTCCTCAATTCAAATTTTTTGGAAAAGCATGGCAATTAGTGTCAGGAAAAAATCACAAAGAAGATGCTGATGGTGAAACTTCCGCATTTGAAGCTTTAACTACTGCAATGTCTGGTGCAGTAGGAACCGGAAATATTGGTGGTGTCGCCCTTGCTATATGGACAGGTGGCCCTGCAGCAATTTTTTGGATGTGGATTACTGCCATATTTGGAATGACTACAAAATTTGTTGAAGTAACAATGGGTCACAAATATAGAACAAAACTTGATGATGGGTCTATTTCTGGTGGACCAATGTACTACATAGAACATGCATTAAATATGAAATGGGCAGGAATTCTTTTTGCGCTTTTAATGATGATAACTGCAATAGGATCTGGAAACATGCCTCAAATTAACAATATTGCTCTTGTAATGAACTCAGAGTTTTCAGTTCCAAAACTATTTACAGGTTTATTTTTGGGTGGTTTGCTATGGATAATTATTATTGGAGGTATAAAAAGAATAGCTTCAGTTGCTAGTAAGATTATACCAATAATGGGTCTTATATATTTTGGAGGCGCTTTAGTTATCTTGATAGAAAATTATCATAATATCATCCCTTCATTTAATGCAATTTTTGCTCAAGTGTTTACAGGTTCTGCTGCTGTTGGTGGATTTTTAGGAGCCAGCTTTGCAATGAGTTTAAAATATGGAGTAGCAAGAGGGCTTTACTCAAATGAAGCTGGACAGGGTTCTTCACCTATAGCTCATGCTTCCTCAAAGAATACTTCCATCGATCAGGGCATTGTTTCTATATTAGAACCATTCATTGATACGATTGTCGTATGTAGTGTTACTGCACTTGTAATTTTATCTAGCGGAGTCTGGACAGAGAAATTTGATACTACTTTCTCTAAAACAGATATGGTCATTCTTGAAGGTATATATAGTGATGAGGTAAATACTGACGGAACTTATGTGAATCCAGATCATATGGATCAGTTAACAAATTATGTTCAATATCTAGATTCTAATGTAAAAGAATTTTCTGGAATTATTGAGATACAGGATGGAAAATTATCAACCTCTGACATCACAGTATTGCACTCAAGGTCAATTGCCGAAGATATTATTATTAGAGATGGCAATAATCCATACACTGGATCTTTAAATGTTGAAAATGGCAAAATTAAAGAAAATGTTACAGTTGAAGGTAAATCACTTGTAAGTTCTGCAGAATTAACAGCAAAAGCTTTTTCTCAAGGCACCTTTGGTGAGTATGGCGGAAAGTTGGTTGCAGTAGCATTACTCCTGTTTGCATTTTCAACAGCCATTACATGGTGTTATTACGGTGATAGATCAACAGCATACATATTTGGCGAAAAGGGTGTCTTTTGGTATAGAAATTTTTACGTTTTATGCTTTATTTTAGCTGCTGTAGTTGATACTACAGTTATATGGAATATTGCTTATGTTGTTGTAGCACTGGTTTCTATACCTAATTTAATAGCTTTATTTGTTTTAAGAAAAGAAATTAAGAAACTTTCAGACGAATATATCGTTTAATCTCAATGAAGCTTAAATATATCATCTTAATGTTGATAGTAACTTCGTGTGGAGGAGGGGGTTCATCCGCATTGTTAATCCCAAATGTTGAACCTCCAACGAATTCATATCAAGCAACTGATTGTCAAAACTATGACGGTCCAACAGATAAAATAATTTGGATTGATGATTTCTTAGATATTTCTTATTTGGACAATTGGTCAACAATGACTGGAAATGGAGCTGAGTATGGCATTCCTGGTTGGGGTAATAATGAAAGTCAGTACTACACAGATAATGCTAATAATTCAAATGTGATCAATGGATGTCTGAGAATAACTCCTTTGAATGAATCAATGGAAGGATTTAATTACACTTCTGCAAAACTGATTACAGAAAATAAAGTAGACTTTACACATCCAGGAAAAATAACTGTTAGATTTAGATCACCTGAGGGTGTTGGTATGTGGCCAGCAATTTGGATGATGCCAAAAGAATCAATTTTTGGTGGTTGGCCAGCAAGCGGGGAGATAGATTTAGTTGAAATAAGAGGAAACAATATGCAAGAGATATTATCGACAGTGCATTATGGGTCTGATCCCTCCAATCATAAATATCAAGGTGGAACATATTTACTTAGTCAATCCAACAATCTAAATGAAGTATTTCATGAACTCTCTTTCATTTGGGAAGAAAACTCTATGAAGTTTATGTTAGATAATGAATATGTTGTTTTTGAAATTACCTCTAATCAAATTGGTTTTGACGAAAACTATCCTTTTAATGAAATTTTTTATCTAATTATAAATGTAGCAGTTGGCGGTAATTTTGTCGGTAACTATGTAAACAATAATGATCTATGTTACTTAGAGAATGCAACTACATGTCCTGATAATAAAAGATTTTTAATAGATTGGGTTAAATATGAAACGCTTTAAAAATGAACGTTTTATTTTTATCAAAAGTCACTTAAAATAGTCCTAAATTATGAATCGTCATACCCCTTTATTTATTACATTGCTCTTCGTCATCGCAAGTTGTGGCGGCGGTGGTGGTGGCGGTTCATCTGAACCTCCTGTTCCAGGAGCTAGTATTACTTTATCAATCTCCGATGATCAAATTTACATTGGAAACTCAGTCACATTAACATGGTCAACCTCAAATGCCTCATCATGTTCAGCTTCTGGGTCATGGGCTGGCTCAAGAGCTTTATCTGGATCTGAAACAGTTACTCCAGAGACAGAGGGACAAAAAAGCTATACCTTAACTTGCTCAAATTCAGCCGGCACTTCAACCTCAAGAACAGTTTCAACAAATGTTATTGGAAACTCTCAAGGTGTAGTTATAGGAGCTAATTATATTGCCTCTTCAGATGTTATTTTAGATATTAATTCAAATTATCAATCTGATGATGGTGAGCCGTCTACTTCAACAGATTCTAATGGTGTTTTTGAGCTTCCTAATGATCCACAAGATATTATTTCATTTGGAGGTTCGGATAGCACATCTGGTGTTAACTTATCAAATTTAACACTTTCTCATAAAGCATCATCAAGCACTTCGAGAGTTGTATCACCTCTTACTTCACTTGATTATGCAAACACTGGAAGTTCTGACATTAACACTCTGCTAAATTTAGAATCAAGTATTGATATTTACTCCTTAGATCCAGTTGCAGAAGAAAATACAACTACAGCTGCTAATAAATATTATGAAGCAAATGCACAAATCTTTGTATTAGCATATTCATTACAAACATTTGTTAATGAAACAAACGCATCCACATTAGATACAAAAACGTTTTTTGAAATCTTATATACAAATATTCAAGAAAATTTTGATTCAGGAATTACTAACTTATCTGAGTTTATAGAGACAAGCACTTTTATTGATGCATATATTGATGATGTTTTAAGTACAAACAGTATTTCATTAACCTCTTCAGTTTCAGATAATATATCAAGCTCTGTATCAAGTGATCTAAAATCTGTTGTTAAATCAGTCGTAGAGAAGATATCAGTAAGAACTGACTCAGCAGTTACTTTTGCAATTACAAACTATGCGACAGGAACTTTTTTAAATGATGTAAAAGCATTAGCAAATGGTACAGCCGATTCAAATCGAATAGCCTTATATTCATCAAACTTAAATTCACTAATAGCATCAGATCAAAATATTGAAGAGTCAAGTCTAGATCAAGTTTTAACATTATCTGATGATTCAGTTTCAACTGACGAAGATAACAGCTTAGATTTCTCGCCTCTTGCTAATGACACTATTGATGTTGGAAATGATTACTATGGTTTATCTGTTTCTATATCTTCTCCAGCAAATGGATCTGCATCTATAGATGAGAGTAATAATATTGTTTATACACCTAATGAAAATTACTTCGGGCTAGATTCATTAATATACACAGTTAGTGTTGATGGTACATCTGCATCAGCAAACATAAGTATTGATGTCGTCAGTGTTAATGACCCACCAACGTTTAAAGATTTTGTTTCATCATCATCCATTGATGAAAATACATTGAATGTTTTATCAGTTACTGTTGAAGATGTTGAAGATGATGTTATTGGATATTCTTTATCGGGTAATGATTCAGAAAAACTTTCTATTTCGACCTCAGGTGCAATTTCCTTCAAAACTAATCCAGACTTTGAAACACCATCAGATGCCAACTCAGATAACTCATATGAAATAACTATTGAAGCATCGGACGGAACTGATTCCGTGAGCGATGATCTTGTCATATCGATTTTAGATGTAGAAAATGAGGGTAACCCTATTATTGAAGGTTTGTCATCTCAATCTATAAACGAGAATGATTCCATAGGTATTTCATTTACAGTAACTGATCCACAAAATGACACAATGACATACTCTCTTAGTGGTGTAGACAAGGATCTATTTTCATTAACTTTTGATGGATTAAATGCTTCATTAACCTCATCTAGTAAAGACTATGAATTGCCTGAAGATTCGGATACAAATAATGTTTATCTGGTAAGTGTCAATTTTAGTGATGATTTAAATACAACATCTCAAGAGGTAGAAGTATCGATAAATAATATTAATGATAACGACCCAGTAATTACATCAAGTGGATCATTTACAGTTCCTGAAAATCAACAATCAGTTGCCACCCTTACCGCAACAGATGCTGATAATGATAATCTTACTTTCTCAATAAGTGGTGGTGACTCTTCAGATCTTGAAATTAGCGACTCAGGTGTATTAACTCTCAAGTCTGATCCTAATTTTGAGGTTAAAAATAATTATTCTTTTACAGCCTCAGTAACAGATGGGCTTTATAGTGCTTCAACCCCAATCACTGTTAATATTTCAGATGTTAATGAAGTTCCCTTATTTGGTGCAATAGCTGGAGAAATTAGTGTCAATGAAAATATAGATACTACATTAACCACAATAACAGCATCAGATGAAGATGGTGATACTCTTGCATACTCACTCACAGGAGAAGATTTAACACTATTAAGTATAGACGCTAATGGTAATGTTTCTTTTAAAGTTTCACCAGATTTTGAAGTTCCAGCTGATTCAAACGAAGATAACATTTATTCTTTTGCAGTTGTTGCAAATGACGGATCTTTGTCTGCAACCTCACCAAATGTTCTCGTAAGCATAAATAATCTTAATGATAATGCACCTACATTTGTTGATCTTTCAACGAGTGTCGAGGTAACTAATGGTCAAACAAATGTATTTGATATTACAACAACTGATGCAGATGGTGATGATGTAACGCTATCGAAAGCTGGAACTGATAGTTCAGTCTTTACAATCTCTGATTCTGGCAGCCTGTCTTTCAGTTCAGCTCCAGATTTTGCAAATCCAACAGACAGCGATGGTGACAATGTTTATAAATTAAATATTGTTGCATCTGATGGATCATTTACAACGAGTAGTGATGAAATAAGTATTACTGTCTTAGAGGTTAATAATCCTCCTGTTATTAATGATTTACAGACTTCATATTCTCACTCAGAAAATACTATAGAAATGGCAACTTTCTCAGTTTCAGATCCTGAAAATAACACTCTTACAGTTGGTGTAACTGGTGATGATTCATCAGGGTTTATAGTTGAAGATAACAGTATCCTTAAATATGTTGGAGGAGTTAATTTTGAAAATCCAACTGATACGGATGCAAACAATGTTTATAACATTCAAGTTTTTGCTGATGATGGATTTAACAGAACTACTCAGGATGTTGAGATTACTGTTTCAGATGTCCCTGAGGCTCCTGAGTTTGTTGGACTAACCCCGGAGGTTTCTGTAGATGAAAACCAAAGAATAGTTGTTGGGCTTAATGTAGTAGATCCAGAAGGTGGAGCCGTAACCTTTGGAATCAATGGAGGGGATGATTCAAGCCTATTTAGAATTTTTTCTATTGATAGTGCAAATGGAAACTTAGCTTTTAATGCATTTGAAGGAGTTGACTACGAGTCACCTGAGGATGTTAATGGTGACAACGTTTATGAGGTTCAGCTAATAGCTGCTGAAGATTCAGCCGGCGGTCTTGAAACTCTTTTTGATCTTTCAATTTCGATTAATGACATTAAAGATACTTATACAATAAATGGTACTTTGTACTCAAATAGATTTACTGAAGTTGATGGAGATGTTCAAAATACATTGAAATATACAGTGAGGGACAACAATTCCCTTGCAAATGCTCAAGTTCTTCAGAATCCTACAGATGTTATTGGCCATATTGGTGATAATACCGTTGATATTGTTATTGTTGAAAATGGTTTTTGTTTTGACAACGATGACGATGGAGCTTGTGATACAGAAACTCTTGAAAATTTTGATACTGAAGACTGGTATAAGATAACGGCTGCACCAAATCTAACAGTCACTTTACAAAATGAAGGTCTTATTTATGAGGATTTACCAGATAATCCGGGCTCTTTTTATTGTTGTGAATATGAAAGTATGGATCTTGATTTGCTTCTTTATAATGAAGATGGATCGTTAGCTAATTTCTCATATACAGATTCATCAACATCAACTAGAAAGATTATTGCCTTACCAGATTCTGGCACTTTTTATGCTGTTGTAAAAGCTAACTCTGGACACGCAAAATATGTTTTATCCTTTGGCTCAAATGTTGAGGGAACATCTGCTGCATTTTTCAATCCTAGTGAAAACTTCGCAAAAGATAGATTTATATCTTATATTCCTTTCGGGCCTGAATTTGTTCCAACTGGTAATGAAAAATATGAAATAGATATTTATCCAGATACAGATATTGCTACAAAGTTTATTCAATCAGATCAAGATGAAAGAAAAGGTTTAAGAAGATTTAATCTTTCCGTTGCTGACGAATTCAATAGAATATTTGGTTCAAGTCATCTTGATAATATTCAAGATAATCTAGAACAGGTTGAGTATTTAAAACATTGGAAAGTGCTTCAGCATTACAAAGAGCTTCATCCAAGACTTAATTTAGAACTCGATCTTAAAGCTAAGCTAACAAACTTCACGAAAGATCCAAGGTGGAATTTACAATGGAATCTTCAACAAATTGGTCTTGAAACAGCCTTAACTGCTATTGGTCAAGAGACTAAGGATGTAGCTGTCGCAGTTTTAGATGGTGGCGGTCCTCAAGCTGACTCTACCGCTGATACAACCTCAGCATTCTTGCCAGGTGGCTTTGATTTTGTTGATTTTGATAGTGATCCAACTGATCCTCTATCAACCAGTGGATCACACGGAATTCATGTAGGATCAACTATTGCTGCTCTTAATGATGGTAATAATATTAATGGATTCGGTATCGGTGTTGTTTCTATGCGTGTCATGGGAACAAGTGGGACTGGATTTAATAGTGACATTGTTCAAGGAATGCTATTTGCAGGAGGACTACCAAACTCTACTGGTACAGTATATACAGGAGCCACGCCTATAAAAGTTATGAATTTAAGTCTTGGAAGCACTGGAGGTGGATGTTCAAATTCCTATCAAGGTGTTTTTAATGATTTATATGACAGAAACATTACAGTAGTTTCGTCATCTGGTAATGAAGCACAGGAAGCGCCTGGTGTATATGGATATCCAGCTTCATGTGAAAATGTGATCTCAGTAGCAGCAACAGATGCTACGAGATTAAGAGCATATTACTCAACATATAATGATAAAGTTGATATAGCAGCTCCAGGTGGTGATGTAGGTGCTGATGTTAATGCAGATGGATATAGTGACGGTGTTATAGCTTTTGGTGGAGATGAAGATTTAGCATTTTATCAAGGAACATCAATGGCATCTCCCCATGTTGCAGGTGCAATTGGAATATTATATGCACTTGTTCCTGAGCTATTAACATCTCAAGTTGAAGCATTAATTATTGATGGTCATTTAGTTGATGATATTGGACCAGAGGGCAAGGATGATGATTACGGTTATGGTCTGCTAAATATCAATAAAGCTGTAGCAAGAATTATTGATGAAGAAGGACTAGATTTCACTTATGGCTCTATTAGTCCAGGTACAACTAATCTTGGTATAGAGTTTAATTCTTATGATATAACTGTTACAAAAGTTGGTGAGGGAGAGCTTTCAGTAGCAAGTATTACAAATGATTTGCCGACAGCCGTTACGATTTCAGAAATAGATGTAGATGATGATGGTTTTGGAACTTACAGACTAACTTTTGATAGATCATCATTACCAGATGGTCTTTACAGAACAAATACAAGAGTTACTTTTTCAAACGAAAATATTCAGTCATCAGTTGCTACATTCCAAGTTGGTCCTGATCGAGATAGGCCATATGTTGAGTTTATATCAACTTATTTATATGAGGTTGATGAGGTTGGAGGAACTATATCATTAGTATTTGGTAATGATGGTGAAATGGTAGATGGAGAGGTTGCTTTTAGCGCTGAAAATCTTCCAGATGGCCAATATTATTTTAGTTATTTCAGCTTTATCGATAATTTTATAAGAGATGTAGGTGAATTTGAGGCTAGATATCCAGATGCTGGAAGTGGATTACAATATATGAATTTAGCAGGAAGCGATTTAAATACATCAGTTACTCTTGGAGTAAACAAATCAGCATCATTCAATTCATTAAATACAAATAAAAAGAAATACAGAGTCTACAAAGTTAATCCGCCAATTAAGAAAGATAACTAGTTCTCGCCATTAAGAACATTTAATATAAAGGAATAATCTAGGGCAGTCTCATTTAGTGATTCCAATCTTCCACTTTTGCCACCATGCCCACCAACAAGGTTTATATTTAAAAAGATAGGTTTGTTAGATGTTGTAAACTCTCTGAGTTTTGGAACATATTTTGCTGGTTCAAAATATTGAACTTGGGAATCAAACAAGCTTGTAGTAACTAAGACTGCTGGATAGTTTTGTTCTTTAATATTGTCGTAGGGCGAATAAGTTTTCATATAAAAATATTCATCTTTATTAGCTGGATTTCCCCATTCATCATATTCAAAAGTTGTGAGAGGAATAGATTCATCTGACATTGTTGTAAGCACATCAACAAATGGAACTGCACTTACAATTCCAGCATAAAGTTCTGGTTCATAGTTAATTACTGCACCCATTAATAAACCCCCAGCACTTCCACCCATAGCAAAGATTTTATCTTTATGACCTATGTTGTTTTCAATTAGGTACTTTGTAGAGTCGATAAAATCAAAGAAAGTATTATTTTTATTCATCATTCTGCCATCTTCATACCA
>CACNXK010000017.1 GCA_902624425.1 uncultured SAR86 cluster bacterium | reverse complement strand
CATCTTTAATTTCAAGGGGGGCAAAAGAGCTTTTAACACCTCCTCGGCGTGTTTGACTTGCATACACGCTTAAAATTCTTCCGCCAAGCGCTTCAATTTCATCTTCAAGCGCCTGTTGTGCAGTTGCACCAATACTCAACATTGCGATCACAGAAGCAATTCCGATAATAATTGCAAGAGCAGTCAGAAATGAACGTGTTGCATTAGACTTAATTGAATCTAATGCTGTTTTAATTGATTCAGAAAGTAACAATTTTTACACCTTATCCAAAACTGTTTTTGACTCTTTCAGTAAATCTTTTTTGGTAATCAACTAGTCCTTTGCTTGGAAGTACGTAGACAATATCTCCGTTATTAAGACCGTTCTTAATTTCGACATTCGCTAAGTCTGAGATGCCGATCTCAACCCAAGTAAGTTTTGGCCCAGCTTTTGATTCTTTAAAAACAATAAATTTGGTGAAATTTTCTCCAGCAACTCTCTTGTCTAAGAAGTTGTCAATAACGTCTTTGTCTATTCCGAGCACTTCAGCAGCTGAATATGCATCATCCCGTGTTCTTAAGGCTCCTGTTGGTGCACTTACAGCAACTTCTGCATCAATCACCTGAATAACTACATCAGTATTCATTCCAAGTAATAAAAGGTTTTCTTTGTTATCAATATCAATTAGTACAGGAAATATTGTTACGCCTTGTTGCACAATTGCTAAAGGTTCAATTTTTGAGACTCTTCCTTGAAATACTTCCTCTCTGAATGCACTAACTCTTATGGATACCTCTTGTCCAACAGAAACTTTTCCAATATCGATTTCATCAACAAAAGCTCGTATCCTGACCTTAGATAAATCAGCCATTCTCATTAATACCGTACCACCGCCAACTGCTGATGTAGGTGATGATATGACCTGACCAACCTCTACCGGTCTTGAAATTATTGTTCCATCAAGTGGAGATTTTACTAAAGTGTCATCAAGAGCTATTTTTGCATTCTCAACATTTACAATAGATCTGACGTGTTGAGATTTAGCAGAAGCATATCCTTCTTGTATTTCTTCAAAATTCTTATCTGCAATACTCCCCTCTGCATGTAAAGCTTGGCCTCTTTCAAGCTGAGCCTCAGCATTTTCTAATCTTACCTCTGCTAATCTTAAATCAGCTTCTGCTTGATCAAGCACATTTTTAGGCGTTCTTTGATCAATTCTTGCAAGTATAGTTCCTTTTTTTACAAAATCTCCAACCTCTGCAGGTAGATCTAGAATCTCACCAGAAGCCTTTGATTTTATTTCAACAGAATAAATAGCTTCAATCTCTCCAGAAGCTTCTATAGTTAAATCAAGTTGCTTAGGTTCAACATCTTTTTTTTGATAATAAGAATATGCTTTTGAGTCATTTGAACCACCACTACAACTAACTAAAATAAAAATACTAAATAAATATAAATATCTCATCAAACCCTCCCTACGTCTGATTCAATTAATCCATCTTTAATTGTAATAACTCTTTCGGTTTGCTCAGCAATATCGCTTTCATGAGTTATAACAATGATTGTCTGACCATTTCTATGCAGTTCTTTAAAAAGAGACATTATTTCAGCCCCAGTTTTTGTATCAAGATTACCAGTTGGCTCATCTGCAAAAACAATATTCGGCTCATTTACTAGCGCTCTAGCAATAGCAACTCTTTGTTGTTGTCCTCCTGACAGCTCATTTGGTTTATGAAGCACTCTATCCTCAAGCCCCACCTTATTTAAAACTTTAGTTGCTTTATTTAGTGCATCAGCTTTGCTATAACCTGCATAAGTTAATGGCAGCATTACATTATTGAGAGCTGTATTTCTTGAAAGCAAGTGAAATGATTGAAAAACAAAACCAATCTTTTTATTTCTTATTGCTGCTAGATCGTCATCTTCAAGTTTACTAACTTCATTGTCATCAAGATAATATTCTCCAGATGATGGTGTATCTAGACATCCTATAATGTTCATTAAAGTGGTTTTTCCAGATCCAGAAGGACCCATAATTGAAATAAACTCACCAGCGTTTACGTCAAAGCTTATATCTTTAATTGCATTGACAGTTTCACTACCAATTTGAAACTGTTTTTTTAGATTTTTTACTTTAATCAAACTCATGGGTGTCAAGTTTACTTTACATACAAGAAATGATCAAACTTTGTGTTTTATCTTGAGGCGGCTGCTCTCAAACCCTCTGTAGATTCTATATAGGATAGCCAAGGGTTTGCTTCTTTCTCTTTACCAAAATCTATTGCTTTTTTAAGTTCAAGGCGAGCATTCTTAAAATCATCTATCTCGATATAACAGACTCCTAGAAGCATTTCGAGTGATCCAGGCTTTCTATTCCATCCTTTATCTCTCGCAATATTAAAGTATTTAATAGCTTGCTCATATTTAGAATTCTGCAATTGAATTTGACCAATTCGATAGTCGTACTTAGGATCATTGGTTATCTTTGTTACTTTGATTAATGATCTAACAGCATTATCGAAATCTTTAGCGATTATGTAGGCATTACTCAAGAGCTCATTATTTTTAATATTATTATCTAAAACTTTTAGCTTTAATCCTTTTTCAATTACTTTACTCGAGTCCACCGGCAAACCCTTGTAAAGATAAAAATTGGCTAAATTGATGTATTCAGATGGTTTTTTAAGTAAGTCTTGTTGAAGCTTAAATTCAAGCGTAGCAAGAGACTCTTCTTCAAATTTAATTATGTTATAAATACCTGCCATCTGCTCAATGTATTGTTTGTTTTTTGGCTTATATCTAACTAAGTCCTGAGATATTTCTAAAGCATCCAGATATTCTTTTCTTTCAGTATGAATGGCAAACTTTAACTGTGCCCAGTCTTCAACAAATTTATAAGAGTTATCGATAGCTAATGTAATAAATTTAAGAGCATTGCCCCACTCTTCATCTTGTGCATATATTGTTACCAATATTGCATATCCCTCAGGTTTGAGATCAAGTTTATTTTTTTCACCTATTTCAACCCACTTTAGAAGAGTTTTCTTAGCATTTTCTCTATCGCCATTAACATAATAAACCTGACCAAGAGTAAAATTTAATTCAAAAATATCATAAGGGGGCATGTCTCGTTTAAGGCTTGCTTGCTTGAGATACTTTAAAGCTTCTTCGTTTCTGTCATATGAAATTAAGAAATAAGCATAAGTTCTAAGAATCACAAAATGATCATAAGATCGTGATGACCAGGTATCATTAGCATAGTCATAATAAATTCTTTCTGCAGCTTCAAGATTACCTTTGTCTAGATTAGCTTGAGCTCTTTCTAGAGTGTTATAAACCCATTGTGTTATGGCCTGCTCTGCTGCAGAGACATTAAAGCTAGCAATCAAAATTAAAATAAAAAATCTTTTCATCACAAATTAAACTCTATCGTTGTAAGACCAACTTGTTTGACAGCAACTCCATCAATAACTCTTGGTTTAAACTTCCATTTAAGTACCGCTTGTATAGCAGCAGCATCAAATATTCTTGGTGGTCTTGATTCTTCAATTATAGCACTAATAACTCTTCCCTTTTCATCAACCGTCAGTCGGACTGTAACAAAGCCAGTCTTTCCACCTTTTAGAGCTTCTCGAGGGTATTTAGGCTGAATCTTAACCAATGGTATAAGTCCGCTATTGGATGCCAGTGAATTTGCTCCACGTAAAAAAGCTCCTTTTAAATCAACTGGAGTATTTAAGGTCGGAAATTTTATATTTAAATTTTGAACAGGCTGAACTACTTCAGGGGTTTCTAATTTTGGTGGGGGTGGTTTTTTTGGTGGGGGTGGTTTTTCCGGAAGAGCTCTTTCCCTCTCGTTTAAGAAATCATTTTTTCTCAATCTTACAAAGTCAACTAGACTGGAATCTTTTGCTGTATCAAAATTTTTATCGCTTGGTAAGATAATTACATAAATGGTCAGAAAGATAGCAAAAGCAATAGAAAATCCGCCAACTATAGAAACGGTTAATCTATTTTCTAAATTAATCCTGTTCAGCAGCGATTGAAACATTTTGTACTCCGGCTAATCTTACTTGGTCCATTGTTTCAACTAAAAAACCTGTTTTTGAAGCTTTGTCAGCCTGAATTATTACTGAACCTTCAGGGTTCTCAGCTTTTAGTCTTTCAACATTTGCCCTTACCGATCTTAGGTCAACTCTTCTTTTATCTATCCAAATCTCATCATTTGCAGTAATAGCTATAAGTATATTACCTCTTTCGTCTCTGACAGCAGTAGAGGCGTTTGGTCTATTTACCTCAACTCCTGTCTCTTTCACAAATGATGTGGTAACAATAAAAAATATAAGCATAATAAAAACAATATCCAACATAGGTGTTATATCTATTGTTGATTCGTCTCTAGCTCTATTTCGTCTTTTTATCATATTAAATTGTTTCTATTGTATGTTTTACTTCCAAGGTAGCTTTCTCTATTGAAGACTTAATTGCCGTAAGAAGAAATAAGCCGACAATGGAAATGAATAGACCAGTCATTGTTGGCAATGTTGCCCTTGCAATTCCTGAAGCCATAGCTCTTGCATTTCCAGTTCCCGTTATAGCCATGATATCAAATACCTCAATCATTCCAGTAACAGTCCCAAGCAAACCCAACAGTGGACATAATGCTATTAGTCCTTGGATCATAAGAAGATTTTTAGAAGATTCTGAGTTTAAAATTGAGATATTCTTTAATTTTATTTTGTTTCTAACCCATTTATTATCTGAAGGACAATCCTGAACCTCGGAAACTCTTTCGGCACTAAGCTTTTTGAGATCATTTATAAAAAATATTAATCTCTCAACAAGAAGAGTAATCATTATTATGGCAACAAGGAATAAAATAAATATTACAGGCCCGCCCCTATCAAAAAAATCTAGTAAAGATACAAAAGGTAGAGACAAATAATAAAACATGCTTATTTTTGTCTAGTTGAAAATGAAGCAATAAATCCAATTGCTTGTTCTTCGTAAACTTGAGTAATACTTCTGCTTCTTGATTCAAGAATATTATGAACAAAAAGGAGTGGTACCGCAGCAATGAGTCCAAGCATTGTTGTTACAAGTGCCTGTGATATACCGCCAGCCATAAGCTTTGGATCTCCAGTACCAAATAGTGTTATAGATTGGAATGTTTCTATCATACCTACAACTGTCCCCAACAATCCGAGAAGAGGGGCAACCGCGGCTAACAATTTAATAGTACTGAGGTTTTGCTCAAGAACAGGAACGGCTCTTGATAAAACATCCTCAAGCTGTGCCTCAAGATCTTCAGGGGTAGTTCCTTTGTAGTCTTTAAAGATCTTATTAAGTTTTCCTAAAACAGAATTTTCAGAAAAATTACCACTTGCTAGTTCAGCATCAAGAACTTTAGATTCAGCAGTTAAGAAGCGATATCTCATTGCGCCAAGAACAATTCCGATGACAAACAGTAAGATAATAATATAACCCACAAAGCCACCTTGATTTATTCTTTCAAAAAACCCTGCTCTATCTATAAGTTTTGTTAATAAAGATCCTCTAGTTGGATCTATATAAACTTCATGATAAGTTCCACTATCTGAGTTCTGTAATCTTTTTGCTGATCGCCTTATTCCACCATCAGGTTGCTTAGGTAAATATTCAAGTACGTTTTGCTCAGCAACTAGGTTTAAGTACATTCCATTTGCCACTGAATTAAAAACACCCATTCTTAAAATTTCAGCATCAACAACCTCACCTGACTTAGAAAGAATTTGTGTACTATATTCCTTAACTTTTCCACTTTGATTTAGTTCATTCAATATTTCGAACCAAAGCCTTTCCAGTTCTTCATTTGTGGGTAGATCTAAACTTTTTCTTTCTGCAATGTCTCCTAAAAATTCAATTCTTTCTGGATATTCAATATTTGTAAGGGATAATGAGAATTGCCCTTTTGATTCTCCAGCTGTTTGTCGAACAATACCAAAAAGCTCACCAAAAGATCCAAGTTTTAGAGTAAGTTGCTCTTCAAGATCAGCAAGTCTTGCATCGTTGTCCTCATATTCTTTTGTAAGCCTTACGCTTCGGTCTTCTTCAGCATTTAACTTTGCCTTCATTTGATTAAGAAGATATTGTTGTCTGTTTTTGTCAGCTAAAAATCTTTGCAGTCTTGCATTATCCTCAGCAGATCGAGATGAAGCTGTTTTTTTTACTGATTCAACCAACCTATCAAGATCTGTAATTATTGGTTCAACAGGTTGTTCAATGCCCTCCTGCGCAAAAACAAAAGAAGTAATTACTAATAAAGGTAAAAATCTCATTTTCATTTCTAATCCTTATAAATTGGTATTTGAATTAAAGCTGGAGGTGCTTGCTTAGCAGCAATCTTTAAACCATCCTCGGTTGCTCTTTTAATGGAACCAGATGATTTCAAGAAAGTATTCTCATTAAGATCATAATATCCACCTTTACTTCCATCAGTTGTAAGGTACGTTAATGCTATTCTTCCAATTCTTAGAAAATCAGCACTTGTGTCTACACCATCAATATTTATTGTATCTCGATATGTCTCAATTGTTCTTCCGTACTCAAGCTCAGTTTTATATGCTTCAGTAATTAACCTGAACTTTTCTGAAGTTGAGATATCTCCTCTGTCCATAGTAGAGCGTAAATTTGCAAGACGATCTTGCCTTTCTTTCATTAGAAATGGGAGATCAAGATTTATAAAATCCTCTAGACCATTTATCATTTTTATCATTAAAGGGACTATCTTTTGATTTGTCTTATCAAGCTCATCAATTTGGAATAGTATATTTTCAATTTCTAAAATTTGTGAGTTAATAATTTTCTGAACCTGGTCGTTGTAAAGTTTCAGAGATTCATATTCTTTTGAAGTTGACTGATAGTCTGCAAGAAGAATTCTAGTTGTCTCGTCAAGTTTGTTTATTTGTTCTTGGGTAAGAGCTGAGTTTTCAAGGCTATCTGTAGAGATATTGATAGATTCTGTTAATAAATCAACATCATTAACTGTGCTTACTTCTTGAGCATAAACTGCTGAAGAAAAAAAAGAAAACAAAGAAATAGTAAGAATATTTTTATTCATTTTAAGTCGCATGATTATGTCCCTTTAAGTGACCACAGATTATACTCTAAAACTCTTTTTTTTTCTTATAATTTGTAGACTAAAAATGTTTTATTTTTTGACAAAAAAAAGGAGGCAAAAGCCTCCTTTTTTATGATATCTAATCTTAGAATCTCATTTGATATACAAGATATGCTTCTGGGCCAAATCTTGGGTATCTGAATGAGTTAAAACCATATGGATAGAAGGAACTTCCTCTATCATACGGAGCATCAGTATCAGGAATAGCATCAAACAAGTTAGTAACTGTAAATGCTAAGAATGAATCCTGAGTAAGATCATAATTCACTGTTACGTTAGTGTTGAAATATGGGCTACCTGTTGAACCATCTAGGTATTCCATATGACCAACTCTTAGTACTGACAGACCAGCACCCCAATCACCTCTTGTCCAGCCAAGTCTTACAGACTGTCTAGATCTAGGTGTATAGTTGCTGTTCATGTATGAAAGAAGCGGATCTCCGACATCTTCAGCATATTTCAAATCAATTTGATGTGAACTAAAGACGCTAAAGTTAAAGTCTCCAGCTTTATCTGTGACCCATGCATAGGAAACAGCAGTATCTATACCTAAGAACTCTTGACCAGCAATGTTTACAGGAGTCTCATAGATTGCTGTAATACTTCCTTCTGGAGTTGGGTTAACAGTAAAGTCTTTACCACCTCTAATAATGTTACCAATAACTTGGTCACAGTATGATGAAGGATAGTCAGGGAATGCATCAAGTGTATCACCTGCAGCTCTTGCTCTACATACAGCCTCATCAAGTGTTAAAGCACTTAATGATTTTGTAGAAACAATGTCGCCTAACTGAATGTGGAAAGCATCAACGGTAACAACCATTCTATCCATTGGTTCCCAAACTACACCAACAGCGTATGAATCACCTTCTTCTTCTTTTAGACCAAGGTTACCAGTTGTAATACCGTCAATATTGATGATTCCATAAGCACCACCACAATTTTCACCACCGTTACCAAAGTTGCCATCATACCAACACTGGTACCAGTCAGTTTGTGATGTGAAGAATCTTCTTTCACCAACAAATGAGTATGGTAAGTCAGGAGCTTTAAATGATTCTGACCATGATGCTCTTACAAGAACATTGTCTTTTGGTCTCCACTCCATTGATGCACCAGCAGTTCTTCTATCTACATTAACAACTGCGTCGTCATATTCATCCCATCTTGTTGAAACATTAAGTAAAACATTTTCAGAAACTGGAATATTTAACTCAAAACCAACAGCGTTTCTTTCTCTTTCACCGCCGCCGTCTACACCGCCAATACCCCAAAGTTCGCCTGCTTTATTAAGAGGTGAAAGTTGAACATCGTAACCTTTTGTTTGGTTTTCAATTACAGCTGCAAATGAAAGTGGGCCATAAGGCATCTGCATCAAGTCACCTGTTAAAGTTGCTTGGAAAAGCTCACTGAATGCATCAGCTGGCTCAATATTGTCAACTCTCAATGATTCTGCATCTGCAGGAGTTTGAGTACTTAAGTACCAATCCCAGTTATAACAGTTTGGCTGACTATATGAAGCTGAATAACCATATATACCCCACCAATCGTCAACTTCTCCATTTGATGGATCTCCATCAATAAGATCATTTGTATCTAGTACACAAGGGTTACCAAAACCATCAACACCACCGATGTTATGGATCTTGTCAAAAAGAGCACTGGCTAGGAAGTTTCTTCCTGTTTGGACAACATCATATACATTTTCAGTATATGAAACATCCCACTCATAACCATTGTTTAAAACACCTCTTAAACCGAAATCTACTGTTGAAGTATCTTCAACGTAAGATGATCCTCTATATACTCCAGGGAAAATTTTCTGGATTCTGAAATCCATAAATGCAGAGTAACCTGGATCAAATTGGAATGAACCCGTTGCAGGGTTTGTAGAAGTGTTTGGTCTCCAATAACTGTCTTGTCTTCCATATCTTTGCGGTCCTGCAACCCAAATGAAAGGTGTAAATAAGTTATCAAGAGTACCGATAGTATCTGTTTCTAAGTAAACATACTTAGCATAAGCTTCAACTGAATCTGTAAGCTCATATGTTCCTGATACGAATGCTGCAGTTCTTTTTCTTTCGTTCGTTAAAGAACCGTTTGAACTTGTATCAATAGCACACCATGCGCCAACAGCAAAAGGAACATAATTACCAATCTCCGTTGGAGTAGGTGCAAAATAGTCTCCAGCATCTTGGCATGAATATCCAGCTAGAGGCTCAAGACCTGAAGCAGGATTGTTAACAGCATTTAAACCATCAATAAGTTCGTCAGGTGTGTAGTGATTAAAAGCTCCAGCAAATTGGTCTCTAATTAGAAGACCTCTGGATGGTAGACCACCATCTTGAGCATCTTTATAAGAATCATGCTCACTTCTTGAACTTATTGGTACGGATTTCTCATCGTAATACTCTAATGCATATGTATAGGAATATCTTTCACCAAATCCTCCACCAGCAAATTCAAGGTTAACGGTTTCGCCGCCAGATCCTTGGTTTACACCACCACCGACAACAACTCTAGCAGTTTGTCTTTCTAATCCATCAACTAATATGACGTTTACAACACCTGCAACAGCATCGGAACCATAAATAGATGAAGCACCTGAAGTTAAAACTTCAATTCTTTCAACAGCTGCGAGTGGAATCGCACCCCAGTTAAAAGAAGCTGATTCACCATTATAAGGAAACGGATAGTCTGCAGTTCTCTTACCATTTACAAGCACAAGTGTTCTTCCTGGCCCAAAATCCCTAAGGTTGATTGGTTGCAATGAAGCATTAAAACCAGCCTGGAAATTTTCACCATTAACACTACCTGTGTTTTGGGTAAGGTTGCTTACTGCGTCATAAACAGTTTGGAAACCTGCGTTATCAATATCAGCTCTAGTGATTGTTATTAGAGGTGTTGCACCTTCAATATCAACTCTTTTAATTCTAGAACCAGTTACGCTTACTCTACCTAGCTCTTGGACATCCTCGTCATCAGCAGCATCAGAAGATTCAGACATAGTTGCCTCTGCAACAACTTCAACATCTTCATCAACTGGCTCGTCTGCGACAACAAACCCAACACTAAGGAAAGCAA
>CACNXK010000016.1 GCA_902624425.1 uncultured SAR86 cluster bacterium | reverse complement strand
TTGCTCAAGTTGACCAAGAACCATCGCTGGAGGGTAGACAGTTATTAATGGTGCTTTCTCCCAAAAAACAAAAATAGTAGATTTTTATGAGTTATAAATTAAAAAAACATTCAGGTGCTGCAAAGCGATTCAAGAGATCGGGTACTTCTGTAAAGAGCAGAAGCGCAGGCAGGAATCATATTTTGTCTAAACAATCTACAAAGAGGAAAAGGCACAATAGGGGCTTGAATAAGTTAAAGGGAACAACCCTTAAAGTTGCACAAAATTTAATTAAATAAATATGCCAAGAGTAACAAAATCAATTACTGCTAAAAAAAGACATAAAAAAGTCCTTAAATCTACTAAAGGACATTATGGTGCTAGAAGCAGGCTTTATAAAACCGCAAAACAATCTAATATCAAATCTCTACAATATGCTTTTAGAGACAGAAAAAATAAAAAAAGGCAGTTTAGGTCATTGTGGATATCTCGCATTAATGCTAAATCCAGATCCTTTGGGATTTCCTATTCCAAATTAATAGATTCTCTTAACAAAAAGAATATCCATCTTGACAGAAAAATTTTGTCTGAAATAGCTACTAAAGATGATTTAGCGTTTCAAAAGATTATCAATATTGCTCTAGATTAAAACTGGGTCTATAAAATGGACAAAATAGATCCTCCTGCAATCATTAAAGATTTAGGTTCACTTCATCCTATAAACCAAACTAAAAAGCACCTTTTAGAAATATTGTCTCAAATGGGATTCAAAGAAGTTCATGGGCCTGAAATTGAAACTGAGGAATTTAATTTCGATATGCTAAATATCAAGGAGCAACACCCAGCAAGACAAATGCATGATACTTTTTATGTTGAAAATAAGAGTTATGTATTAAGAACTCATACATCTCCAGTACAAATTAGAAGTATGCTTGATTCGAAACCGCCAATAGCTTTTACTTCGGGAGGCAAGGTTTTTAGAAAAGATGATGACGCAACCCATTTGCCAATGTTCCATCAGGTTGAAGGTATTTATATAGATAAAGATGTTACATTTGCAAATTTGAAGGAAGTTATTCAAGAAATACTAAAGAACTTATTCGGTAGCAATCTTCAAATCAGATTTCGCCCATCATATTTTCCATTTACAGAGCCTTCCGCAGAAGCTGATATCATGTCTGAAAGCGGTAAATGGCTTGAGATTTTGGGTTGCGGTATCGTGAATCCAGTTGTTTTAAGAAATTGCAATATTGACTCTGAACTATTTAGTGGTTTCGCTTTTGGGCTTGGTGTAGAAAGAATAGCTATGCTTAAATATGGAGTTGATGACATACGAGATTTTTATAAGTCTAATTTAGATTTTCTGGGCCAATTCACATGAAAATTGTTTATAACGACCTAATAAATTTTTTTTCAAAAAAGCCCACAAAAGAATTGTTATCAAAAAAACTTTTTCAGCTTGGACACGAGCATGACATCGATGGTGATATTTATGATTTGGATCTCACTCCCAATAGAGGTGACTGTTTATCGTTATTAGGTTTAGCAAGGGATCTAAACATATTCTTTGAATTAGTTGAACCGTATGAGCTTTTTAAAGAAGAAATAGAAAAATTAGATTTAGATTTTGAAAATCTATCTCCTGATGAATGTCCTTGTATATCTTTTTTAGAAATAGAAATAGATGGCGAGATAGCTGAATATAAACCATATCTTGAAAATTTTTTTACGATTTTAAAAAACAATAAAGTAAATTTTTTCACTGATGTATCAAATTATATTTCTTATGAGCTAGGTCAACCAACTCACTGCTTCGATAGAAAAAAAATTAAGAATAAATTGATATTTGAAAACAGGGATTGCTCTGAATCATTTAAAACACTAATGGATTCAGAAATTAAACTTCACGGACAAAATTGCATTTTTTCAATGGGGGATGAAATTATTAGTCTTGCAGGTGTAATGGGTGGAGAATCAACAGCCTGTTCGCCAGACACTAAAAGTGCACTTGTAGAATGTGCTTACTTTATACCAAAGGCAATAATTGGAAAATCATTAAAATATAATCTTTCTTCTGATGCTGCTCATAAATTTGAAAGAGGAGTTGATGCTAATGGTCAGATTGAAGTTTTAAGGAGATTTATAAAAGTTGTTGAAGATCACGTTAAAATAAAATCTGTTAAAATCCAAACATTTTCAGAAGGCTCTTTTAAATTAAAAAATTTGCCCTTTGAAACATCAAAGATCAACGAAATTCTAGGTACAAATTTAAAAGACAGCGAGTATAAAAATATTCTAGAAAAATTTGGATTTTTTGTAAAAGATCAAATTATCGTTCCCTCTTACAGAAGTGATATTTCCTGTCAAAATGATTTATCAGAAGAAGTTGCTAGGGCTATTGGCTATGACAATATTGATAGCAAGCCAATCAATCTTGAAAGCAAAAAAATACAACAAATTACAAAAATAAACAAAATTGAAAATTTTTTAGTAAGTCATGGTTTTTTTGAAGTAATTAATTTTCCTTTTTCTCCACAAGAAGCAAGTAACTCTATTTGTATTGATAATCCTCTTGACTCCAAAAAAGAATATCTGAGGACCTCTTTAGAATTTTCTTTAATAGAAAATCTTTTATATAACGAAAGAAGGCAAAAAGAATCTATCAAACTTTTTGAGATATCTGATCTTTATAGTAAAGATCTAGAGATTCGACAAGAAAAAAAGCTGGGAATTATTATAAGCGGAAGAGTGGGAAATAATTATCTTGACTTTTCTAAGAAGCTTGATGACAAATATTTAAATCAGCTTTTAAATTTTAAAAATAGTTCATTCATTATTTCAGAAATTTCAAGGAATGGATTAAAAACTAAAAAGAAAGATAAAATCTTTTATACCGAAATATTAATTGATGATATTCCAGATGAGTTTACTGACACAATCAAGTCTGAGCCGGCTCCAATTAGATTCTTTAACTACAAACCTACATCTCAGTTTCCTTCCAGCGCTAGAGACTTTTCATTTTCAATAACGGATACTAATAATTATCAGGAAGTTCTTGATCACCTTAATGATTTAAAACATGAGAATTTAAAACATTCATTTATATTTGATTTTTTTGAAAATAAAAAAAATAATGAAATTAAGATTGGCGTTAGATTAGTTTTTCAATCTACCCTAAAAACACTCTCAGATAATGAGATCGAAAAAAGCATTGTTGACCTTCTTAAACCTCTAACAAGGTTGAAGGGGGTCAAAATTCCTGGATTGAACCTTGAGTAACAGTGGTTAACTATTTTTTTAAAAAGAATGTAAAATATTAATAATTATGCTTCAGAGAAACTACCTTCTAGCTTTTTTAATTTTTTGTTCTGTATCTTCAGCTGCTCAATCTTTAGATTCCTCATTAATATCTCAACTTACTCCAGATCAAATAGCTATGGCTCGAGAAGTTTATAGCGAGAATATTACAATAGATAAAGAGACAGAGAATCTTCCTTTAGCAAATGAATCACTTGTTAATATCAAGACCATAGAGGATAGTAACAAAATCAGCGGGAAGAAATTCGGTTATGATTTTTTCTCTTCTATGCCAACCTCTCTTACAGCTGTTGGCGATCTCCCATTACCAAATGATTACAAAATTTCTTTAAGAGATCAGCTAAGGGTGATACTTTCGGGCTCAAGAGATGCAATCTTTGACCTTAATGTAAAACTTGATGGCACAATTCTCTTTCCTGAGCTTGGTTCCATGTTCGTTGTTGGCCAATCTTTTGAAGATGTTAAAGAAAAAATCTCTGATTTAATTAATCAAGCCTATATCGGAGTAAATGTAGATGTATCAATTCAAAACCTAAGCGCAAAGAAAATTACAATAGTTGGGGCGGTAAAGACACCTGGAACATATCTTGTGAATCCTTTTACAACAATAACAGCCGCATTAGCATACTCAGGTGGTATTTCTGATATTGGTTCCTTAAGAGATATTAAATTAATTAGAAACAATAAGGAGATTCACTCTTTTGATCTTTATGAATTACTTATTAAAGGGGATAGAAAAAATGATATTACTATTGAAGCAGGAGATACTATTCTAATAAATTCTGCATCACAGTTCGTTGAGATAACCGGTGCAGTCAAACGACCCGCAATATATGAAGTATTAAATGATGAAAAATTTGATGACATAGTTCAGTTTGCACTTGGTTTTGAGCCACTAGCAAATAAGTCTAATATATCTGCATCATTTCTTGACTTAGATGCAGGATTAATAGTAACCAAAAATATAGATAATTTGAATCAAACTCTTTCAAATGTATTGTCCGTAAACATTTTTAGTTATAAAAACGAAGAAAGTTCAAACATAAAAGTCGAAGGAGCTATTGAGGAGCCAGGTTTTTATAAGCTTGCTAATTTTGAAAATTTAGAAGATCTAATTTCAAATCTAGAATTTGTCGATGTTTATCCTTGGTTAGGGGTTTTAGAACAATTTGATGAAAATAAGTTAATAACATCAATAGTTTTATTTAATTTAAATGATCCAAGCACATATAGTTCAATTCAGTTGTTGCCCAACTCACGTGTCTTCTTTGCAGATATTAATGAAAGATCATTTAATGTTGGTGACTTGGCAAAAAAAATGATCAAAGATTATGAATTAAAAATTAATTATCAAGGATTAACTTATTCTTTTCCGGTCTATGGTAAATATTATGTAAAATCATTTGTAGATTTATTAGGTCTGGATATGAGTGATGTCGATGCAGAAGCTACCTACATAAGTCCTTTAGATAGCTTTATTACAACTGAAGACTATAAAACTATGCAATTCGTTGCAAAAAAATATCATATAGTATCTTTTAGATCACGAGCTAATGAGCTCATAACAGTAAATATAAGCGGAGCAGTAGAATTCCCTGGAATTTATAGTTTGGATGTTAACTCGACTGTTGAGGATTTATATAGGATAGCTGGAGGTTTTAAAAACTACGCATATTTAGATGGCATTATTTTTATAAGAGATGATATTAAAAGAACACAAATTAGGTCTATTGAACAATCCAGAAGAAGCTTAGATAATGCACTTTTAACAAGTATTCAAAGTGGTAATGATGTTGGTGATATCAATTTAATTCGAACACTTTCTGATACACCAATAGATACAGATAATTTGGGAAGATTATCTGGAGATTTTACACCAAACTCTCGTGCCGCTAGAAATACAACTTTACTTACTGGGGACAGGATTATAGTTCCAAAGAATCCTAACTCTATTAATGTTTTGGGAGAAGTTCTAAATCCGACTGCATTTGTCTATTCAGATAATTTGTCGGTTAATTCAGCAATTAAGCAGGCTGGTGGATTTCAAGAATATGCTGACAAAAGGAGAGTTTATGTCATTAAAGCCGATGGAAGCATTAAAAAAATTCCTAGAAATGTATTTAGTGGGACCATTGATTTAGATCCTGGAGATACTGTTGTTGTCCCTAGAAAAATCATTATCAATGCCCGTGGCTTGCAAGCCTTGATTCCCGTTACAAGAGTCTTGTCAGATATTGCATTCTCAGCATCTGCACTTGAATCCCTAGCTAATAATTAATCATCATAAAAGATGAGAAAATTAGTTTTCATCTTTATTTTAAGTTTTTTTAGTTATTTATCATTTTCAGACAGTTTTTCTTTCAATACATTTAATAATCATGGGGTAGTTGGCTTGGTAAATATGCCTACTGCAAGATTTTATAACGAATCAGCCTTTGGATTTACTTTTTATAATGGGGATCCTGATCAAAAGATTACTATGACCTCTTCACCATTTGATTGGTTGGAAGCCTCTGTATTTTACACAAATATCCAAGATAAGAAGTATTGTTCATTTGATTATGATCCAACCTGTAATCAAGATTATAAGGATAAAGGCTTTAACTTTAAATTTAGAGTTAAAGAGGAAGGAGTACTTCCCTCAATTGCCATAGGTGTGAATGATATTGCTGGTACAGGACTTTACAGTTCTGAATATATAGTGGGGAGTTATGGAATAAATAAAACTGATTTTCATTTCGGCTTGAGTTGGGGAGCTTTAAATGGCTCAAAAAGAAGTTTTAAGAATCCCTTTGGTAAGATAGATAAAAATTTTTACAAAAGACCAATCATTTATGCTGATGAAGGAGGTCAGTTTCAGCCATCAAGATATTTCTCAGGTGAAACAGTTTCACCTTTTTTTGGGGTTAGCTATGCAATCAATGAAAAGCATTTGATCAAGCTTGAGTACGATACTACAGTTACTCCTGGAAGAGTAGGATATGAGGAAGCAAAGCAAGATTTTTCACTTGGTTTAGACTTTAATTTATCTAAAAACTTTACAATTGGTATTTCTTCTGAAAGAGGAAACTACACATCTATAAGGTTCACCTATAAGAACGATTCCAAAGCAAGCAAACCTAGCTATCAATACAAGGAGCCTAATCATAACCAAACTGACAGTAAATACGTAAGATTTATAAGAAATCTTAATGAAAATGGCATCGGAGTTAATAAGATTCTTGAAGGAGCCGATCAAATAGGTATTGAAATGAGTCAATTTGTACATCCTAATTTAGATATAATTGATGAGATTATTGAAAAAGCCTCTTACAATGCAGGTCTAGTCAAGCCAATAAAAACAGATCTTAGGATCGTAGATTTAAAAGCAAGATCTGAATATGATAAAGATTTTGAGAGGAACTCAAAGTTAATATATCAAAGACAAGCTAAAAAGAAATTTAAGACTAATACAAGACTTTCATTAAGACCTTTCCTTGCTTCAAGAGAAGAATTTTTCAAAGGCGCATTAATGATCGAAAATATAAGTGAGTATAGTTTTCTTGATAACTTCTTTTTTTCCTCGAATTTAAAATACTCTGTTGCAGATAACTTTGATGATCTTAAATATCCGCCAGTAAATACTTACCCTGCACAGGTAAGATCTGATGTAAAAGATTATCTAAAGAACTTCAGTGAGGGTGTATTTATTGGAAGAGCGCAATTTGATTATCATTTATCTCCAAAAAAGGATCATCACATTATGATGTCAGCAGGTATTTTAGAAGAAATGTTTAATGGTGCCGGTTTTGAATATCTTTATTATGACCAAGATTTAAATTATGCAGTTGGCTTTGAAATATTCGAAGTTAAAAAAAGAGATTATATGATGCGTTTTGGAACACTTGACTATAAAAATGTTACCAGTCACTTAAACTTTTACTACAGAAATTATGGACGTATCCCTTTCGATGCAAAGATATCCTATGGGGAGTATCTTGCCGGCGATGAAGGATTAACAATAGATTTATCAAGATCTTTTTCAAACGGAACAAAATTTGGTATTTTTGCTTCATTTACAGATGTATCCACTGATGAGTTTGGTGAGGGTAGTTTTGATAAGGGGATTTACTTTAATATACCTGTATTTGGCAACTTAATTAATTACTCTTGGAGACCTTTAACTAAAGATCCGGGAGCAAAATTAAATAGAAAACACTCACTGCATGACTTGCTAGTGAGATTTAGGCCAATAAATTAAAATATGTTTTATTCCAACACATTTTTCATAAAGTCATTGTTTTTAAATAAACTTTTATGCATAATTTACCTTTAGAGGACATATAAATTATGAGATTACTTTTTACCACTCTTGCACTTTGCCTAGCATTATTGCCTATGCAAACTTATGCAATATCTGATTCAGATATTGCTGAAGTAACTGAGAGACTAGAACAGCTTTCTACAGATGAGCTCATTGATAGAAAAACAGAGCTAGAAGATAGATTAGAGTTAGAGGAAGGAGTACTTAGTGAGGAAGAAGTAGAACGTGCTTTATTCGAGCTTTCAATCATTGAGCAACTGCTAATTTTAGCTGGAGTGGTTATTGCTGGAAATGTTAGTGATGAAACAAGAACTCCACCTGACACAGTCTTTCCTGTAATCACAATAATCGGTGATAATCCAGCAACCGTTGAATTAGGTTCATCATATTCTGATGCTGGTGCAACCTCTGATGGAGGCGAGACTGTAACTTCATCTGGTTCAGTTGATACTAATACTGTTGGGACTTATATAATTACTTACTCAGCTACTGATGCAGCTGGAAATACATCAACAGCAACTAGAACAGTTAATGTTGTTGATACCACAGCTCCGGTAGTTACTCTAACTGGTGCAGCTACGGTCACTGTTGAGCTAGGAGACACTTACACTGAACTGGGCGCAACAGCTACGGATGCCTCTGGAACCGTTACAGTTGTTACTACTGGAACAGTAGATACTGATACAGTCGGTTCATACACAGTTACATATACGTCAACTGATGCTTCTGGTAACTCGGGCACAGCAACTAGAACAGTTAATGTTGTTGATACCACAGCTCCCGTAATAACTTCTTCAGATACCTTTGTTGCTGACGAAAACCAAACAGCCATCGGAACAGTCACCGCAACAGATTTACAGACAGTAACATTTACGGTTTCAGGAACAGAGCTTCAAATTACTTCCGGAGGTGTTTTAACCTTCGTAACAGCTCCTGATTATGAAACTAAATCTGTTTACACTGCTACGGTTACTGCAACTGACGCTAGTTCTAATTCTTCAACACAAGACATCACTGTTAACGTTAATGATGTTGGTGGTATCGATGATGATCCTGGAACAGGAACAGGTACTGGAACAGGAACAGGTACTGGAACAGGAACAGGTACTGGAACAGGAACAGGAACAGGTACTGGAACAGGAACTTAATTATTGTCAGTAACTAAAAAAGACTTAGCAAATAATATTTCAAAAAAAATAGGGCTATCTCAAAAAGATAGCCTTTTTTTTGTACAAGAATTCTTTAAAATTTTAACTAATCATAAGAGCGGCAATATAAATATTAATAAATTTGGTACCTTTATATTTAAGAAAACTCCTAAAAGAGTTGGAAGAAATCCTAAAACTCTTAAACAGTATGATATAAGACCTAGACAAAAATTAAGCTTCAAACCATCCGAAGAGGTTAAGCAAAACATTAACTGAGAAATTGGTCGGGATGGCCGGATTTGAACCGACGACCACCACACCCCCAGTGTGGTGCGCTACCAGGCTGCGCTACATCCCGAATTGATATTATCTATTGTTATATAATAACTTTCCACAAGGAAAAAAATGAGTTTAATAGAATGTAAGGCTGGTAAATTTGAAGGGTTATTTAAAAACGAGTGCTACCAATTTTTTGGCATACCTTACGCAACATATGAATATAGATGGAGTGAATCAACTCTCATTGAGGATGAATTAATTTTCAAAGCTTCAGAAAAAGGCAATGCAGCGCCCCAAACTCGATCTGATGATCAAGCTCAGATGGGAACAAGCTTTTTCCAAGACAATTCTTTATCCAAACAATCTGAAGATTGCTTAACTTTAAATATCTGCTCAAATGATATTAAAGCTAAGAATCCAGTTATGATTTGGATTCATGGCGGCGCATTAGTTACAGGCGGGTCAAGTAGCATAATGTATGACTTGCAGCACTTAGCTAATAGAGGAGTAGTCGTGGTATCAATAAATTATAGATTAGGACCTCTTGGATTTTTAAAACTTGATGAAGTTACAGATGGTGAGATCAAATCAACAGGCAATGAAGGACTTATAGATCAGAGAAATGCAATCAAGTGGGTAAAAGAGAATATTTCTTCCTTTGGAGGTGATCCAAACAATATTACTATCTTTGGCGAGTCTGCAGGCTCATGGAGCTGTAATTTACAAATTGCTGCAGGCAATGAAGACCTCTTTCAAAAAGCAATCTGTCAAAGCGGTGGTCTCGATGCAGTAGCTTCAAAAGAAAAAGCAAATCAGTGGGCTGAATTATTTGCTGATCAGTTTAAAAAGGATGGTCATAAACTTTCTGACTTAAGATCATGTAATTGGGAATCGATAATTAACACAGCTAAAAGATTACAACATTCAAAATTAAGCGATGGTAAGAGATGGATTTTTCCTGAAGTTGGCTTTCTTCCAGTTGTAGATAATAAATTTATTAAGGATGATTACTTGGAAACATATTCATCTTCAAGTGTTCATTTAATTGCTGGGACAACTCTGGATGAATATAAGCTTTGGAGTACATTCCATCCAAGAATTGGTAAAAATGATGATGAATATATTACTAGAAGGCTATCAAAAATGTTTGAATCTAGTAAATTATCAGAAATTATTTCTGCTTACAGAGAATATCTAAAAGTTAATGAATTAGGAGATATCTATTCAGCGATTCTCACAGATATTTGTTTTGGTATCCCAACACATAATACTCTTCAGAAAAAAGAGGGAAATTCTTTTGGATATTTATTCTCAACCCAAAGTGAAATATTGAGGGGGAAACTAGGATGTTTTCATGCCTCTGAACTGCCGTATGTATTTGGTGTTCATTCAAAAAAACCTTATTCAAGTTGGGGCCCAAAAGAATCGCAACAAATCTCTGATAATTTTCAAATACCATGGACAAATTTTTCTAAAACAAATGATCCAAGTTTTGGAAATTTCTCATGGAACAATTATAATGATGCGTTCGAACTAGCACTTATTGGTAACAAAGTAAGGGCTTTAAGAAATCCTTTTTTAGAACGATATGAACTTATTGAGAAATATAAAATCTTTTAAACTTTTTATAGTTATATTTTGTGGAACTGTTGTAGGTGTCCCTGAAGAAATTATTAATCCGCCAACTTATGATTATTACCAAGATAAAGGTGATAGTTTTAACTATATTGGAGCTAAAACCTACAAAGGAGATTTTATTCAAACTTCATCTGGGAAGGTTCTTTCCCAAAGAACAGAAGGGGTTTTATATTGGGAGGATATTCCATTTGCACTACCTCCTTTAGGAAACTTAAGATGGAAGGCGCCAGTGGCTTTCGTTGCAGAAGACTTTCACATTAATCCAAAAGAAAATAATTTTTGTCATCAAGAAATTGGCGGACAAATTCAAGAAATCTATCAAACTGGATCAGAGGACTGCCTATATCTTGATATAAGGGCGCCTCATGGAAGTAGAGATAACTTGCCAGTTATGTTTTGGATACATGGAGGAGGTAATACTTCAGGACATAAAGATTTTTATAACTTCTCAGAATTAGTAAAAAGGAAAGATGTTATTGTTGTTTCTCCTAATTATCGTCTTGGGCCACTTGGCTTTTTTACTCATCCAGCAATTCAAGACTACCATTCAGGCATAGATAAGACCTCTAATTTTGGGATCTTAGATCTAGTGCTTGCACTTAAATGGGTAAATGAGAATATAGCTTCTTTTGGAGGCGATCCCAATAATATTACTATTTTTGGTGAGTCTGCTGGTGGGCATAATGTTCTATCGCTTTTAGTTGCTCAGCA
>CACNXK010000015.1 GCA_902624425.1 uncultured SAR86 cluster bacterium | reverse complement strand
TTTGTTCAGAGGTGAGAAGCTTGGAAAGTCAGGAATGGATAGAGTTGCTGGTGATCATATGGGAATGTTAGCAACCGTTATGAATGGAATTGCTTTGAGAGACGCTCTTGAGAGAGCAAATGTCAAAACAAGAGTAATGTCAGCTTTATCAATATCTGGACTCGTTGAACACTATGATAGAAGAAGAGCTATTCAGCTTTTAAAAGACGGCTTCGTTGTAATATTCACTGCCGGTATTGGGAACCCTTTTTTTACAACTGATACTGCCGGTTGTTTAAGAGCTGTAGAAACGCAATCAGACATAATGTTAAAAGCTACTCGAGTTGATGGTGTTTTTTCAGATGATCCAGAGAAAAATCCGGATGCTATATTTTATAAGAATATTTCCTTTGATGAGGCAATCTCTCAAAATCTTAGGATAATGGATGGTACCGCTCTAACACTTGCAAGAGACCATAAATTACCTATAAAAGTCTTTAATCTTAAAGATGAGGCTTCACTATCTTCTATAGCTAAAGGTGAAGAAATAGGGACATTAATATCATGAATATAATTAAAGATGAAACAACAGAAAGAATGCAAAAGTGTATAGACTCCTTGTCCAATCAATTTAATAAAATTAGGACAGGTAGAGCTAATCCTTCTATATTAGATTCTATTAAGGTGGATTACTATGGCAATCAAACACCAATAAATCAGACTTCTAATATTAGTGTCGAAGAAAATAGGACCCTTGTAATATCTCCATGGGATAAAACACTTATGCCTGAAATAGAAAAGGCAATTATGTCCTCTGATCTGGGTTTAAATCCTAGCTCATCAGGTGATCTTATAAGAATATCCATGCCAGCGCTTACTGAGGAAACGAGACAAGATTATATAAAACAAGCCAAAACTGAAGCAGAAAATGCAAGAATTTCAATAAGAAGTGTTAGACGTGACAGTAATCAATCGGCAAGAGATTTGAATACAAAAAATGAGCTATCTGACGATGAGTTAAGAGATTTGGAAGTCGAAATTCAAGAAATAACAGATAAGTTCATATCTATAGTGGACGAACAGCTTAAAAATAAAGAAAAAGATTTAATTCAAATCTAGTTGCTAAAATGAATTTGAAAAATATAGCTATCATAATGGATGGCAATGGTCGTTGGGCAAAAAAAAATAATCTTAAAATAAAAGAAGGTCATGCAAAAGGTGTTTCTGCTCTTAAAGAAATAGTTAAAGAATGTGTAAATCAAGAGATTGAATCTCTAACCGTTTATGCCTTTAGCACTGAAAATTGGAAAAGGCCTAAATCTGAAGTGGAATCTATCAATAATCTTATTGTAAACAGTATCAATAATGAATTAGATGAGCTCATAGAACAGAATGTAAAAGTAAAATTCTTTGGAGATTATATAAATTTTGGAAAAAATACATTCAAAAAAATAAAATTTGCTGAAGAGAAATCTTTTCTTCAAAAGCCTCAGTTAAGACTAAATGTTGCTCTTGGATACGGTGGTAAGATGGACATTATAAATATTGCTAGAGAGGTATCTAGGTTGAAAATAAAACCATCTCAAATTGATGAAAAAACAATCAATGATTTATCGCAAGTTCCTGAGTCAAATATAGATTTACTAATAAGGACTGGAGGAGACACCAGAGTAAGCAACTTTCTTTTATATCAAATTGCTTATTCTGAGATTCATTTTGTTAGAAAGCTTTGGCCTGATTATTCAAAGAAGGATTTCAAAAGAAACATAAAAAAATATTTAAATTCGGAGCGAAGGTTTGGCGATAGAGCTTAAAAAAGAATTTTTGCAACGCTCCTTAACTGCGGTTTTAATCTCTGCTTTTGTAATTACACTAATTATTTATTCATCAGATTTAATCTTAAAGTTTTTCATTGTCCTGCTATCAATGGCATTATTCTTTGAATGGATGAAGGTTTCCAAAGCAAGCGGAACAAAGAAAATAATATTTTTAATAATTTTTATAGCAATAATAGGCTTATCTCAAATTTTTGGGGCTCTGTTTGAACCAATATCATTAATCGCAATGCTTGGAGTTACGACTTGGATAGTTGTTGCTTACCAAATGTTTTTAAAAGCTGGACGCCTATCTTCAAATTTTACATTTTCTAATTTTTGGATGGGCTTGATCCTAATAACTACATTTTGTTTGATATGTTTCAAGTTTTTAAATGAATCAAGAATATTTTTATTGGTCATTATTTTTAATATTGCTGTTTTTGATACAGCAGCATATTTAACAGGGAAGAGTTTAGGAAAGAGACCATTTCTTCCCAAATTAAGTCCCAACAAAACTCTAGAAGGCCTAATTGGTGGCTTTATTTCAAGCATTATTTTTTGTATGTGCTTATATTTATTATTGGAAGAAGTCTCTATCACAAATGCATTAGCAATGATTTTGTCAATTCCATTTGCACTATGTGGCGACTACTTCTTTAGCTTTCTCAAGAGAAAAGCAAATATTAAGGATACTGGCAATGTTCTTCCTGGTCACGGAGGATTGCTTGATAGAGTAGATTCTCATCTTGCAGCTATTCCAATGACTATGTTTTTATTTCTTCTATTGTCTACAACGGGATCATACTTTTGAAAAAAATATTTATTCTCGGTGGTACTGGAAGCATTGGTGAGAATGTTCTGTCTGTTATAGATTCCAATGTGGACAAATTCGAGCTTATAGGTATTTCCGCAAAAGACAATACAAATAAAGTTCAAGAAATAATTCATAAATATAACCCAAAGTATATTTATGTTGATAACGCAACAGCAAGAAAGAATATTCAAAAACAAGAAAATACGAAAATCATCGAAGATGATGAAGAGCTTTTTGATATTTTTCATTCAAATGATATTGATATTATTGTTTCAGCTATATCAGGATTTTCTGGAATTAGGTCTACTATTGCTGCAGCAAAATCAGGAAAGAAGATTCTTCTTGCCAACAAAGAAAGCGTTGTTGTAGGTGGTTCACTACTGATGGAAACTGTGAGGAAAAATAATTCTGAATTAATCCCTGTAGACAGTGAGCATAATGCAATTTTCCAATGCTTGCCTGAAACGGGATCAACAAAAAATGTTAATAAAATAATTATTACTGCTTCTGGCGGACCATTTTATGGGAAAAATATTAGTGAGCTTAATAATGTTGGTATACAAGATGCACTCAGCCATCCCAACTGGAAAATGGGTAAGAAGATTTCAATAGATTCCGCTACTCTTGTTAATAAGTGTCTAGAATTAATTGAAGCTTGCTATTTGTTTGGCATGAAAGAAAGCTTTTTTGAGCTAGTCATTCATCCAGAGAGTATTATTCATTCAATAGTCACATACAGTGATGGATCTTCAATTTGCCAAATGAGCAACCCAGACATGAGAGTTCCAATTGCAAATGCGCTTTCAGACAATGATAGGCTTTCAATTCCATTTAACCCACTTGACTTTAATAATCTTAAACTTAGCTTTGAAAGTTTCCCCAATGATAGGATTGAAATAGTTCAGCTAGCAAGAGAGGCGGTCAGAGAAGAAAATTCAAAAGCAATTTTTTTCAATGCAGCAAATGAAGTTGCAGTAGATAATTTTCTAAAAAATAAAATTTCTTTTAATCAAATATATGAGGTAATTTTGCGAACTTTTGATACAAAAGATATGTCTAAAGTTAACAGTCTTGAGGAAATATTTGAAATTGATAAGGAGGCACGCAATATCTCCAATATGGTGATAAAATCACTTACTTAAAATACATATGGTTACTTTAATAGCTTTTCTTATTCTTCTTGGAGTTCTCGTTGTAATACATGAGGGCGGACATTTTTTTGTTTTGCGAATGTGTAAGGTTCATGTAGATAGATTTTCTGTTGGGATGGGGCCTGTTATTTACAAAAAGAAAGACAAGAAAGGGACTGAGTTTGCCTTATCTGCATTACCTTTGGGTGGATATGTATCCTATCTATCTAAGAAAGCCTTGGATGCAGAACCAGAAATGAGAAAACATTTTACAGACGAACAATTAGATAACTTATTTGAAACAAAACCACGTTGGCAAAGGGCTGCAGTAATGTTTGCAGGCCCACTAGCTAATTTCATTCTTGCAGTAATAATATTTACCTTCATTTTTTCATCACAGCAAACTGTTAAACCTATATTTCTTGTCCAAAGTGAATACATTACAAGTCCAACTATTTCCGGTGATATTAGTGAAAATGATTCTCTTGTTTCTATTAATGGCGAAAAAATATCAAACCCAACCGACCTAAGATTGGCTCTTCTTGCTAATGCTGGATTATCTGGAGAAATTAATATTGGTTTTGTTGACTCTCAGACCTCTGAGATATTTTATAGGGACATCAGCGTAACAAATTTTTTAACTACCTCAGAGCAACAGCAAGAGCCTGAGAAATTCTTTCCAATTGAAATTGGTTCTTTTATTTCTCCAGAAGTAGGTTCATTAACCAGGGAGGGTCCGGCATATCTTGCAGGAGTTTTGCCAGGAGATAAGATTCTAACAATTGATGGGATGAAAGTTAGTCATTTTGGTGAAGTATCCGAGATGCTCAGTTCTTCTGAAAACAAAACTGTAAATCTTGAAGTTCAAAGAGATAATGAAATTAAAAACTTTTTTATAAATACTGAAATTTCTGAAAATGGGATTCCTGTTCTAGGAATTTCAGCGGCATATAACAGGACGGTTATAGAAGCATTTAATAAATCAGTTAAAGATACTTACAACCTTAGTGTAAAAACTCTTTTATTCATTGGGAAAATGATTACAGGCAATATGGGAGCAGAAAATCTAAGCGGACCTGTTGGAATCGCAAAAATGTCTGGAGAAGCTTTTAGTGCAGGATTTTTACCCTTTTTATATTTAATGGCTATCCTAAGCATTAGTTTAGGAGTATTAAATCTATTACCAATCCCTGTACTTGATGGAGGACAACTCACAATGCTAGCAATCGAAGCAATTAGAGGTGAGCCCCTTCCTGCGAGAGTTGAGAATTTTGCATACACTCTTGGTGCTTTGATGGTAGGGTTTCTTATAGTTTTCGCAGTTACAAATGACATATTTAGGTGGGTAGGTTGAATAATATTTTGAAATACCTTTCTGCACTTTTTTTAATATTTAGTATTAATACTTTATTAGCATTTGAAGCATTTATTGTTAATGATATTCGTATTGCTGGACTTCAGAGAGTTTCAACAGGTAGTATCTTTAATACCATTCCAATTTCTGTGGGTGATAAAATTGATGATCGTAAGATCATCGATATTACGCGAGCCCTTTTTGCAACAGAACAATTTGATGATATCCAGATAGGTAGAGATGGAAATGCTCTAATAATTACTGTTGCCGAGAGACCATCAATATCATCAATTGATATTTCTGGAAATAGCGCTCTTAAAACTGAAATTTTACTCGAAAGTTTTGATGGTATTGGTATAACCGAGGGACAAGTTTATAAAAGATCAACTCTTGAAAGAATGAAAGCTGAATTAGTAAGATCTTATTCGTCTCAAGGAAGATATGGAGCAGGCGTAGAAATCTATGAAACACCCGAGCCTCGAAATAGGGTTTCAATTTCGATTGAGATCGATGAGGGCGAAAGTGCAAAAATAGATGGCATAACAATACTAGGTAATAATATTTTTAGTGACGAAGATCTTCTGGATGTAATGGAATTAAGTGAGGGCAGTTGGCTTTCTTTTTTATCTAATGATAATCAGTACTCAAGAGAAAAGCTTCAAGGAGATCTTGAAAATTTAGAGTCCTATTATCTTGATAGAGGATATTTACAATTTTCTATAGAATCCAGTCAGGTAAGTATTTCCAGAGACAGAAGCAGCATATACATTACTTATATTATTTCTGAAGGACCACAATATACTATCAATGATGTAAAGATTATTGGAGATATGCCTTTAAATGACACCCTTGTTGACCCAATTATCGAAACTCAAAAAGATGTTACCTATTCTCAAGCTCAAATTACTCAAATAGAAGAAATTTTTACTAGTTTATTAGGTAATGAAGGTTATGCATTTGCATCTGTTAAGGGACAGCCAGATATTGATGAGAATATGCTAGAGGTAGATCTCAGTTTTGTAGTTGATCCTGGTAAAAGGACATACACAAGAAAAATCTTATTTGAGGGTAATGAGATTACACAGGATGATGTACTTAGGCGAGAAATGCGCCAATTTGAGGGTGCTTGGGCTTCTGATGACAAAATAGAGCAATCAAGAGTGAGACTAGAAAGACTTGGCTTTTTTAAAGAAGTTAATGTTGAAACCGTTCCAGTCCCTGGCACCGATGATCAAATAGATATTAAATTTAGAGTTGAGGAAGAGACAACAGGAAATGTTGGAGGAAATCTAGGTTATAGCGACTTTGGGCTCATGGTTGGTTTCAATCTTCAGGAAAGAAACTTTTTAGGAACTGGAAATTCAGTTGGTATAGCTATCAATAAAAGTATCTATCAAGAAGTTTATAACTTATCGTTTTATGATCCGTATTACACAATCGACGGAGCTAGCAGGGGTTATAGTCTCTATTACAGAGCAACAGATTATGGTGAATTTAATATTGCGAACTATACAAGTGACTCGCAAGGTTTAGGTATTCAATTTGGTTATCCTATTTCAGACACACAAAGAATTGGTTTAAATCTCACTTATGACAAAACTGATATTGATGCAGGAACCTTACCTGTTAGAGATATTCTTGACTTCCTTTTAGAGGAAGGTAACTCTTTCTCAACTGTTTCTGCTCAAGCAGTATGGTCAAGAATAACTTTAAATAGAGGAATGTTTCCAACAGATGGAGCATCAACAGAAGCTCTTTTTCTAGCCACGTTACCCTTAAGCGATATTAATTATTACAAATTAAATATTAGACAAAAATTCTATCAACCGCTCAATTTTTTAGATTTAGTTTTTGGATTTCAAGGAGAGATCGGATATTTAGCTCCTTACAGTGATACTAAAATAGTTCCATTCTTTCAACATTTTTATGCAGGTGGGCCTAGATCGCTTCGAGGATTTGAATCAAATACTCTTGGACCGCGGGCAACTCCATCACCATGCTTTGGATTTGATACTGTTAATGATCTATGTCCTCCATTAGTAGACTCAAATTTTGATGGAATACCAGATAGCCCAGCTTATAATCAGGGTATTATTTATCAAAGAGATGATCCTATCGGCGGAGATGTAAAGATTGAAGGAAGCTTTCAATTAATCTTTAAACTTCCGATGGTTGAGGATCAAAGATCAATGAGAACAGCGTTCTTCTTCGATTTTGGTAATGTTTTTGCAAGAGAATGTCGTGATTATCAAGTCAGTTGTTACAAACCCAGCTTTGAAGAGCTGAGATACTCAGTTGGTGTTGGATTAACTTGGATTACAGGGTTTGGACCAATGAGTTTTGCTATTTCTAAACCGATGAATGCTGATGAGTTTGAGAGAACTGAAGAGTTTCAATTTACTATTGGAACGGTGTTTTAAATTTATTAGTGTTTTTTATGCAATTTAATATAGAATATACGAACTTAAAAAGGGGCTTATTATGAATAAACTAGTAACAATTACTGCCTGCGTAGGTTTTTTAGGATTGTTTTCCGTTTCTGCTTTAACGCAAAATGTTGCAGTAATAGACACTCAGGCTGCAATTTTGCAAACACAGGTCGCTCAGGATGCATTTAAAGCACTTGAGGAAGAAAGTGAATATGCTTCGATGGTAGAGCAAGCGCAAGAGCTTCAAGCAGATAGACAAACCTTAATTGAAACTCTGCAAAAAGATGCTGAAACTCTTTCAAATGAAGAAATTGCTGGATTGCAAAAAGATATCCAAGAAAAAGCTACAGACCTTGAATTTGTTCTTGGAAAGATTCAAGCAAAACAAAATGAAACTATTCAAACTGTTGCTGCTCAATTAAATCCTGCAATGATGCAAATCATTAATGATCTAATTGTTGCAAAAAAGATTCAGTTATTACTTGGTGCTGATCAAGCATTATATTTTGATGGGTCAGTAAGCATAACTGCACAGGTTACAGATGCACTAGATGGAGCTGCCGCTGCAGAATCAGAATCTAACTAGTGTCTGGCTCTGAAAAAAAGCTTTTTTCTCTAAAATTCATCTCCGAATATATCGATGCCTCGATAGTCGGAGATGCTGATATAGAAATTGATAATATCGCAACTATTGAGAACGCCGAACAGGGGTCAATAACATTCTTATCAAACTCAAAATATAATAAACTTCTTGATAGCACTCGCGCATCTGCTGTAATCATTAAAGAGGGCACTAAAACAAATAGTAAAACAGCATTTCTAATTTGTTCTGATCCCTATATTGCATACGCAAAACTATCAAAACTTTTTAGTAGCCAAATAGATTTTTCGGAAGGAACCTTTTCTGATAGAAGTTTTGTGCATGATTCTGCTACCTTAGGAAAAGATGTTTTACTCGGTCCGAATGTTTTTATTGGTGAAAACTGTGTTATTGGAGATAAAACAGTTATTTACCCGAATACAACAATACTTAAAGATGTTTCAATTGGACAGGATTGTATAGTTCATCCTAATTCAGTCCTAGGCTCTGATGGCTTTGGATTTGCCCAAGAAAAAAATGATTACCAGAAGATTGAACAACTTGGAGGTTTGAAGATAGGCGATAAAGTAGAAATTGGAGCAGGCTGCACAGTTGATAGGGGCGCAATATCTGATACCTTAATTGCTGATGGCGTAAAATTAGACAATCAAATTCACATAGCACATAACGTTTCTTTGGGAGCAAACTCTGCTATAGCTGCATGCTGTGCAATAGCTGGCTCTACTAAGATCGGAAAGAATTTTAAGATGGGTGGGCTTTCTGGCGTTCTCGGACATCTTGAAGTTTGTAATGACGTCACAGTTGGAGCACATACACTTATTACAAAGAGCATTAAAGCCTCTGGGAATTACATTGGTATTATGCCTGCACAAAATCATATGAATTGGTCTAAATCAGCCGTTTTCATTAAAAAAAGAGGTAAATAAATGATTCTATCTAAAGAAGATATACTTAGGTATCTTCCCCATAGAGATCCATTTCTGTTCATTGATGAGGTCATTTCATTAGAGGAAGGAAATAAAATTCATGCAGCAATGTATGTAAAAGAAGATAATGTCTTCCTTGAAGGACATTTCCCAGGAAATCCCATTGTACCTGGAGTAATTTTGATCGAGGCTATGGGCCAAGCATCAGGGATATTAGGCTTTAAGACAATGAATAAAACTCCTGAAGAGGGTTCAATTTATGTAATCGCAGGTGTTGATAAAGCAAGATTTCGTCAAAGAGTATTACCAGGCGACAAAGTAGATATTTACAGCAAAGTCATTGGAAGTACGCGTGGAATTTGGAAGTTTGAATGCTTTTGTGAAGTTAACGGAACATTAGTGTGTTCTGCTAATATATTATGTGCAGAGAGAAAAAAATAAATGTCTATACACGAATCTTCAATAATTCATCCTTCTGCTGAAATTGATGAAGATGTTTATATTGGACCTTTTTGTATTGTTGAAAAAAATGTAAGAATTAAATCAGGCACAAAACTTCTTTCCCATGTTGTGTTAAAAGGACCAACAACCATTGGAAAAAATAATACTTTTTTCCAGTTTTGTACTATTGGCGAAGACACTCCCGATAAGAAATTCAAAGGAGAAAAAACAACTCTTGAAATAGGAGACGAAAATATTTTTAGAGAGGGTGTTACAGTTCACAGAGGGACTATTCAAGACAAAGGTACAACTGTAATTGGTGGAAAGAACTTATTTATGGCTTATGCCCATGTGGCCCATGACTGCATAGTTGGAGACGATAATGTTTTTGCTAACAATTCTGGCATAGCAGGACATGTAATTATTGGTAATAAAGTAACCATTGGTGCATTAACGACGATTCATCAGTTTTGTCAGATGGGAGACTACTCCTTTGCAGGAATGAATGCTTCCATAACAATGGATGTGCCTGCGTATATTAAAGTTGCTTCAAATCCAGCAAGAGTCGTTGGCTTAAATGCAGTTGGTATGGAAAGAGGTGGAATAGATCAGGATACAATTACTTATCTTAAAAAGGCATATAAAATAATTTATAGAAAAGGCTTTAATTTAAAAGATGCATTAGAGAAACTTGAATCCTCTAATTTTCACGCGATTAAAGAGGTAAAAACCTTTATAAATTCAATTAAGTCCTCTAAGAGAGGTATTCTTAGATAGGTGAAAGATACTCTCAAGATAGGAATTATTGCCGGTGAGCATTCTGGAGATATATTAGGCGAGAATCTCCTAAAGGCATTAAAAAAAACTAAAAATATTGAGATCTTTGGTGTTGGTGGACCAAAAATGGAAAGCCAAGGCCTAAAATCACTTTTTGATTTCAATAATTTAAATATTATGGGTTTTGTAGATCCTATAGTGAATTATGCAAAGATAGCTGCTCACAAAAATGATGTTTGCAATCTTTTTATTGAAAAAAAAATTGATGTCTTTATTGGTATTGATTCACCTGACTTCAATATGCAGATTCAAAAAAAGCTAAAGAAAAAATCTAATATTAAGACAGTCCAACTTGTTACACCATCGATTTGGGCATGGAGAAAGGGTCGATTAAAGAATATCAAGAAATATACAGATTTAAGCATTTCACTTTTTAAATTTGAACACGACTTTTACAAAAAGAAGGGTCTTCATAATCTTTTATTGGGTCATCATTACGCAGATCTGGAAAAAAGCGACATTTCAAATATCATAAAAAAATATGATTTTGATGAGGAAAACAAGTTTGTAAGTATTTTGCCAGGAAGCAGAAAGTCAGAAATAAAAAATATGATGCCAACATATATAGAATTCATGCAGCTTTATGAAAGAACAAATAAAAATGTAGTTTTTTTAATACCTGCTGTAAATGAAAATGATGCACGACTTATAGAATCCTATCTTGAAAAAGAAAAAATTAATTATAAAGTTGAGGTAAATGCTGCTAATGATTTTTTGTCCTTATCAGAGTTCTCAATAGTTACTTCAGGAACCGCATCACTTCAGTCTTCAGTCTTAGGCTCTCATCCAATCATATGTTATGAAACATCATTTTTTAATTACTTCGTAATTTCAAGAATGATACAAACTGAAATTATAGGGTTGCCAAATTTACTTCTTTCTGAAAAAGTTTTTCCTGAACTGGTTCAAAAAACATGCACACCACAACGAATAATTCTTGAAACACAGAAACTAAAAATTAATAAACTTTTGCTGGACCAAAAGACTGATTTAATTAAAAAAAATCTCAGGGGAATAGGCTTTGATTCAATCGCAGACGAGATTGTAAAGATTTAAATAAATGATTGTTGGTATTGATGAGGTTGGAAGAGGCTGTTTAGCAGGTCCCGTAATTGCAGCTGCAGTAATTCTTAAAAGTCCAATTGAGGGCCTTACCGACTCAAAAAAACTTTCTCCAAAGAAAAGAAAATATTTTAGTGAAGAGATAATGGAAAATTCAATATTTGCGATTGGTCTGGCAAATAATCATGAAATTGATGAAATGAATATCTTGCAAGCTTCTTTACTTGCGATGCAGAGATCGTTTGAAAATTTGAATGTTGAACCAAAAAAGATTTTAGTTGATGGCACTCATGTTTTTTCAACTTCAATAAAGATAGAGTCTATTGTGGGAGGTGATAATTTGGTACCATCAATCAGTGCAGCTTCTATAGTTGCTAAAGTGTATAGAGATAAATTAATGATGGAATATAGTAAAGAATTCCCAAGGTATGGATTTGAAAAACATAAAGGATATCCAACGAAATTCCATAAAGAAATGATAGCTAAATATGGGTCTACAAAAATCCACAGACAAACCTTTAAAGGTGTAAATTAATGAAAAGCTCTTTTGCTCATTTGAGGGTTTCTTCTGAATACAGTATTTTCAAGGGGCTTCTTTCAATAGAAAAACTTGTTGAAAAGGCTAAATCTTTTGATATGCCTG
>CACNXK010000014.1 GCA_902624425.1 uncultured SAR86 cluster bacterium | reverse complement strand
GAAGTAAAAGATGCATGGATTATGAAAAATGAATCCCTATATCAATCTTTGCGTTTCGTAATCGATAAATTTTTTACTACTGAAAACATCGAAGATTGGATGGATACTGATGATGGAGACATCATAGAGACCTTATCATTTCGTGGTGAAAACATAGAAGGTAAGCTTTATATCATTTTTGATTTTGAACTGAGAGGCGTTTCTTTGTCTGAGATTGAGGAACAACTTGCAGATGAAGAATTTAATGAATTTCTAAGAGTCCCGCCATGGGCCGAAGATGAAGGTTAATCTTGAGCTTGCAGGAGATCATTTTGATGGAGTCTTTACTCTGTTTAGATGTAAACTTGAAAGAGATGAGCATTCTGTAAGTATTTACTTAAGTGCTGAACAAATGAATGCTGCTGAAGAGCATGATGATCCTTTTGAAGCAATCTTAGGACTTCAAAATATACTTGCGGATAGTGGTTTCACCATATTACAGACTGTCACAATTGAAAATGGCGATGCAAGCACAAAAGAGTTGGAATTTGTCGATAAATTTGATGGAATAATTCATGAGCCATTTGGAGAGTCCGCATCAATAGATATTAATATTTTGGATTTTGGGAACATTGAGCTTGCATCAGATGCCGGATATGAGTTTATTATTGATTGTGAACAAAATGAACAGGAGCCAACTTATATTGTCGAGAGCTTAAAATCTATTTTTAATCAAAAATAAATTTCGAAGATATAAATGGTGGGCCCGGGAGGACTCGAACCTCCGACCAATGGATTATGAGTCCACTGCTCTAACCAACTGAGCTACAGGCCCTATAGAATTAGGCTGATAATTATAAAGGTAAAATTAATTTAATGCCTTAATTAATTATTTCTTGCAATAAGCCTCATAGTTTTTCGCATAATTTGCAGCTAACTCTGCTAAAGCCATTGCATCAATATAATGCTTATCTGCTTTTTCTTGATGACCCATCTCTTCATGTTTTTCACCTTCTTTCATGGATTCACCAGAGAAATATAAGAAAACACCCGATGCATCGCTTACTCTTTTGCAATCTTCAGCTTTCCATCTTCCCCACCTTTCCATCTCTTTCTTCATATGAGCTTCTTTCTTTTTCATCATTTCCATTTTTTTCATTTCTTTCGGGCTCTTGCCCTCCTTCGTGACATGATGATCTGCAAGAATCATTAAAGGAATTGATAAAAAAACTAATAACGATATTTTTTTCAACATATATCTCTCCATAAAGTATTAGATACAGTTTAGACTAAAATATATTAGGGTAGTTCAAAAACTTTTTAGTCGTCTAAAAAGCTTCTAAGATGACTTGACCTAGCAGGATGCCTTAATTTCCTTAATGCCTTGGCTTCAATCTGTCTGATTCTCTCTCTGGTAACATCAAACTGTTTACCAACTTCTTCAAGAGTATGATCTGTATTCATGCCGATTCCAAATCTCATTCTAAGAACTTTTGCTTCCCTTGCAGTCAACGAGGATAAAACATCATCAGTTGCAAAATGAAGACTTTCATCTGTAGCATTCTCAAGAGGTGATTCTATGACCGTATCCTCGATAAAATCTCCCAGATTTGAATCCTCATCATCACCAATTGGTGTTTCCATAGATATTGGCTCTTTGGCAATCTTAAGTACTTTTCTGACTTTATCTTCAGGCATATCAAGCTCTTGACTTAGCTCCTCAGGAGTAGGCTCTCTTCCCATATCTTGCATCATTTGCCTAGAAACTCTATTGAGCTTATTAATAGTTTCTATCATATGAACAGGTATTCTTATTGTTCTTGCTTGGTCAGCAATTGACCTGGTAATTGCCTGTCGGATCCACCATGTAGCATAAGTACTAAATTTATAACCTCTTCTGTACTCAAACTTATCAACTGCCTTCATGAGACCTATATTTCCCTCTTGTATAAGATCTAGGAACTGCAAGCCTCTATTGGTATATTTTTTAGCAATAGATATTACAAGCCTTAAGTTAGCCTCAACCATATCTTTTTTTGCACGTCTCATCTTTGTTTCACCCATAGACATGCTTCTATTGATCTCTTTAACTTCTTTTGATGAGAGCCCAACTTTTTCTTCGAGAGCTTTGATCTCTTTCTGAGAAATCATCACATCTTGTTTAACTTTTTCGAGCAAGTCTTTTTTATATTTCTTGTTTTTAATAAATGACGGCATTATTGTCATTTTTGTAAAATTATCCTTAAATGCTTCAATAAAGTCTTTTCTTGGAACTCTTGCATTCTTTACACATAAAGTCTGAATGCTCTTCTCGTGAAACCTTATTGTTTCAAGATCATGTCTCGCAATAATGCAAATCTCTTCAAACATTCTTGGGCTAAATTTTAGAAATTTAAAAATATTACCAAGTTTTTCAAATTCTTCTTGAGTCTTCTTATGGCTTCTCCCATTTTTATCTAGGACTTTCATCGTTTTGTTGTATTGCCTTTTCAAAGAAGTCATTCTTCTTTGAACTTCTTTAAAATCTAGCTCGCCATCGTTTTCATCATCATCTTTCTTGTCTGCAAGTTGTTTTGCTTTTTCACTTCCAGGTCCAGCTGAAGGCACCTCTTCCATTTCTTCCAAGAATCCAGTTAAAAGATCATTTAGTTTTTTTTCTTCGTCCTTGACTAGCTGAAAGTAAGACAAGACATATTCAACAGTTCTTGGATATTGAGCACTTGCAAGAAGAAGATCTCTCATCCCTTCTTCAATTCTTTTAGCAATTTCTATTTCTCCCTCTCGGGTAAGTAAATCAACAGTACCCATTTCTCTCATGTACATTCTTACTGGATCTGTTGTTCTTCCAGTCTCATTTTCTACAGCTGCTAATGCTTCTGCAGCCTGCTCAAGAGCTATGTCATCAGTATTTTCCGACTCTCTAAGCATAAGAGTATCTAAATCAGGTGCTTTTTCATGAACCTGAAGCCCGAGATCATTAATCATTCCTATGATCTCTTCTACTTGATCAGGATCTGAAATATCATCAGGTAGATGATCATTTACATCATCATAGGTAAGGAATCCTTGCTCTCTTCCTTTTTCTATGAGTTCGGCTATCTTTGAGCCTTCTTGTTTTGAAAATTTATCCACTTATCCTCTACTAATTCTGAAAAACTTCCTTTATATCTAGTGACAAATTACTTATTTTCAATCTTTTTTTAGAGAGAGATTTTTTAAAAGCATTTTGTCTTCATCGTCAATATCTGGTTTTTTCAGAATGAGTTGTTGAAGCTCTCTTCTTTCGGTTTCAGAAATTGACCCGGTATTATACTTGGTTTTTAATGATTCCTCTCTATCTTCCTCTTCTTTGAGTAAAGAGTTCATGCAGTCATAAAACATTTTCCTAGCATCCTCTTCCTCAATTTTTATTTCAGAAACCATTGCCTGACTGAAAAGTTCTTTAAGTGTTTTTGATTTTATACGTTCAATCAGCTTAGACACTAGTGCATCTGAATCATCATCTATAATTTCTGTTAACTCTCTAAGAAAGCTAATTGATGAACTTTCTTTGATTTGTTCAAAAATAGGATCTTTCACAAGAGATCTATCAGTAAGCACGGAATGGATAATTAAATATATTGAGGAAATCTTTTTTGTATTTCTGCTTTGATCAGCCTTAGTTTCTTCTGATGGCGATGGGGGCCTTTGATGACTTGGTTTTGAAATAAGTTTTTCTATTGGTATTTCACATATCTTGCTTGTTTCAGAAATAAAAGCTTCTCTCAGTGGCAAATTATTGATAGTTTTAATTAAATTTGATGCATAGCTTGCAATTTTAGATCTTCCCTCTAAAGAGTTAATGTCATCTACTTTTTTAACTTTTGAAAAGAAGAACTCTGAAAGTGTCTGTCCATTGTTTATGAGCTCAATAAAACCTTCTTCCCCATGCTTATTAACATAGCTATCTGGATCATCTCCAGACTCAAAGAAAACAAATTTAATTCTAGTATCCTCACGAATTATTGGAAGGATATTCTGCAATGCTTTCCAGGCAGCCTTTTCTCCAGCAAGGTCTCCATCAAAAGCAAAGAAAATATTACTTGAATATCTCAGCAATTTTGAAAGATGATTTGAAGTTACTGCGGTACCAAGAGTTGCGACAGCATTCTTGATTCCTTTTTCGTGGAGAGCAATAACATCCATATAGCCTTCAACTACTATTATTGAGTCAATTTTTTTGGTTTCTTTTCGGGCTTCGTAAAGACCATAAAGCTCGTTTGATTTATTAAATAATTTTGTTTCTGGTGAGTTTAAGTATTTTGGTTCGTCATCAGGATTAATCACCCTACCCCCAAATGCAATATTTTGCCCCTTTATATTTCTGATTGGAAAAATAATCCGGTTCCTAAATCTGTCATAATTCTTTTTGTTTTTTTCAAGGAAAAGTCCAGATGCAGACATTACCTTTCTGTCAAATCTTTTCTCAAAGGAGGAATAAAGGCTATCCCATGAATCATCAGAAAATCCAAGCTGGAATTTTTTAGCCGTTATGCCTGAAATATTTCTAGACTTAAGATAATTGATCGCAGATTTACTCTCTTTGAGCTGTTTTTCAAATACGTTTACTGCATCATCTAATATTGAATAATCATTTTGGTCTTGAATTTCTATTTTTTCATATGGAATTTCCAAGCCTAAGGAGGATGCCAGAGTTTCTACTGCATCTGTAAAATCAAGGTGTTCGAAATCTCTTAAAAAATTAATTGAATTTCCTGATGCCTGGCATACAAAACAATAATAAAACTGTTTATCTTGATTGACTGCCATAGATGGTTTGTGGTCGTCATGAAATGGGCATATGCCCCAATAATTTGAACCTTTTTTATTTAGCTGAACTCTTCTTCCAACAACATCTACAATATCCGTTTGATCAAGGACTTGGTCGATAAAAGTTTTAGGAATACTCATTATTTAACCAACTATCTAATATTATTTTTGCTGCAACATCATCGATCATCTCTGAATCTTCATCTAATTGGCGGGCTTCAAAAGACGTTAATCTTTCATCATAGAATTCAATATCAATATCAATTAAAGATTCCAATTTTTTTCCAAAACTCTCAACTTTTTCCATAATGTCGCTTCTAGTACCATCCATATTCAGAGGCTTACCGATAATAATTTTGCTTGGCTCCCATTCCAAGATTTGATTAGTTAATTCAGCCCAATTAAAACCTGTCTTTGTCTTTTTAAATATGGAAATTGGGGATGAAGTCATTGTCTCAGTATTACCTACTGCAAGACCGATCTTCTTTTCACCAAAATCAATTGCAATAATGACCATGGCTTAGGATCCGAATTTCCAAATCCTATCAACCTGCAAGATTTCATACTCACTCATCATCTCAGATGAGAAAGGTTCAAAAGGCGACGCAAGTCTAACAATTTCTTGGGCTATTGCGTCAATATTTGAATTTCCAGAGGAATCAATTATTTCAGTTTCAATTAGATTTCCAAATGAATCAATACTAACTACAAGTCTCAATTGAGTTAAGTTTAATTGTGGATATTCTTTTTTTAAGAAGCTGTGCCCCACTCTTTCAATCTTTCTTTGCCAAGCATTAAGATATTTTGCTTCAATCGTGCTTTGCTCCGAATTAGCATTCAACATTTTCACTTTAAGTGTTTTTTGATTAGTTTGGTTTAAAAAAACTTCTGACGATTCAGCACCATCTCCATTTGACAATATCTTTGATTGAGGAATAAAGTTTGGATCTTGATCTATATCTGAATTTGCTAACTTTATATTCACAACTGGAGCAGATTCGAAAAGTGGTTGTTTATATATAAAAATAAAAGAGACGCCGAATATTAAAAAAATATGAATTACTGTCGATAGAAGAAATGATTTCTTTAGGTTTACCCTATTTTTTATATTTTTGTTGTAGAGGATCGGGTGACTCATAAAGATTCAAAAATTCTTGCTACAGGATTTTCACCAGTTTGGTTATAAATTTCAACTGCGCAGGTAGGACTAGTTATATTTATCTCTGTAAGTTTGTCATCAATTATGTCAATGCCTGCAAATAAGATATTTTCACTTTTCAATCTAGCCCCAACTATTTCTGCAATTTCTTTCTGATTAGGAGTAATTTTCTTAGCAATTCCTGTTCCACCTTTAGCAAGGTTACCTAAGAATGAGCCATCTTTTGGTATTCTGGCGAGGCAATACTCGAATGGCTTTCCATCAATAACAAGGATCCTAAAGTCTCCCTCGACGATTTTAGGGAGGAATTTCTGTCCAATAATCTGTATTTTTGAATTTTGAGTCAGAATTTTAACTTTTTCTAAGCTTGGCTGATCTTCTAAAGATACCCTATAAATATTGTCTCCTCCCATTCCATTAAGTGGCTTTATAACAATCTCTTTATGAATCTCAAGGAATTCGATAATCCTCTCTGAAGCAGCTGAAATTATTGTTGGCGGCATTAGATCAATAAATTCCATAGCAAAAATCTTTTCATTAAAAATTTTTATGGCATTTGGGTTGTTTACTATTCGAGACCCGCTTTGTGCCGCTATATTTAATAGGTGTAAGCAATTCATATAATCTTGATCCACGGGTGGATCTTTTCTCATAAAACAAACAGAAAAATCTGACAAATTAATCCTACTCTTTTTTTCAACCTCTAAATGATTATTGCCTTTAGTAATTTGTGAGCAATATGCTGATAATTCGCGATTAAGTGATAAGTCCTTCATTTCGCATTGAAAAACATCAAAACCCCTGTGTAAGGCCTCTTTCATGATAAAAATTGAAGTATCTTTTTCTTGTTTTAGCGTTTCAAAAGAATCTGTTAAAAGTAAAATCGAATTTGTCATTAACCTATAATAAACCAAGATTACTTTTTATTATTGATAAAGCCGTTATGGGAGCAGTCTCAGCTCTCAGGGTATTTTTACCAAGTGAAATATTATGGTTTGTATTTGCATCAAGCAATTTTCTCTCCCTCTCACTAAACCCAGATTCAGGTCCAGTAATTAAAGTAATATCGTCTTTATAATCTTTAATACAATTCAAGTCTTGAACTGCATCCAAATCAAAAAAAATAGAAAATCTTTTCTCTGATAGCGCTGAAGAAATATCCTCATATGTTAAAAAATCAGGAATAATATTCGATCCATTTTGCTCACATGAATTAGCAATAATTGAAAATGCTTTTTCATTGATTTTTGTGAGATCTTTCTTTTTCATGCTTTGATCGATATTGTCAGGTTTAAATAAAATGAGTTTACTAATGCCGATTTCTGTTACCTTTTGGATTGCAAAATAAAGGTTTTCTTTTTTTATATATGGCATCAAAACACTCAGTTTAACTTTTTCAGGCTGCTGAGATTTAATTTGGCTTATTCTCTCTAAGATTATTTCTTTTCTTTTCAATGAAGTTATTACACAGATAGATGATTTACCTTTGCCATCAAATAATTCCAACTGAGATCCCTCAGAAAGCCTTAGAACATTTATAAGGTGATTAATCTTAGATTTATTATCAATAGAAATATTATCCGTTTGGCTAAATTCTTTGTAATATACTCTTGGTAGCCTCATTAAATAATTATAAATTGTTCCAGTACATTAATGCATAAGAAAAAAGTAATCCTTGTCAGACACGGCGAAGCTGCTTCAACATGGGATGGAGATGATAGAGATCCTGGTTTAAGTCCGAAAGGTATCGATCAAGCCAAATCGATTAATGATTTCACAAAGAAAATCTTTTCTAAAGAATATGAATTTATTTCAAGCCCAAAAAAAAGAGCAATAGAAACTCTTAAATATGCCTCTGAAGGAATTGACATTAATTTCAGTATAAATGAGAACTTTGTTGAGATACCGGCAGAAGATATTGATTCAGATATAAGATTTGAATGGTTAAAGGACATAAGTACAAGAAAGATAGATACACTTCCCGACGATATTAAGAATTGGAGAAAAAAAATCATAGAGACAACTTTCAATCTTGAAAATAATTCAATAATTTTTTGCCACTTTATGGTTATAAATGTTCTTGTTGGATATGCAATTAAAAAAGATCGGTTACTTCATTTTTATCCCGATAATGCATCCATAACTGAGATTGAAATTGAAAATAAAAATATTTCTGTAGTTTCAATGAAGGATGTAGAAAAAACCATCATTAATGTCTAACGTGGTATTGATCATTTTTTAATCAATTGTAAACTACAAGATCAATTCATTAATTTTTTATATTTGAAAGAAAGCAAGAAAGTTTTAGAAACCAAAAATCAAAGCCTTAACGAGGATGTAAAAAAAGCATTAAAGCAATATTTTAAGAGCTTAGATTCTCAAGAACCAAGAGATGTTTATGATTTGGTCATGCGTGAAGTTGAAACTCCTTTGTTTAGCTTCATACTCCAACATACGAAAAATAATCAATCAAAAGCTGCAAAAATTCTTGGAATCAATCGAGGTACTTTCAGAACAAAACTCAAAAAGTATGGGATTATCAAATGAGAGTAATTGCTCCAAAATCTGCTTTAATAAGTGTTTCTGATAAGACTGGTTTAAATAATCTAGTACGGTTTTTGATAGATAAAGATGTGGATATCATTTCAACTGGTGGGACTTATAAGGCTATTAAAGAGATTACCGATAATGTTATAGAAGTATCAGAGTATACAGGCCATAAAGAAATGATGGATGGAAGAGTAAAAACACTTCATCCGAAAATACATGCGGGAATATTGGCTAGACGTGAGAAAGACACAGATGCTTTAAAGGCAATGGGTTATAAAGAGATTGATCTTGTGGTTGTAAATCTGTATCCCTTTGAAAAAACAGTAGCATCCGATTGTTCATTTGAAGAAGCTACTGAGCAAATTGATATTGGTGGTCCAACAATGATCAGAGCAGCCGCAAAAAATTTTAATGATGTTTTAGTTTTATCTGATCCAAGTGACTATGCTGAAATGATCGATGAATGGCAAAAAAATTCCGGATTAAGTTTTGATTTTAGGAAAGAGCAGGCAGTAAAAGTTTTCAAAAAAATGTCAGCCTATGATTCGGCTATATATCAATATATGAATTCAGAAATAGATGAAAATTTAATTCAAGATTTTTCGAGTCCAAAAATATTAAGATATGGCGAGAATCCTCATCAAAATGCAAAGTTATACTTAAATGAGTCTTCAATAAAATTAAATATTGCCAATGCTGATATTCTTCAAGGAAAAGAGCTTTCATATAATAATATTGCTGATTCTGATGCAGCTTGGGAATGTATAAAGCAATTTAAGCACCCTGCATGTGTCATCGTGAAGCATGCAAATCCTTGTGGCGTAAGTGAGTCAGAAAATCTAAAAGTATCTTATAGAAATGCGTTTAAAACTGATCCGACTTCAGCTTTTGGAGGAATAATTGCCTTAAACAGAAAGCTTGATTCAGAGTTAGCTGAAGAAATCTTAAATAATCAATTTGTGGAGGTCTTAATTGCTCCTGAGTATTCAATAAATGCTGTTGAAACTTTAAAGAAAAAAGAAAATATTAGAGTCCTTCGATGTGATTTAGATGGAGATGAGGTGGGAGATCAATATAAAGTAGTCTCTGGTGGAATTCTTGTTCAAGATGAGGATACCAAAGTTGTCTTAGTTGATGATCTTAAAGTTGTATCTAAACTTCAACCCTCAAAAGAACAATTAAAAGATTTTTTGTTTGCTTGGAAGGTTGCCAAGTATGTAAAGTCTAATGCAATTGTTTTTGCAAAGGATGGAAGTACTATTGGAATTGGCGCTGGTCAAATGAATAGAGTTATAAGTGCAGAAATCGCCAGTCTGAAAGCCAAGAAAGAGGGTCTTGAGGTTGAGGGTTCGTGTATGGCATCAGATGCATTTTTTCCATTCAGAGATGGTATCGATATGGCAGCAAAGAATGGTATCAAATCTATAATTCAACCTGGTGGTTCTGTAAGAGATAATGAAGTCATTGATGCTGCAGATGAATATGGGATGGTAATGGTTTTTACGGGTATTAGGCATTTTAGACATTAAAAAATGAAAGTTTTAATTATTGGTTCTGGCGGAAGAGAACATGCTCTTGCGTGGAAATGTTCTGTTGACGATTTTGTTAAGAAAGTATTTGTTGCTCCAGGAAATGCAGGAACGGGCAGTGAGAAAAAGATTGAGAATGTATTTTTAGATCTTAACAAAAATGATGAAATAGCTAGTTTTTGTATTTCTAATAATATTGATTTAGTAATAATTGGTCCGGAGGATCCTCTTGTAAACGGTCTGTCAGATTATCTTCAATCAAAGGATATTAAAGTATTTGGTCCAAGTAAGGGAGCTTCGCAATTGGAGGGATCCAAGACTTTTGCAAAGGATTTCTTTCTTAAATATGGGATTCCAACTGCAAAGTATAGATCATTTGATAATTATCAAGATTCTGTTGATCATCTTAAAACTATATCTTACCCATCAGTTATTAAAGCTGACGGTCTTGCAGCTGGAAAAGGTGTAATTATTTGCGAAGATCATAATGCTGCAAAGGATGCTCTTGAATATATATTTGAGACAAAAGCATTTGGAGATGCTGGAAATAGAGTAGTTATTGAAGATTTTCTAGAGGGCGAAGAGGCAAGCTTTATTGCCGTTGTATCAAATGATCAGATTATACCTTTAGCTACAAGCCAAGATCATAAAGCTGTCGGTGAGGGAGATACTGGTTTAAATACTGGTGGTATGGGTGCTTACTCTCCTGCTCCAGTAGTCACTGATGAAATTCATGACAAAGTTATGAATGAAGTTATGCTTCCTACAATGAAGGGATTAAAGTCTGAAGGTTTCCCCTATCTTGGTTTTTTATATGCTGGATTGATGATAAATAATGGGGAAATAAAAGTACTTGAATTCAATTGTAGGTTTGGTGATCCCGAAACGCAGCCGATAATGTTGAGATTGGAATCTAGTTTAACTAAATTATGTTTAGATGCTATTGATAATAATCTTGGATCACATGAAATAAAGTGGTCTAAAATGCATTCTTGTGGTGTTGTTTTAGCATCAGGGGGATATCCAAAACAACATACAAATGGAATGAGAATTTCCATAGATAATAATTTTGATGCCAATGTGAAGCTTTTTCATGCGGGAACGAAGAAAGAAAATGAAGAAATTCTTACATCTGGTGGGCGAGTCTTTTGCATGACAGCTCTTGGAGAAAATTTAGAAATTGCTTTAAAAAATGCTTATAATTCTATCCCCAATGTTAGCTTTGATGGAATGTTCTATAGAAGCGATATAGGAAAGAAAGGACTTCAAAATGATTAATAAATTTGTCAATGAATTAGATATAGCACTCAAAACATTGTCTTATAAAAAAAGTGGAACTGATAGAGGTTATCCAGCAGACAATAATGAAAATGATGTGGAGCTGTCAGAACCTGAAAGAAAACTTTCTGAAGCTCTTATGAGAGTTAATCTTGCAGGTGAAGTTGCTGCCCAGGCCTTGTATAGAGGACAAGCAATGGTGTGCAAAGACCCAGATATTAAGGAACATCTTATTCAAGCTGGCGATGAAGAAACAGATCATTTAATTTGGTGTAAAAAAAGACTTGATGAGTTGGATGGCAAACCTTCGGTATTAAATCCTATTTGGTATGCTGGTTCCTTTGCAATTGGTGCTATTTTTGGGTCAATGGGTGAAAAAACTAGTCTTGGCTTTGTTGAGGAAACAGAAAAACAAGTTGTTAAACATTTACAAAGGCATTTAGATAAAGTCTCTGAAAACGATAAAGAAACGATTGAGATCTTAAAGACTATGCAAGAAGATGAAGATTTGCATGCTGGTCAAGCAAATGAGTCTGGTGCTGAAGAGTTACAAAGTCCAACAAAAAAAGTTATGGAGCTGACTGCTAAAGTCATGACCTCTACTAGTCACTATATTTAAAGTTATCTGTCCTGTCTCTTCCAAGAAACAGGAACCCCTTCTTTGTGATACCTTTTGGCTTCATCCATAAGCTTATCAAATTCTGTTTTTGATGAGTAAACGGTAACGATTAAAGCATTTGGTTTATTTTCAGTAATTCTCAACACTCTTCCCATCCTCTGAACCCTTTGTCTTTTACTAGAAGAAGCGCTCAGAATTAGTGCGCCATCAGCTTCTGGCATATCAAAACCCTCATCCAATGCTGTGCATGTCACTAACACATTTAAGTCTCCATTTTTAAATTTGGTAAGGTTTTCAAGCCTTTCAGAACTATCTAGATCTGTATTGTAAAGAGCTGATTTAAAGCCTTTGGTGTTTATGATCTTATTAAATTGTTTGGCTTGTTTTTTATTTTCTGTAAAAATAATCCAGCTTTCTCTTTTATATTTTTGTATTAAATCAACACCATACGGAATTCTGTTTTTTG
>CACNXK010000013.1 GCA_902624425.1 uncultured SAR86 cluster bacterium | reverse complement strand
TCTAAAAAAAACATTAGCTTGACCCATCATTGGGCCAATGTGACCCATTTGGAACATTAGCCATTCTATAGTTCGTGCCCTTTTTTCTTTATCCGTTGAAAGTAGGAGTCCAGTTTTATCAGCTAGATATATTAAGATGGCACCAGATTCAGCAAGCTTAAAATCATTTTCTTTATCAACAATTGCAGGTATTTTTCCATTTGGACTTATTTCAAGAAAGTCTGGTTTATGTTGTTCACCTTTCATTAAATTAACAATAATTGCATTGTAATCAAGATCCATAGCCTCCAATGCACATGATATTTTGTGTCCATTTGGGGTAGGCGATGTATATAAATCAATCATGTTTAGTATTCCCCCTTAATGATAAACAAAACATAATAATTAAGTATAACAACACTGGTATATTTGAAATAACACCTGGTGGTGTATTTATATAATAATCTTCACCTAAAGGATGAAGATAACCTGAAATTAATCTAAAACACTGATCTAGTAAACATATCAAATAAATCAGAGGAATAAGATTTTTATACTTTATATATAAAATTAATAAGATTATAGTTAGCGATACCTGGGTAGCACCCCATAATGAAGCGAATAAGTAAATTATATTATTAGGATCTAAACCGTCGGTAATTGGAAATTCTCTAATAGTTGCAATACCAACAAGACCTGAATTTTCTGCAAGAAAATGTACAAGAGATCTAAAAATATAAATTGCAAAAATAGGATACAAGCCATATTGAACAATTTTAGAACCTTTATATTGATTATTTAGATCAGAAGGAAATAATTTCATTAATTGATTTGATCAATAATAATTTCATCCCTTCCGACTGGCATAATTACTCTCGTTCCATCATCTGAAAGAGTGTAATCACTAAATACGCCATCAAGTGGCCTGAAAAAAACATCCTCCATGATTTTATTTCGAGGTGTAGGAATGGAATGGTAAATGAGTAAGTGTTTTACATTAGCATCTCTAGAAATTTCACCCGCTTCCTCTATGGTTGTGTGATAGTCTTGAATATCGAATAAAATTTTATTCAATTGTGGCAATGGAGCAATCTCTCTCATTCTTTCAACTAGATCTATTGATATTGCGGAGTGAACTAACAGATCAACATCTTTTGAATATTTTTGGACACTTCCATCATGAATAGTATCTCCACTTATAACCACTGTTCTCCCTTTATAGGATATTTTAAAACCGAAAGCTGAATTTACTGGATAGTGATCAACTACAAACGGTAATATTTCTAATCCTGGAGTATCATTTGAAATAAATTGATTATCTATAATTTTGACTGCATTAAATCCTGCAATATTCATAGGTAACATGTCATCTCCATGATGTTCATTTCTATACTGATAATCTGCTGAGTAGGCTAGCTCAAATCCTTGTGTTACAAGATTTATCCCTTCTGGTCCATAAACCATTAATGGTGAATTTCGTCCTTGAATCCAAGATTGAAGATGAGCATCTGGTAAGTCTGCGATATGATCAGAATGCATATGTGTTATCAAAACTGCTTTTACATTAGGCCATGGAACTTGGTATTGAGTGAGGTTATCCATGCTTCCATTACCAAGATCAAAGATATATATATCATCACCAGCTTCCACAAGGATACATGCTTCAGCTCTGCCTGGAGATGGAAGAGGTGATCTTGACCCACACACAACAACCTTTAAAGAATCTTCTTTATCTAAAAAAGGTTCCACGCCAGATAGTATATTTTTCAAACCAGTATTTAGAATTCTGTCTTGTACCGAATGAGAATTTAATGATACCAACCCAATCAGAAATATTGAGACTACACAGCCTATTAAGATTAATGCTTTTTTCATGTAAATAATTTTAGCTGTTTTAGTAATTTTTCTCTAATTTGAGAAATTGCAGTTGGTATTAATGAGAGTATATAAATAATTAGCTGTTTTTTCAGAGTCGCCCCAAACATCAGCTGCACTGATTAGATCAAGGCATCCCTCATTATCTAAATTTATAGGTAAGCCTTTAGCAATCGATTTATTGCTTGAATATGAATCTTTTATCGGTCGTTTTGGTAAATTAGAGTCATCAAGGGAGGTGAAGACTCCATTGCCATTGTTGATTGCAATGTGAGCACCATTTATTTCAGTGAAATCTCTAGTAGAATGAAAAATGTCTAAATCACCATCTGAATCAAAATCTCTTAGATAAATATTACCTTCTCCATGATGTGATGCTTCACGAATCTGATTCGGGAAATTATTTTCTGTCACATCTAGAAGATTCCCATTAGTATCATTCAGAAGAATTTGTATATAAGCACCTTCATAATAAGGAATATCTCTAGTTACTGCTACAACAACATCCATATATCCATCGTTGTTAAGATCACCCCAATCGGCATGATTATATTTATTGTGATTTAATCCAAAGGGACCAATAGGTAATATTTTTAAATCCCATTCGTTAATATTTGATGTCCCATTACTAAGAACTATATGTCCTTCATGAGGGTTATTTTCAAAGTTCCATCTGTTATCAAAATTCCAAAAGATTAAATCATCATAATCATCATTATTAATATCAACCATTAAACTGGACATTGGATTACCATATTGAAATTGTAAATTTCTATCTAAATTAGCTTCAAATGTGAAAAAACCTAATCCATCATTTACTAGGAGAATATTGCATGCATAGATATCAATATCTCCATCATTATCAAAATCACCAGCGCTAGCATCGTGACTAAAGCCACATAATTTACCGTTACCATCGTTTTGATCATCTATATTTGAAGAGGCATCATAAAATTTTCCATTAGCATCACTTAACAATAAAAGATCTGGGTATGGCTCAATAAAATTATTTGAATAGTCTGGATCTCTATACTGAAGACCCATTGATCCAGCAAAAATATCATCAATTCCATCACCATTAAAATCCTCAATAGCTAATCTATATGGAGCCGGATGAGTTGGAGGTTGACCTAATTGATAAATTGCATTGTCTTCATATAGATTTCCTTGACCATCATTTAGATAAATTTCTACAGGCGCATTAACTTTTTGACTTAACTCAACAGTGTGAGGGAAAATTGCCCATGCTATAACAATATCCTCTAAACCATCGCCATTGAAGTCACCGATAGCCATGTTATGAGCATCTTGACCAAATAATTCATTTTCATAAGTAGTGCAATCATCTGGTGTTGGGTAGCAAATTGTTGCTGAATATGTATCAGTTATTTCTATTCCACCAAATCCCAATCCATGAGATACAAAATAGTCTGATTTTGTCTCATTTTCATTAATTGGTTGAGGAGAGGGTAAAAACTTTAAAAGATCTGGATTTCTATTCACCTCAAAGCTTATAGTTTCTGATTTATAAGGGCATTCAGATGAAGAAATAGTGGCTATAGTCAGGCTTTTAATTTCACTTACCTGCATTGTTACAGGCGCTCTAAATGAGAAATCTTTATTGTTTGTGGTTTTTACCCAATAAATATCGTCTGATGAAATACTAAATTCACAGTTTAAATTTGAGCTAACATTAAAGTTAATCAATTCATAACTCTTAACGTTATTAACATCTGAATAGCTTATAGATAATGCTAGAGTATCTTCTATTTCTGAGGATCCTGAACCAGAAGCGCATGAATATATAAATAAAAGAAAAAATAAACAATAAATTTTTTTATCAACATTCATGATTTAAATAGTTTTTTTAAGTTATTATTTAAAATACTATGAAACAGTTTTTTTTAACACTCTTATTTGTATTCTCAGCTGATATATATGTCTATGATCGATTAACTGGTAAAGATTTTGCAACTAGATCAGAAGTAATTGCTACTAATGGTATGGCAGCAACCAGTCATCCGCTTGCTACACAAACTGCTTTAGATGTTTTAAAAGACGGAGGGAATGCTATTGATGCTGCTATTGCTGCGAATGCTGTCTTAGGTCTTGTAGAGCCAACAGGATGCGGCATTGGAGGTGACTTATTCGCCATAGTGTGGATTGAAAAAGACAAAAAGCTATATGGTTTGAATTCATCTGGTCCAGCACCTCAAGATATGACAATTAAAAAGCTAAAGGCTATGGGTATAGATAAAATTCCTCCATTTGGTCCTTTGCCTGTTACAGTGCCTGGTGCTGTAGCTGGATGGACAGCTCTTCATAAACGTTTTGGCAATAAATCTTTTGAAGAGTTATTTAATAATGCAATTTATTATGCAGATAATGGTTTTCCAATAACCGAGGTTGTTGGATATTATCTTCAATTGTCGTCTGAAAGATACAAAGATTATCCAAACTTTAAAGATGTATGGATGCCAAATGGTGAAGCTCTTAAAAAAGGCGATGTTTTTATAAATAAAGATTTAGCTGGTACATATAAGCAAATTGCTAAATCTTATGGAGAGAGTTTTTATAAAGGCGATATAGCACAAACAATTTCTAAATTTATAATTGAGCAGGGCGGTTTTATTACTGTAGATGATCTTAAAAATTATGAACCAGAATGGATTAACCCAGTGTCATCCAGCTATAGAGGATTTGATGTTTGGGAATTACCACCAAACGGTCAAGGCATAGCCGCACTTCAAATACTAAACATACTTGAGCAATACGATATTGCTAGTATGGGACATAACTCAGCGGAATACATTCACCTTTTTACTGAAGCTAAAAAATTAGCATATGAAGATAGAGCAAAATATTATGCTGATATGAGCTTTGCTGATGTGCCTGTAGAAGAGCTAATATCTAAAGAATATGCTTTAGAGAGAAATAAACTAATTAATCTAAAAAAAGCTGCATCTTTCTATGACAGCGGTATTTTTGAAGATGGAGATACTATTTACCTGACAGTTGCTGATAAAGATGGAAATATGGTTTCACTAATACAAAGTAATTATCGAGGAATGGGCTCGGGCATGGTACCTCCAAATCTTGGTTTTATGCTTCAAGATAGAGGTGAAATGTTTAGTTTAGATCCAAATCACCGAAATAGCTTACAAGGTGGAAAAAGACCATTTCATACAATTATTCCAGCGTTTATAACAAAAGATAATAAACCCTTTATTAGTTTTGGCTTGATGGGTGGAGGAATGCAACCACAAGGACATGCGCAGATTGTTGTAAATATTGTAGATTTTAAGATGAATCTTCAAGAAGCTGGAGATGCAGCTAGAATTAGGCATTTTGATTCATCCCAGCCTACTGGTGAAGTAATGCTTAATGGAGGATTTTTAAGTCTTGAGTCTGGCATTCCAGAACATGTTCGAACTGAGTTATCGAAATTAGGCCATAATCTAAAAGATGAGAAGGGTGGTTATGGTGGTTATCAAGCAATAATGAAAAAAAATGAAGTTTACTTTGGTGCTTCAGAAAGCAGAAAAGATGGGCATGCAAGTGGTTATTAGAGTGCCAAAATGATTGGATACGGAGAGGTTATATTTTTTTGGTTTTTAGTATGGTTGTTCGGAATACAATATCACTATGGAAGACTTCTACCTGATATAAAGCCAAGAGTTTTTTGGTACAGCTTACTGATAATTTCAGGTGTTACATCTTATTATTTATACCCAATACTTGAATCAATATTTTTACAGATGTAGTCATCTTTGGTGATCTTATATAACCATGAGTTTACTTCAGTCAGCATATTTGTCTTTTTATTAAATTTAATAAAAGAATTTAAAAGAATTGTCCTTCGCTCAGCAAATATTTCATTCTCTTCAATGCTATTAAACAAATATATTTTTTCTTTAAATACAAATTGTTTTTGTTCCTGCTTAACTACTAATCTCTTAATATTTTCATCATCTAAAAGATGCTTACACTCATAATTTAAGTTTTCAGCTTGAATTGAAAAGCCAAAAAAGAATAAAACTATTAATCTTTTCAAAAATAAAACCAAACACCGAAAAGGCCGGTACAACAAACTAGTATCATTAGATTTATCAGAATCTTTGAGAAAACATTATTACTCCAGCTTTCATGTTTCCTTATAGATACAAATAACAAGATTCCATAAAGAAGGGGTATTGAGATTAACAATTTAACCATATTAATATTCTACGAAATTATTTTTTACTATTAAACCTATAGTTATTTATTAAAATTAATTTCCTTAACAACAATTTATCTTCATAGTTTCAGAGTATAACTTTTGATATCATAAAATTATTATGAAAAAAGCTTTTCAAAAAATTTCTACAATTGTTGTAGGCCTTGCAGTTGGAGCTCTTATTTATTTCTCTTTATGGGCAGTATTTGTCTATTTTGGTATCGTTAATTAACCTATGAGCTCGAGTGAGAAAGTTTTATTTAATGAGAAATGTTCAATTTGTAACTATGAAATAAAACACTATCAAAAAAGATCTGAGCTTAATTTTGTTGATTGCAGCCACATGGAGGATAAATATCTAAAGAAACTTCATGTTATTTTATCTGATGGTAGTGAATTAGTTGGTGTAGATGCATTTATATATGTATGGAGAAGAACTAATGGTTATAGTTGGTTAGCAAGTGTTGTTTCTCAACCAGTTATTAATCAAGTTGCTAAGTTTGGTTACTATATTTTGGCGTTTATTATTTTTTGGCGTTTTAAAATATTTGTAAAAAGCTAAATTAGATTCATGTATTCAATTAAGGAAATATATAAATACTTTTTTTAGATACTAAACATAAATCGGAGAGATAAAAATGTTCAAATTTACAAAAGATATATGGAAATTCCTTTTAGCGGCATGCTTTAGTGTGCTTTTCCTAATAAGCTTATTAAGCCCAGATTTTTTTGCAAAAATGGTATTAAAAGCCGGTGTTAAAGATTTAGCTACACCAGCAAACAATAGTTTGGATAAATTTCTAGATGATTCAATTCTAGATCCCATACTTGATAATCCTCAAATACTAACCAGTTTAGGTCTTCACCAATTAGATTTTTTTACTAATCATAATGAAAAACTCAATGACTATTCCGTTGAAAAATCTGAAGCCGATCATGAAAAATTTCTCACTTACTATGAAAAATTAAATAATTTTGATGAAAAGAAACTGCCTGCATCAGCTCAACTTAATTTAGAAGTTGCAAAATTTTCTGCAAATATTGAAAAACGAGGTTTTGAAGATTTTAGGTATTACATGGGACCATTTATTCAATTTTATGGAACTCATTTAAGTTTTGTTAATTTTTTAACAGATACTCATAAGCTAGAAAACAAGAAAGATGCTGAGGACTATATAAAACGTCTATCTATGGTACCTAAGGCCATTAATGAGCTTATGGTTTTTGAGAAAAGAAGAGCTGATGCTGGTATTTATTCTCCAAAATTTGTCTACGAGAAGACTCTTTTGCAATTGAACTCACTAATTCAAACTCCAACAATGACGCATCCGTTATATCTTAGTTTTTCAGAAGCAATTGAAGAAATGGGTTTAAGCAATAAGAAAAAAGAGTCCTTGTTATCAAATTTAATAAAAGAGATTAATAACTTTAAATCTTCATATGCAATCTTAAAAATATTAATAGAAAAAAATTCAAATAATGCAAGAGAATTCGATGGAGTATGGAGTCTCCCGAATGGCGATAATTATTATAAACACCGACTCCAGATCTTTACGACAACAGATCTTTCAGCTGATGAAATACATAATTTAGGATTAAAAATGGTTGAAGAAATCCAGTCTGAAATTAAGAGCATACTTTTAGCTGAGGGTTATGACATAAATAGACCTTTAGCTGATCTATTCGTTGAGCTAAATAATGATCCAAGATTTTTATTTGAGGACTCTGACGATGGAAGGGAAGCAATACTTGAAGAGTATAGAAGAATAAATGATGAGACTTATGCAATGTTGCCTGATTATTTTAATGAGTTACCTCAAGCAAAGGTTATAGTTAAGAGAGTGCCAATATTCTCTGAAAAAAGTGCTGCAGGAGGTTATTATCAAGGATCATCATTAGATGGCTCAAGACCTGCTGCATGGTATGCAAATCTCTATGATATTAAAGCTACTCAAACTTTTAAAATGCCAGCTTTATCATTCCACGAGGCAGTTCCAGGACATCACCTACAAATAGCATTAAATCAAGAAAATACAAATCAGACACTTTGGAATAAATTTGGTTACAGGACTTCAGCTTTTACTGAGGGCTGGGCTTTGTATGCAGAAAGGCTTGCAGTGGAAGCTGGATTGGTTAAAGACCCATATGAAATGATTGGATCATTGCAATCTGAACTATTCAGAGCGGCGAGATTGGTTGTAGATACCGGCCTTCATTCAAAAAAATGGACAAGAGAAGAAGCAATTCTATATATGATGGATAACGCAGGAGAAGTCAGAAGTGAATCTGAATCGGAAATTGAAAGATATATTGTTTGGCCAGCTCAAGCAACCTCTTATATGATTGGCAGAATAAAAATTATGGAATTAAGGGAAAGAGCTAAATCTGAACTTGGCGATAGGTTTAATATTAAAGATTTCCATTCAGTTGTTTTGATGAATGGTATTTTGCCACTTACTGTTCTGGAAGCTTTAGTTGATAAATATATTGAAGATAATAGATCATAAATATTTTTACTATTGTCGCTAAAACTTAAAAATAACTTATAATAATTGCCGTTAGGAGAGATGGCAGAGCGGTTGAATGCACTGGTCTTGAAAACCAGCAAGGGGGCAACTCCTTCCAGGGTTCGAATCCCTGTCTCTCCGCCACTTAAAAAATAAAATGCACGAATTTAATCCATTTAGCGTGAATAAGCCTAAGTTTTTAGATATTTTGGGTTTTTCAGATTTTAATCTTGATAGAGATAAAAAGATTTTAGAGCTTAAATTTAATGCTTCAGTTGATTTAACCCATTCAAATGACACAATTGTTCAAGGCGGATTTGTTACTGCAATGCTAGATTCAACGATGGCTCAACTCATATTGGCTTTAACAAATGGACAAGTGAACCCTTTGACACTTGATATAAATGTTCAATTTTTAAGACCTTGTACTGTTGGAGAAATTGTCGTTAAAGCAAAGTATATAAAAGATGGTCGCACTATTGCATATACAAGCGCAGAGCTTTTCCAAAATGAAAAGATAGTTGCTAGTGCTACAGCAACTAGTAAATTAGTCTGATTATGTTTTTTTCAGGTAAATCTGGTTTTGAAGAGGGTTATGCTAAAAAGGATAATCTAGAAATTTATTACAGGGATTACGGTCCAAAAGATGGTAAACCTATATTGCTTGTAATGGGATTAGGGGGACAACTGACATTTTGGCCTCCGTATATGATTAACAGACTCAGGGAGTCTGGGTATAGACCAATTGCATATGACAATAGAGATATGGGTTTATCCACAAGATTTAAATCAAATCCTACTTTCCTGAGTAACTATTTAAAATACTATTTAAATATCCCTATTAAATCTGAGTACAAGCTAGATGATATGGCAGATGATGCTGTGATGTTATTAGATTATTTAGATATAAAAAAATGCCATGTTGTTGGCATGTCTATGGGAGGTATGATTTCACAAATATTGGTAGCTAATCATCCTGATAGATTTCATTCATATACCCAAATTGCTTCTATGATATCTACACCAAATCCTACAAATGGACCAAGTTTTAAAGTCATAAGACTTCTTCAAGAAAGAGCATTTAAAAGTGCATCAAGAGAAATGAGAATTGATAGAGCAGTAAGATTAGTTACCACAATTGGAATGAAAGGATATAACTACAATACTGAGGAATTTAGAAATGAAGTGGGACAGTCTATTGACAGAAGTAATGACGATACAGGATTTATCAGGCAGATGGCAGCAATTTTAGGCACTAGAGATAGAATTAAAAAGATTTCTAATATCAAAGTACCAACGCTAATAATTCATGGTGATATAGATCCTCTAATAAAACCAAAAAATGCTCACCATACTAATAAATTAATCAAAAACAGTGAGTTGTTAATGATAGAGGATATGGGTCACTTGATAGAAGAACCAGTTTTCAATAAATTTAAAGAGCAACTAGTTCAACATCTGGATAGAAATTGTTAACAGCTAAAGCTAAATTTGCATATGCAACAGGTGCCGTACCAAATGGCATCAAGGTTGACATGTTTACCTTCTTTTTACTTTTTTATTATGGAAATGTAGTTGGTTTAGAGCCTAGTCTAGCTGGTTTAGCTATAGCAATTGCATTATTTTTTGATGCATTTACAGACCCAATAATAGGATCAGTTTCTGATAGAACAAATTCTTCGATTGGAAGGAGACATCCATATTTGTTTGCGTCCCTAATTCCAATTGTAATAGGTTATGTATTTTTATTTATGCCAAGATCAGATTGGGAACTAAGCCAGGTATCATTATTTATCTGGATGTTATCTTTTTGTATCATCACAAGGTTTGGTATGACGCTGTTTGATGTTCCTCACAGAGCGCTCGGTGGAGAAATGACTAAGGATTATGACGAGAGAACATCATTATTTTCCATTCGTGAATTATTTGCATGGCTTGCAGGTTTAACAAATGCTTTCTTGGGCTACTATGTTTTCTTTGCTTCAACTCCTGAATACCCTAAAGGCCAATTGAATCCAGATGCCTGGGCACCTTTTGGTTATACAGGTGCAGCTATTATGGGACTCTTTATAATTATTTCTTCAATTTCAACACTTAAATATGGGACCTCGCTTTCTTCATGGGAGGGTAGAATTACTATAAAAGATATATTTTCTGAAATCAGACTTGCACTAACCAATAAAACATTTGTGATATTCTTTTTTGGATCATTTGGTCTTTCTGTTGCATGGGGCTTAGGCAACACTCTTACACTCTATATTAATACCTATTTTTGGGAATTATCCGGTACTCAAATAACATTATTTTTACCAATGTATGTTGTATGCGCTTTTTTAGCATTTGCTTTTGCTCCCAGGTTGGTGAGGTTATTTGAAAAGAGGAACATAATTCTAATATCAATGTTTCTAACTGGAATAATTTATCCTGCACCGCTCCTGTTAGGTTATTTTGATTTAACACCTCCAAAAGGTACTTATCAATTGGTCATGTTTTTATGGATCTTTATTCTTATTGGGATTACAAATAACATTATTGGTAATATGATTCGCGATTCGATGGTTGCTGATATAGCTGATGAAGTCGAGTTAATAACAAATAAAAGACAGGAGGGCGTGCTCTTTGCTGCACTCGGATTCCTTCAAAAGGTCAATACTGGATTTGGAACAGCAATTGCTGGTTTTGTTTTAAGTTTAATTGGATTTACTTCAACTAATCCTACTGATAATCAGGTATTCTTGTTGATATCTACACAAGGTGGTTTGGTTCCCATAATGTTGCTAATACCGATCATAATTTTCTATTTTTATAATCTTGATAGAGAAAAACATAGATTAATTCAGGAAGAGCTAAAACTTAGGTAGCCTTAAGAGCTTTTATAATTCTTTTCCAAAGATTTTTCTCGTTTGCACCAACTTTGCTAGTCGATAGATTTAAGAAGAAATTTTTTATATTTACATTTATTTCATCTTTTTTAGTTAATTTAGCTTTATTAAATTTCTCACTAAGAATCTTTAATTGGATTTGATTTCTAATGTTCAAATCTTTTTTTAACGATTCAATACCGCAGATCATTTCAATCCTGATACAGCTTTCCAACATAGTTTCCTTAGAGCTAGTATCGAAACTATAATTAAAAATTTCCTTATAAGCATTATCCAAATGTGTTAACTCAGAATAATCTTTTTTATTAGTTACATAGTCAAACAACTTTTCCAAGTCATTAAGCGAGTCCTTAGTTTTTTTATCTTTTTCAAGGGATATTAATTTAGAAATATGATTTTTTAGTTTTTGATACTCTTTTGTTTTATGAACCAAATCAAATTTATTTAGTTTTTGTTGAAGTTCAATAATTTCATACTTTTTAATATCTTTTAGAACATCACTTAATTCATTAAGCTGAATATCCCTGTTTTTGTTTTGTTCTTCAAAAAATCTATCACCAGCAGTGATAAATTTTTTCCATAAAGATTTTTCTATTTTATGAGGTAATTTCTCGAGTAAATTCCAATCCTTTTTAAGCTTCATATACTTATTAATATTTTCATCAGCTGTCTCTGAATCAATTTTTAAAACTAATTCAATGATTTGTTCTTTTTTTGATTGTATTTGATTATTTTGATTCTTAATTTCTTCTAGAATAGGCTTTTTAGCCTTTATAAATTCAGATTTTAATTTTCTAAACACCTCATCTCTAACAGGAGCATGACTATTCCACGAATCCTCAAATTTTCTTAATTTATTTCTCAGCACCCTGATAGGAGGAAATTTATTTTTATTTTTATCAACATATTCATTAAGATCTTGGGTTATTAATTCTTTTTTTGATGCATTAACCAATTTTTGCTTATTTAACTCATCAAAAAAATCACCACAAGGGAGCCATGCTTTATCTACATATGATCTAAATATATTCCATTGTTTTTGTGAGGCAGTTTTTGAGGTCTGATCTAATGATTGCCATTTTGCTTGTATCTTGTGAATTTGATTAGCTTGCTTTCGGGGATTATTTAAGGGCTTATTAACCAATTCTTTGACTTCATTTATAAGTTCATCTCGTTTAGGGTTGGTGGCGAAAGATGAAATGTCATCAAAGTATCTCGATAAAGCTAATGTAGCATTCACCTTATGTTTGAGTTTATTAGGAATCTTGCCTTGAAGCTTAACTAACTTAAGGGCTTCTCTTGTATGTTTTTGACCATCCCTTATAACACCACTATCAAATGATTGGTTAGCTTTTGATATTAATTCTATAATTTGATCAGTTCTTTCCATTTTTTTGATAGATCGAGTTTATAATTAAGATAATGAAAAATAGAATTTTAACAGGTATTACAACTTCAGGCACGCCGCATTTAGGAAACTACTTTGGTGCGATAAAACCAAGTCTTGAATTAGCTAAAAAATCTTCTGATTCATTCTTTTTTTTAGCTGATTACCATTCAATAATTAAGGTAAACAATCCACAAGAAGTAACTTCATCAATTGAAAATATAGCACTCGCATGGCTATCTAGTGGACTAGACACAAAAAATTCATATTTTTACAAGCAATCTGATATTAGAGAAATACTCGAGCTCAGTTGGGTCCTTCATTGTGTAACTGCTAAAGGACTAATGAATAGAGCGCATGCTTATAAGGCATTAAAAGAAAATAATTCTGATGACAAAGGCGTGAATATGGGGCTTTTTTCATATCCAATTCTTATGTCTGCCGATATTTTAATGTTTAATTCAACTCATGTCCCTGTAGGACCCGATCAACTTCAACATTTAGAAATGACTAGAGATATAGCTCTTAGATTTAATCATATTTTTGGCGATACTTTTGAGATACCTGAGGCTGTTATTAATAATGATGATCCTATTCCAGGTATTGATGGAAGAAAAATGAGTAAATCTTATAACAATGTTATTCCTTTGTTATGCGATGAAAAAACCTTAAAAAAATCTATTATGAAAATTGTTACCAATTCTCTTGAGCCAGGAGTTCCAAAAGATCACACAAATTGTAACGTTTTTAGTCTTTACATTAATTTTGCTTCGGATAAGGAAATTGAAGAGTTTAAAGATGATTATGCTAATGGAATCTCCTGGGGGGATGCAAAAAATAAATTGTTTGATAAAGCAAATGAAACTCTATTACCAATTCGAGAAAAATACTTTGATTTAAGAGAACAAAAAGATTTAGTTAATGATCATCTTTCAGATGGTGCAAAAAAAGTTAGACCTTTAGCAAGAGAATTTATAGAAGTAATACGTTCAAAAATAGGTATCTCCTAAGATCGTGAAAAAACCAATGTTCTGGCTTAAATCAGGGCTTTTTGCTGTAGGCCTTGGTATGTCTTTTGTGTATGCAATTATTCCGCCTCTTGCAAGAGACTTAGGTTTATCTGAAATTCAAGCATCATTTATTTTTTCATTATCTGCAGTTGCTTGGGCAATGACATCTGCCCCATGGGGAAGGGCAAGTGATAAATACGGAAGAAGGAATATTGCTATTCTGGGATACATAGGATATTCAATATCAATGATAATTCTTATACTGCCGATATATTTAGCAGATAAAAATATTTTAAGTGCAGCATTTGTTTTCCCTTTATTAATATTAGGAAGAACAATCTATGGTTTATTAGGTTCGGCTACAAGACCTGCATCTTTTGCCTATATTGCTGACATCACTCCAAAAAGTAAAAGAACAAAAAAATTCGCTAGATTTGAATCAAATTTTTTATTAGGAACTTTAGTGGGACCATTGCTAGGTGGATATTTATACTTAATCTCTGCCTTAGCTCCCTTTATTTTCTTTTCAGTCTTAGGAATTGTCGTAGCAATGGGTGTTTTTTTTACACTCGAAAACAAACCAATGGAAGTAGCTGAGAGGCCTATAACGAAACTTTCAAGACTTGCTCCAACAGTATGGCCATATTTGGTTTTTGCATCTGTGTTGAGCCTATGTTCGGCATCATTGTTGCAATCAATAGGTTTCTATTTAACTGATAATTTTGA
>CACNXK010000012.1 GCA_902624425.1 uncultured SAR86 cluster bacterium | reverse complement strand
AAATTTTGGCACTGCAAGAACAGCAAACGCAACAGGACTTCTTGCTGTTGTAGTTGCGGTTTGGGTTGCTGCAAGATTTAGCAGTGTTTCATTAGAAAAAAATGTTAATCTGCTTGGAAAAGTTTTTGTTACTGCATTTGCTTTAGGTGTTTTTATGATGGGATTGGTCTTCTGATGATCTAACTGATGCTGAAAATTGGAGATCAACAATGTTTATTATTATGTGTCTTGTTGACATATTTGACGTTTATGAAAAAGTTGAAAAAGGATTTGTTGATAAAAAACATTTAGATGTTCGTATGAACGCTTTAAAGTTCGGAACAATGAAAACAGATAAAGCAAGATCAGCTTGGGACTTCTGGAAAACCACAAGAGATCAAAAATTTATTAATTGGTTTGAATCAGAGATATATGGTGAGGGTCAATTAAATGCCGATGATCTTCTAGAGCAAACAAAAGGCGGATCTTTTAAAGCAAGCATTAGATAAAAGTCAATCTTTTACATACCACATAAATAATTGCGGTGTTTTATCCATATATTCTTTATAGTCTGATCTTTTCTCTAAACTTCTATTGTCCATCATGGGACAAGAAATAAATACAAATAAAGCTAACATTGTTAATGGTGAAGCTAATAACCAAATTAACGCAGACTCTGATGCAAGAGCAAATATATATATACCAAACCAAAAACATACTTCTCCAAGATAATTTGGATGTCTAGAATATTTCCAAAGTCCGTATTTCATAGTTTTACCTAAATTATTTACATCTTTTCTAAACTCTCTCATTTGTGAGTCAGAAATATGTTGAATACAAACCGCAACTACTATTAATAAAAATCCAACATAAAGGAGATCATTTAAACTATTTGATGTTAGAGCAACATAGATAGGGTAAAGACTAGCATTTACAATTAATGTTGGAATTAAATGAATACCAAATAAATCATTAATAAAAGCTAAGAATTTATTATTATTCTTAAGATCTATATATCTAAAATCCTCATGATCAAGATTTGACCAATTTAAATACCAGTTATATGTGAGCCTTAATGACCAAAATAAAAATGCACCAACAACTAACATTATTTCTAGACGAGAAAGGTTTGACGTACTCGCGATGTAAAAAACTATTGGAATAGGTGCAACATGCCAAAATGGATCATAAATACTTGAATTTTTATGTATATTAGAAAAAAGAAAAATGACTAGGGTAGCTATTACATGCCATATTGTTATGAGTAACCAACCATCAAAATTTAGATTTTTAGTAAATAAATATGCTAGTGAAAAAGAAATTACATAATAAAAGAATACTAATATTAAACTTCCTTTTTTTGATTTAATGAGTTTCTGCAAATTTTTCCAATGATGTTTTTAGCTCTTTGTCACTTAGGTGAAATAGTGAAATTTCATCTTTCCAGTTAAGATTATTAAATTTCTCGTAACCCATTTCATACCAAGCTTCTTTTACATATTCAATATTTTGTTTTGTCTTAATATGCATATAAATAAACCAATCCTGGAAATCATGGTCTTCAATAGATTGAAATATTTCATCACATTTTTCATAATTATTATTAAGGTAGTGAGCTAAAAATAATTTCTTTAAGGGTCTGTCTGAATTACTATCAGCTAATGGTATTGGTTCAAGCTCATACATCTTTTCAAATACTTTTATACCAGCCTCAATATCGCCATTTCTTATTAGAGCATCTCCATAAATAGACAAAACCATTGGATTATTTGGATTTGCATTGTACGCTTTAGTTGCATATATTTTACTTTGTTGAAAATTTTGAAGAGTTAAATTTGCTTCACCAAGAATCCTATTAGTATTCCAATCATTATCATTTAACTCATTTGCTTTACTTAAAGAACCGAGAAATTCTTCCATATTCTTTTCATTTTTTTCTCTAAAGCCAAGTGTCATTGCTTGACCAAGAGTACATGCCTTCCATGAGTGGGGGAGTGGATTTGTTTTATCTGCTTCAATAGCTTTATCAAGCATTTCTATAGCTTCAGCATTAGCTTCTTTTTCAAACTTTTGATTTAATGCTCTTCCTCTAAGTGTATATTCATATGAATTCATATTTTCTGTTGGTTTTCTATGAGCTCTTTTAAGACTAGTTATTTCAATTTCACCAACTATACACCTAATAATTTTTGTAACAATTTCATCTTGTATTTCAAATATGTCAGTATTCTCTCGATCATATTTATTACTCCAAACAACCCTATCATCGTTCATATCACTTAACTCTACTGATATGCGTAGTCTATCTTTTGAAGATCTTATTGATCCTGAAACAATAAAATCAAATCCCCACTCATCTTTAAATGACTGGGATGTATAGTCTTTTCCTTTAAAACCAAAACATGTTTTCCTTGTAGCAACAGATATTTCTTTGACCATTGATAATTCAGTAATAAGATCTTCTACTATTCCATCAACAAGGAAATCTCCATCCGAGTCGTTATTTAGGTTTTCAAAAGGTATCAATCCGATCTTCGGCCTATAATCATCAATCTTGGAGTTTGTTTCGTCAAAGTTCTTTAGTGTTTCCGTATTGATTGATTTTCTTTTTGTTAAATATGAAATAATTAAAACAATAGGAAAAAAGACCAACACACCAATAAATAGTATTTGCATAAATGCTTCACTCGTTATTCCAAGAATTGTTTCTGTAGATAGGTTATCAGTTACTATATTTGCTACTTGAATTAAACCAAATGAAGCAACTGCATAACCAGCTGAAGTTTTTACAAGAACACTCCCTATATTATGAAGTTTAAGTTTTAGGAAATGAATTGCGATCTTAAGCTTTTGCATTTTAATATAATAATAAAAAATTAAATGATTTAAAATTATAAAATGTATAAGTTATTAATACTAAGTTCTTTAATTTTTGTAATTTCTATACAGAATCCAATTTTTTCACTCTTTGCAGGCATTGGTATAGGTATATTACTCAAAAATAATCTTCAAGAGGCAATAAAATCTATTGGCTCGCTTCCACTTCAGATCGGCATTGTTTTGATGGGTTTTTCAGTAAGTTATGAGTTATTTTCAAATTTAACTATTAATTATTTTCCTATAATAAGTATATTTGTAATTCTTACTTTTTTACTTGGCTTGTTGCTTGGTAAGATATTTAAGTTAGATAAGAAATATGTATATCTTATTTCAGCTGCTACCTCAATTTGTGGAGCTTCAGCTGCTCTCGCTATTTCACCAATAATAAAGGCTAAACCAAATCAAATTTCATTAGCAATTTTTATCATTTTCCTTATGAATGCTGTTGCACTGATGTTATTTCCCTTACTGGGTAGTTTTTTTAATTTTACAGATACCCAATTTGGCTTTTTTTCAGCTCTAGCTATACATGATACTGGATCAGTTGTCGGTTCAGGTTTAATTTATAGCAATGAGGCAGGTGAAATTGCAGCTACTTTGAAGGTAGGTCGAACAATATGGATATTACCACTAATAATACTGATTAGTTACATATCATCAAAGAAAAGTTATGACGGTATTTACAATTTCCCAAAATTCATTCTATTCTTTTTATTAGCAATACTTTTATCTAATGTCTTTAATATTCCAAGCCATATTCAAGAAATATTTTCGATAACAAGCATAATATTTATTAACATAGGTATTTTTTTTATTGGACTACAAACAAATTTTGAGAAAATTAAAGATGTATCAACAATTATTTTCCCATTAATTTTATGGATTATAGTTGTATTGATATCATTTATTGTTGTGTCGAGTTTATAATTATCTAGATGAAATATCCAAGAATAACCGAACTTGTTTTAAGAGATGGTCAACAATCATTAATTGCTACAAGAATGCGTCTTTCTGATATGACTCCAATTCTTTCAAAGTTAGATAATGTTGGTTTTTCCTCACTTGAAGTGTGGGGTGGGGCAACTTACGATTGTTGTCTTCGGTTTTTAAATGAAAATCCTTGGGAAAGACTCAAGGCAATAAAATCTCATGTAAAAAAAACAGATCTTCAAATGCTTTTACGGGGCAAAAATTTGGTTGGATATAAAAAATATGATGATTCTGTTATAGACCTTTTTATAAAAAAATCCGCTGAACATGGTATCGATATTTTTAGAATCTTTGATGCACTAAATGATATAGATAATATTAAGTATTCAATAGAATGTGCAAATAAATATAATACAAATTCTCAAGGCACAATTTCATATACTATTAGTCCTGTTCATAACGAAAAATATTGGCTTGAGTTATCTAAAAATATTGAAGATTTAGGTGCTAAATCTCTGGCTATTAAAGATATGGCAGGGCTATTAAAGCCTAATACCGCATATTTATTAATTAAAAAACTTAAAAAGAATCTGAACATTCCAATACATCTTCATACACATGCAACAACAGGGCTTTCAGATGCAACAAACTATAAAGCTTTTGAGGCCGGTGTTGATAATCTTGATACATCGATATCATCCTTTTCAAATCTCTATGCTCACACAGCTACAGAAAGCCTTATATCAATGATTTATGATGATTCCAATAATCCTTTTAATATGGATGAATTAGCTAAGATATCTGATTATTTTCAAAATATTAGAAATAAATACAGTAAATATGAAGGTTCAATGAAAGGTGTTGATATTAAAATGCTCATCAATCAAGTTCCTGGAGGTATGCTAAGTATTCTTGAAAAGCAGTTATTTGATTTAAATAAATCTGAAAAGCTAAATGATCTTATTAAGGAAATACCTAGAATACGAAAAGATGTTGGTTATATACCGCTCGTAACACCAACCTCGCAAATAATAGGTGCACAAGCACTCTTAAATGTTTTAGATAATAAAAGGTATAAAAACTTAAATAAAGAATTCATTGATCTAGTAAGGGGAGAGTATGGAAAAATTCCAGGTAAGGTAGACAAAGAGCTATTAAAAATAATAGATACTAGGAATTCTGATACAACTGATAAATCTCAAACTGTTACAAAAGCTAGACAAGAATTTAAGAATTTTTGTAACGAAAATAAATTAAATAATTTGTATAAAAATGACACAGATCTACTTAACTTTATTTTATTTACTAAAGAGTCAAAAGATTTCTATGCAAAATCCTCATCTGTTTCTATGAATGATCTGATAGAACTTCAAGAGGGTTTTGGTCTTTATATGTATGATTAATATACATTTTTAATCATTTCTATTTATTTAAATCTAGTTTTATATTATTTTATGTATTGGAGGAAATTTTATGAAAAAATTATTAACATTATCATTATTAAGTTTATCTGTTTATAGCGTATCTGATGGACATCCTGAAGGAGCTTTTAATACTTTATTTGTTAAAGCTGCAGATGTAGATAGATATGTAACATATATGAAAAATAATCCAGCTGTGTTTGAGCAAACTGGAGTTGACGTTGCTGGTGTTTGTGTAACTACATCAGGTCAATCTTATCCAGGCCAAATGTTTGTTTGGAACGCTTTTCCAAGTGCAGAAGTAGCTATGGATGCGTCAACATTATACGATCCATTTAAGGCAACTAGCTCATTTCAAAGATTAAGAGAGCCAATGTTTACAGCTACATTTGTACCCTTAAAAGGATTTGAACTAGATCCTGGTTTTGAAAGAGTTTGGAAAGTAAGACTAAATGATTGGAAATCCTATGTAGCAGCAATGACTAAGTTAGAAAAAGCACAACAAGATGCTGGTCATAATGTTCAAATTGGAGTCTTTGCACCTATTGGAGGCGGAACTGAAGCTTTTCATCTAAGAACTATTCACAAAAATGGTGCTGATGCAGGAAGAATTATCGATGAATATCTTGCAGGTGCTTCATGGGCACCACTTTGGGATGAGGCTCAACAATATGTTGATGAAGTTGTTGAGGAAACTGTTGAACAGTGCCAAATTATATATTCATCTGAATAAGGAGATTAACTATGTATAAATATGTTTTTTTAACTTTATTAATATCGATTGGTGTTCATTCAAATGATGATCAACCAACCTTTCCTGGATTAGTTTCCAGTGAAGTTTTTGATCTTGGCAATGGAATGGTTATGCACGTAGAGAGAAGAAATTCTTGCAATCAGGATGGCACACCAAAACATTTCCATCCAGCCGCAGGAACTCTTGTGTATGTTCTTGATGGTACTTCACAATCAAAATCATCAGGTGATTGGAAAAATTATACTAAGAATGAATACTGGTTTGAGAGATCAGACTGGGTTCATGGTGGAGATGCGGATACTCCATCATTGCCTGAAGGAACTTGCCAGCAACTTCTAGTTGTAAGAGTAGCAGAAGAGGGTAAAGATCATACAGTGTTTATTGATTAATACTGATTAAAAAGCTCTCTTTAGGGAGAGCTTTTTATTATGGATTGACTAATGGGTTGGTTCCAAGCCCGGTTCCATATATTACAGCATTCAACCATAAACGATTTGTACCTCTAGCTGAACCTCTAAAATTTGGTTCACCAGAGAATAAAATTATTTGTCCTTTACCAACCTTTTCACGTGTGAGGTAGGCAGAGTTAGCTATTCTTTGGCTGGCTTCAGGCCAAACTAAACCACTCATTCTCACATTTAAATCATAACCGGAAGGTATTTGTGACCAATTAATGGTTTTAGCTTTAGAATCCTTATTTGGTATTAATTCACCAATTCTTAATGCAGCCAATGAATTACCTCCAGTCATTAGTATTGGATAGTTTCCATAAAGGACTGGCACTACATCTTCAGCACCAAAAGTTAACCAATTTTCACTATCAACTCTAGCTGAAACGATAGCACCAGATGGCATTAATGTTGACTGCCATTTATCTCTCATCTCTAACTGCTCTTTTGAGTATGAAACATCTGATGTTTCCCATGGATATGTAATTTCGGTATCTACTTTGTTCGAATTAGCATTTGATATATCAATATTATCTTCTAATGAATAGATTTCTCTCATTAAATCAATGTTGTAGCTTTTACTCTTATCAAAGGAAGAATTTAAGCTTTTAACTGACCCCATACCATCGCTTGAGATTATTGATCTTGTAGATCTATTATTTGCTATTAACGTCCCACCTTGTTTAACCCAATCCATTAACATATTTGTTGCATAATCGCTTAAGTCTGGATTTCCGCTAGGAAGAATAATTGTGTTATATCTTCTTAAATCTCCATAACCTGTTAATGATGAATTTAATTGGCTATGCCTAATACCTAAATGATGATCTAAAGACCACCAACTAACACCAACATCATACGAACTAAAACCTGAATGACTTAATATAGCTATTTGCGGTTTTTTTAGTAATCTAAAATGTCTACCGCCCCAATCAGGCAATTCTTTTGGTCCAAAGCCTGATTCTATTGATACAACGGATATATCAAGATCGGTTGCTACACTTTTAATTGCTTCATGTAAGTTATTAAACGAAGGATTATCCATAGCTATTACAGCTACGCTTCCTCTTGATAAATCATGTCCAGATAAAGTTGAATCTTTATCTATTATCCTGACTTGAATATTTTGTTCTAATAACCTTGCTGCAAAGGCAACAGATCTATCATCTTTCCCATCAACTGCCCAAATAACAGCATCTTTATTTATTTCTAATGTTTCAGGGGAGGGTGCCCATTTACTTAAATTATTTTTAAGATCTTGAGGTACCGTGATAGCTGGTAATCCAAACATCATTGTGAAATTAAATGCAGTAGTGTCATACATTATTGATGAACCATTTTTTATTCTTTTTTGTTTTTCTTCAATCAATACTTCTTTATCAATCTCTGCATCAAATTCAAGAATTGCTGAAACAAGAGGGGCTTCAGGTTGATTATTTGGAATAATCATACTCCCTGATGGAATAGTATATTCACTGACGGTAATACCGTTTTGTTTTAATACATTAGACACACTTATTGGTTTGTCATTTTTATAGATTTCAATATCTTGAGCTTTTAATTTTTCTGCAAGCGCATTAATTCTCCCATTATTATTAGTTGCTAAAACAACATAGCTTCTATTTGAATACTTACTATTACTTGAAACATTATATTTTCTACCATCCCAATAATCCTCATACATAGACTTCGAGTTATTTTTTAATGTATCTAGATTTATCATCGTACTTACGAATTGATGATGCACAGATTCTTTATATGACTGAATAGTACCTTCAGGCCTTCGTACTCCATCTTCAGCCATTCTTGATTGTTCATATAGAATTCCTAGAGTGCCTCTGAAAGCAACATAAAAAGAATATCCTGGATATAGGTCTTCATGCCATTCACCGGTATAAAAACGCCAATTTCTTCTATCAAATTCATTTCCTTGGTCTTTTGCAAATACATTTCCCCATTTAATGAGATCATAATCAACGTTCTTATTGATAGGCTCTCGCGCTGGACCAGTCATAAAAGTGTCCTGTGCCCCCATTTCATGCGCATCTACTAAGATTTGAGGTTTCCACTCATTTATAAGAGCGACTCTTCCTTGTGTTTCAGGCTGAGTTAAATATACCCAATCTCTATTCAAATCATAATAATAATGATTTGTTCTACCATATGGCCAGTCACCTGTGTGAATCAATGATTGATCATCATAATTAGGAGCAGTTCCTCTATATTGTTCAAGATTTTTTGCAAATCTTGCTCTACCGTCAGGATTCATAACTGGATCAACAATAATAACCATATCATCAAGCAATTCTAAAATATCATTATCTTCACTGGCTATTAGGTGATAGATTACTCCTAAAGCTGCATCTGCACCTGAAGTTTCATTCCCATGGATAGAGTAGGCCATCCAGGCTATAGCAGGCATTTCACTAATTAATGTTTTTGCTTTTCTATCATTAGTAATTCTTGCATCAGCAAGTTGTGAGACTTTATCTTTTATTGCATTAAGATTATTTAAGTTTTTAGGAGAAGAAATGAATACTGCGTGCAAGGGTCTGTTTTCATGAGATCTGGCATATTCAACGACTTTTAATCTATCAGATTGATTTGCCCATGACATTAATGCGGACGTAATTTGTTCTGGTGTAGCTACACGTGTTGCATAATCAAAATCTAAAAATTCATTTGGGTGATCAACAGAATCAATATAATTATCATCAAGAATAACTTCTTTATATAGATCTTTTGATAATGAAGTCGGTTCCATTAATGTATTAGCATTAATGTTTAGTGTAAAAATAAAAATAAATAGGATATATCTATGCATTTAATTCTCCTTTTGAGATATAAATAATCTTTAGAAATCATATAATAAAAAGATTAAATAATGGAGTTATTATGAAAAATTTAGTTATTGTTTCATTTCCTGCTAAACCAGACACCCTAGAAACTTTAAAAGAAGCTATGAGAAGGGCGCTACCTGATACAAGAAGCTTTGAAGGTTGTATATCTGTTAATACATTTATTGAGGAATCAACAAATACTATTCATCTAATTGAAGACTGGGAAACTCTAGATCATCAAGCATCTTATTTAAACTGGAGAGTTGAGAATGGATTGTTAACGGATTTAGATCCTTTACTTGATGGGGGAGCAGCTGCTATTAAAGTTGTTTTATGTGGCTCAGAACATAGCGATATATAATATAGTTTCGCATAATATATATTATGTTAAATATATGATGTTAAGAAAACCACCTATGTTTACCAAACTGATTGGATGAAACTTTAACCTCTTTATTCATATAGTGATTAAATCCTTTAATTACATGATCTATGTATGATTGAAGCATCGGTTTAATATATATGAGCCATATTAATCTTTTTATGTAGGTGCTTTTATATGAAACAAAGTTTTCTATATTAGGATTAATTCTTATGCGCAGTGATGAGTTGTTGTTATTACCATCAACTACCCAATTAACAACAGCCATATTTTTGCGACCACCAATTTTTAAATCATAGCCATTATCTGACCAATTATAAAACTCTCTTTTTAACTTCATACCGTTTAGGTATTCAAGATAATCTATAGAACCATTACCTGGCCAAATTGATGCATCATTAGATTTACAAAATGGATGAAATTTTTTTAAGTTTCCAGGTTTTTGTATTAAATTTAATATTTTTGTTTTTGGTACACTTAAAGATACCTTCGACTCAACATACATTAATTAATTTAATGTAAATCTGCTTACTTCAGAGTAGATATTTTGATTATTTCGTTTTATTAAAGAAATATAACTAGGCTCAATATTTAATGGAACAACAACACTAAAATTATCAATTGGTGCTTCAAATGCATAATGTTCCCTATCTTCCATATCAATATGCTGTAACCTAACCATAAAAGGATCACCGATTCCAACATTATAGATAAGTTCATTTTCACTGTTATAGAATTCAAGACCATAAATATCATTTTTACGCATCATTGGATCTCTAATGAATTTTGCACTCGGTGTTTCAATATATGTTGAATTCACTTCTACATTATTTTTTGATAGCTTGAGATTAAATATCTTTTGATTTGAATTAGAGCTAGGCTTATCAAAGAAGAATCTCTTAGAAACATTAGATGTATTCATTTCACCTGATGTTTGTTGATAATTAGCCCAATTAATCTTAAAAGTAGAACCCATTGAGCAGCAAGATGCAGCAAATAAAAAATTATCCATATTTGATGAGTCTACTGATTCATCTGTAAACCAGCCTGAATTTGGATCGTACCACTCAAAAGATCCTATATATGGCATTAATGAAGCAATTGGAGTTAGTTCAGGATCTGGCTGATAGTAATAGCTTCTCTCAAAGTTCCCCTCATAAAAATCAGTTGGGCTTAAAGGATCATTAGGTGCAAATAGATTTCCTGATAAATCTTCAACCTGATATGAGTAAGAAACCCAATCATTGTCCGACGGTCTTTCAAATGTTACAGAAAGCTTGTTTTCATGCTCCGGTTTTTCAATACCATCAACAAACCATTTTAATTTCAATTTATTTTGGTCATAAATAGCATCTACTGCGAGAGTAATAGTGTTTGTTAACCCATCAGAACTAGTTAAGTCTCCATAACCTGAAACACCATTTACTGAATAATTCCTGAAACCTTGATTCATAATTGAACCAATAGCAAACCCATCGATATTGACGGGTCCGTAATAAAGGTAGCAACACCACATTATGTTTATCCACTGCGATCTATAATCGCCCTCCTCACCATAATATGTTCCTTCTAGAAGGCCAATTCTATCCTCACACCCTGGCTCAAAATCAACACCGGGATAATCACTGTCAGGGTATTCATTCATAAAACATTCACATTCTTCATATGACAATTCATCTCTATAATAAATAGTCCCATCAGAGTAGTTGTAACAAATGTCATAATCCACACCTGGAATTTCTTCAGAAAAATCTATGTGGTGCTTCCATTTAACAGTATTAGGATCAAAGACTGTTGTCGTATTAACACTCCAATCACCATACCACTCTGGAAATGTTCTTTCACCACCAGAATCATATTCATCTCCCATATAGCCATGTGAATGTCCAAGTTCATGCATTACAACATTCCTTGATCTTGATGATATGGGTTGAATATTAACTGAACCTTGGGCAACACCTCTTCCACTAACTGTTGTAAGAAAAGATGTAACAGTCCAATTAGGAACTACTTCGGTCATAAAATTCCTATCTACTTCTCCGATACAATAAATTGAAGCATCCCATGAAGCATAGCAGCCAGTTCTTATATCAAATATTGAAACTCCAGTTAGTGCAACTTCCTCAAGAACAATAATATTAAAGTAACCATCAACTAATTCAGAAGCATCTGAATCCATAAGGAGATTAACAGATGATAATAAAGCTTCATGAAATGAGTCTCTACTTGATTGACCATTTAACTGGTCACCAATGAAAAGATAGTTTGTTCTTGCATCTGTATTCGGACCACCAACAAGATAGTAGAGATATTGATCACTTGTAGAGCAGTTGTTCCCTGTACTATCACAATAATCGACAGATTTTATTACTCTGTTTCCAGGAAAATATGCTTCCATTTGTCCACCACAGGCAGTATCTGTTCCATCAGAAACACATATGTCCATTAAATGTAAACCAGCATTCCCATTAGAAGATACATTTATATCTGCAATTCCAGATCCCGGTACAGATAGATCTTCAGTAAAAGTCCCTAAAAGTCTTGAATCATCAATAGATCCAAAAACTGATAGTTCAGAAACAGTATTGTCGATATCGCTTATGGTTACACTTATAGATATATTGTCATCAAATATTAATGTGCTCTCATCAAATGATGAGAGATCTTCATTTACTACTATCGTAGGCGGATCATTTACAGATATGACGCTTACATTTACATTCAATATTTTGCTTTCATAAGATCCAGCATCTCCACCTTGGTTAGCTGTTACGGTAATTGAAAAAGTATCACTTCCAAAATAGTTAGGTTTAGGTGAGTAAAACAAAGCACCCGAATTAGATATTGTTACGTTTGCGTTAGCAGACGGTTTTGAAATTGTAAATGTAATTGTTGCTGACTTATTTGTTGAAGCTGAAATAACAGTTTGAAAAGTATCATCCTCGTCAACTGAGAATGAACTAAATTGTTGTACAGTCAGTTCAAGGCTTGAACCACCCCCGCCTCCTCCACAAGAAGCTATAAGTAATGATAAAAGTAAGAACTGTAATGAATTATTTTTCATATTATCTCTGTTAATGTATTATAGCGCAGATGGCAAAAGAAGATAATATTGAATTAGAGGGCTTAGTTGTTGAAACGCTGCCTAATACTACTTTCAAAGTAAAACTTGAAAATGATCATATTATCACTGCACATATCTCCGGAAAAATGCGTAAAAACTACATAAGGATTCTAACTGGAGATAAGGTAAAAGTTGAGATGTCGCCGTATGATCTAACGAAAGGAAGAATTACTTTTAGAGGAAGATAATTATTTTTTAATTTTTGCTGTAACTTTCTTCTTACTGAAACTTATTTTTTCTTTTTTAATAGAAACATTAATTACGCCACCCTCTTTTAAATCTTTATCTAAAATCTTATCCACTAGGGGTTTTTTTATATTATCAGTAATAAACCTTTCCATAGGTCTGGCACCCATCTCTTTATCGAAACTATTCTCTGCAATCCATTTAAGTAAGTCATTCTTGTAAACTATTTCAATATTTCTATCATCTAGTTGAGCCTGAAGCTTTGTCATAAATTTATCCGCTACAGATAAAATAACGTCTAAGTCCAATGAATTAAATTCAATTATTTCATCTAAACGATTTCTAAACTCAGGTGAGAAAAGACGCTTTAGAGACTCCATAGCATCAGACTTATTAGATTGCTCATTGAATCCAATATTGCGTTTTGATAGAAGTTTAGCACCTACATTAGTTGTCATAATGAGTACGCAGTTTCTAAAGTCAGCTTTTCTTCCATTATTGTCAGTAAGAATACCAGCATCCATAACTTGTAATAGAATATTAAAGATATCAGGATGAGCTTTTTCAATTTCATCCAATAGAATTACACTGTTAGGACTTTTAGTTACTGAATCTGTAAGTAGACCTCCTTGATCTGAACCAACATATCCTGGGGGAGCTCCAATTAATCTAGATACGGCATGCCTCTCCATGTACTCTGACATATCAAATCTTAGTAATGGAACACCTAAAATAGTAGATAGTTGCTTTGAGATTTCTGTTTTTCCAACACCTGTAGGTCCAGTAAAAAGAAAGGATCCAATAGTTTTATTTTCATCTCTTAAACCAACTCTAGATAACTTAATAGCATTTGATAAAACTTTTATAGCTTCATCTTGACCAAAAATTACAGTCTTCAATTTAGTCTCAATGTCTTTTAAATTTTCAACATCTGATGAACTTAGATTCTTTTTTGGAATTTGAGTAATGAATGAGATAGTATTTTCAATATCGTGCGTAGTGATTTTAATAGGCTCATCACTTTCTCTGTAAAGATTTTTTGATGCCCCTGTTTCATCAATCACATCAAAAGCCTTATCAGGAAGAAATTTATCGCTGATAAATTTATCAGACAGTTTTACAGCAGATGTAATTGAATCATCTGAGAATTCAACATTATGATAGTTTTCAAATTCTCCTCTTACTCCATTTATAATTCTTATACATTCATCAACAGTTGGTTCATTTACATCAATTTTTTGAAATCTTCTTGCAAGAGCTTGGTTCTTTGAAAATACATTTCTATATTCTTGGAAAGTTGTTGAACCTATGCATCTGATATTTCCTTTAGCCAACTCTGGCTTTAAAAGGTTTGAAACATCTAAAGTGCCTCCTCCAGCAGACCCTGCTCCAATAATGGTATGTATCTCATCTATAAATAAAATAGGATTATCTTGCGACTTTAAAAAAGTAATAACCTCTTTTATTCTTTTTTCAAAGTCACCTCGATATTTAGTACCGGCTATTAATGATGCAATATCAAGAGAGAATATAGAAAAACTTTGAATTGTTTTGGGGATTGTGCCATCAAAGATTTTTTGAGCTAGGCCTTCAACTAAGGCTGTTTTTCCAACACCTGACTCCCCAACGAGTATAGGGTTGTTTTTATTCTTTCGCGAGAGTATTTGAACTAATCTACTTAATTCATCTTCTCTACCAATTAATGTATCTAATTTCTTAGCTTTAGCAAGTTTTTTTAAATCTAGTAAATGATTTGAGGATTCATTAGAACTTTTTATATTTGAATCTGATTCACTGATTAAACTCACATCTTCTTTTTTTGTTTTTTTCCCATGGGAAATAAAAGTAACAACGTCTAGCCTACTAACACCATGTTTTGTTAGTAAATAAACTGCATGTGATTCCTTCTCTGAAAAAATAGCCACTAGTATGTTTATATGCTTTACCAAACCTTTACCAGATGATTGAACATGGAATACTGATCGTTGAAGTACTCTTTGAAAACCTAAAGTTGGTTGAGACGATTTAGCATTTTGACCTTTAATAATAGCAGTATCTTCAAGAAATTCTTTTACATCATTATTCAATGCAGAAAGATTACATTTAGATGCTTTCAAAGCATCTCTAACTTCAAAATCATTCATTATCATTAAAAGGAGGTGCTCGACTGTAATATATTGGAGCCCAGTCTTTGTAGCTTGATCAAATAATGATGAAATTGAATTTTCTAATTCTTTACTAAACATACTTAATCATAAATTGGTTTTACTATACTTATCAATGGATGATCATTAATTTTTGCAAGATTGTTAACTTCATAAGATTTAGTTTCAGCTAGATCTTTTGGGAAAGTTCCACAAGTGGCTTCACCTTCATTATGTACCTTGAGCATTATTTCATTAGCTTCTTTATCGGTTAAATTAAAAATTTCTTTTAATACATACACAACAAAGTCCATTGGAGTAAAGTCATCATTTAATAAAACGACATCGAACATAGGAGGTTTTTTTGTTTTAGGATCTAATTCTTGAACTTTATTTTCAAACGAAGTGATTTCTGACATTGAAAACTTTTACATTCGTTTAATCATTTCTTTTGCAAATCCTGAGCAAGAAACAAGTGTTGCATTATCCATAAGACGTTCAAAATCATAAGTAACAAATTTATCCTGAATAGTTTTTTCAATTGAATTAATTAATAGATCTGCGGCTTCATTCCAATTAATGTGTCTTAACATCATTTCAGCTGAAAGTATCAAGGAAAGTGGATTAACTTTATCTAGTCCAGCATATTTTGGAGCTGTTCCATGAGTGGCCTCAAACATAGCTGCTTCGTCTCCAATATTTGCTCCAGGAGCAATTCCTATTCCACCCACCATTGCAGCTAAAGCATCCGATAGATAGTCACCATTGAGATTCATTGTTGCTATAACGTCATATTCTCTTGGCCTAAGGAGTATTTGTTGCAAAAATGCATCGCAAATTACATCTTTTACAATGATCTTTCTACCATTATTTGGATTAATAAAATAATGCCAAGGACCACCATCAAGATCATCACCTTCAAATTGTTCTCTGCAAAGCTCATAACCCCAATCTCTAAATGCTCCTTCGGTAAACTTCATAATATTGCCTTTATGGACGAGAGTTACCGATGATCTATCTTGTTCGATGGCATATTCAAAGGCTCTTTTGACTAATCTTTTTGTACCCTCTTCTGATATCGGTTTTACTCCTAATCCAACATTCTGAGGGAATCTTATTTGGTTAACATTAAATTTATCTTGAAGTATTTTTACTAAATCAGCTGATTCTTGGGAGTCAGAAGCAAACTCGACACCGGCATAAATATCTTCAGAGTTTTCTCTAAAAATTACCATATCAACGTCACCAGGACTTTTAACTGGGCTTGGTACTCCAGTAAACCATCTAACAGGACGCAGACACACGTATAAATCAAGAATTTGCCTCAATGAAACATTTAATGAACGTATACCTCCACCTACAGGAGTTGTTAAAGGTCCTTTTATACTTACAACATACTCGCGAAGTGCATCTAAAGTTTCATCAGGCAACCACTCATCTTTACCATAAACCTTAGTAGATTTTTCTCCACAATAAATTTCCATCCAAGAAATAGCTTTATTTTCACCATAGGCTTTTTCAACTGCTGCATTAACAACATCAATCATTGCAGGTGTAATATCAGAACCTATACCATCACCTTCAATAAATGGAATAATGGGATTATCGGGTACTTTTAAAACACCGTCTTTAAGAGTAATCTTTTCACCTGTTTTAGGAATTTTAATATTTTTATAAGACAATTTTAACCTTTAATATTTAACAAATTTAGTGATGCAAATTATACTCCTTATAAAAATTATTTTAAGAGTTAATAACAAATAAATATGTCTAAAAAAACTGTAGTTGTAGGTATGTCTGGTGGCGTGGATTCATCGGTTTCAGCATACCTTTTAAAAAAACAAGGCTATAACGTGATTGGACTATTTATGAAAAATTGGCAATCTGAGCCAGGCGAAGTTTGTACATCGGAAATTGACTTTAAAGATGCTTCAGCTGTTTGTGACATACTTGATATACCCTTACATAAAGCTAATTTCTCAGACGAGTATTGGGACAGGGTTTTTAAGCAATTCCTTTCAGAACATGAAAAAGGAAGAACGCCAAATCCAGATATCTTATGTAATAGAGAGATAAAATTTAAGTCTTTTTATGAATACGCATTAAAAATAGGTGCAGATTTTATAGCCACTGGCCATTATGCAAGAGTTGTTCATAAAGATGGTGTTGCAAGTCTCTACAGATCAAAAGATATTAATAAAGATCAAACATATTTTTTACATGAGGTTAGCTCAAAAGAATTTGCTAAAACTATCTTTCCTCTTTCTGATTTATATAAAAATGAAGTAAGAGATATAGCTAAAGAATTAGATCTAGATAATTATTCTAAAAAAGATTCTGTTGGAATTTGTTTTGTTGGCGAAAAAAACCTAAGAGATTTTTTAAACAGATTCATCAAATTTGAAAAAGGCAATATCTTGAATGCTGATAATGAAATTATTGGTCAGCACAATGGATCAGTTTTATATACTATTGGTCAAAGACAAGGTTTGGGTATTGGAGGCATAAAAGATACAGATGAATTACCTTGGTATGTTTATGGGAAAAATATAAGCAAAAATGAGATATATGTCTGCCAAGGTGTTGATAATAAACTTCTTTATTCACAAAACATTACACTCGATAAAATTCATTGGATAAATAAAATACATACCTTTAAAAACCTTGAATGTTTAATTCAAATCAGGCATCGACATAAGCCAGTTAAATGTCGTATAGAAGCTAAAGGGAATTTTAATGTCGAATTTGAAGAAGAAATACGAGGAGTTGCACCAGGGCAGTCTGCGGTTTTTTATAATGATGACTTATGTTTAGGTGGTGGAGTTATAGAAGCTAGGAATAATGATTTATAATTTAAATCGTGAATAATTCCTTAAATAACTTATCTCCTTTAGATGGTAGATACTCAGACAGAATATCTGATGTTGCTTTGTTATTTAGTGAGAGCGCTCTGATACAAAAAAGATTTGATATAGAGATCGAATGGTTATTATTTGTCTTAAATGAGAATTTTTATCAGACTATTAAGATATCTAAAAAAGATATAAAAAGAATCAAAAAATTTCAGGCTGATTTTAATAACTCTTATGCAAAAAAAATAAAATCAATTGAAAATAAGACTAATCATGATGTAAAAGCAGTTGAATATTTCATTAATGACTTTTTAAAGAAAAATGGACTTGAGAAATTTGTATCGTATGTTCATTTGGGACTTACATCAGAGGATGTGAACTCGCTTGCATATGCTCTAATGATTCGAGACATAACAGATAAATCTATCTCGTTACTCAACGAATTAAACAAAAAAATAAAATTTTTAGCAACCAAGTATAAAAATATCTCCTTTTTAGCAAGAACTCATGGTCAACCAGCATCCCCTTCTACTCTAGGAAAAGAGCTATTAGTATTCAATAAAAGATTAAAAAGACAGTTAGTTATAGTTAAAAACATTAAGCCAATGGCTAAATGGGGTGGAGCTACAGGAAACTATCATACAATTCATATAGCTAACCAAAAAAGAGATCCTGTTACTATAGCCACAAAATTTATTAGAAAATTTAATATTGAGCATAATAAAGTTACAACTCAAATAGAGCCCCATGACTGGATAGCTGAAATTTCTCATTCTTTCATTCGAATTAACAATATCGTAGATGATTTAAATAAAGATATGTGGTTGTATATTGCTAACGATATATATGCTTTAAAAACTGTTGAAAATGAAGTTGGATCTTCAACTATGCCACATAAAGTGAACCCCATAGATTTTGAAAACTCAGAAGGAAATATCGGGCTTGCTAATGCACTATTTAATTATTTTGCTGAAAAACTTTCAAAATCAAGATTACAGCGTGATTTAAGTGATTCAACAACTATTAGAAATGTCGGTGTAGCTTTTGGTTATTCAATTATTTCCTACAAATCTACTTTGAATGGACTAAATAAAATTTCTCCAAACAAGAAAAAGATTAAAGATGAATTAAATGAAAATTGGTCTGTTTTAAGTGAAGCTGTTCAAACAGTTATGAGGTTGGAAAATATAGATAATGCTTATGAAAAATTAAAGGAATTAACAAGGGGAAAAAGTCTCAATAAACAAAAATATATAGAATTTATTAACGATCTTAATATTTCATCTAAAAATAAGGAATACTTATTAAAGTTGAAACCAGAAAATTATGTTGGTGTAGCGCCAAAACTAAAATAACTGTTTAATTTTCACTCATAAAATATTATTATGGAAAACCTTTTTGAGGTATCAATATGAAAAAATATAGCGACTTAATTAAAGAAATTAAAAACTCAGATAGTTTTAAAAATTCGTCATGGGAATCTATAAATCCTGAATATGTTGCAAGAATGCAACTACAAAATAGATTTAAATCTGGCATTGAGATAGCCAAATACAATGCAGCTATTATGCGAAAAGATATGGATGAATACGATAATAATTCTGCTAAATATACTCAATCATTAGGTTGTTGGCATGGTTTTATAGGTCAACAAAAACTAATATCAATCAAAAAACATTTTGATTCAAATGATAAAAAATACCTATATCTTTCAGGGTGGATGGTTGCAGCTCTTAGATCTCAATTTGGTCCACTTCCGGATCAATCAATGCATGAAAAAACATCTGTTGCTAGTTTAATAAATGAGCTTTATACCTTCTTAAGGCAAGCCGATGCGAGAGAACTTGGTGGGCTTTTTAGGCAGTTAGATGAGGCTAGTAATGAAGAAACCAAAAAACAGATTATTAATAAAATAGATAACTTTGAAACTCATGTTGTTCCAATAATTGCAGATATTGATGCTGGATTTGGTAATGAAGAAGCTACATATCTTATGGCTAAGCAAATGATAGAAGCTGGAGCATGTGCTATACAAATTGAAAATCAGGTATCTGATGAAAAACAATGTGGTCACCAAGATGGAAAAGTAACAGTACCACATGCTGAGTTCTTAGCTAAAATTAATGCTGTTAGATATGCATTCCTTGAACTTGGGGTTGATGATGGAGTAATAGTTGCAAGAACTGATTCACTAGGAGCAGGTTTAACAGCTAAGATTGCTATTACCAAAGAAGTTGGTGACTTAGGCGATCAATATAATTCATTTTTAGATACTGAAGAAGTGGATGATGCAGATATTAAACATGGCGATGTAATGATTAATCATCATGGAAAAATCGTAAGACCAAAAAGACTACCATCAAATCTTTATAAGTTTAAAGAGGGTACAGGTGAAGCAAGATGTATTTTAGACTCAATAACAAGTCTTCAAAGTGGCGCTGATTTGATATGGATCGAAACCGAAAAACCACATATTGGTCAAATTGCTGAAATGATGAATGAAATTAAGAAAGTAGTTCCTAATGCAAAATTAGTTTATAACAATAGTCCATCATTTAACTGGACTCTTAATTTTAGACAACAAGTTTTCGATTCTTGGGAAAAGGAAGGTAAAGATTTATCAGAATATACAAGAGAGGATTTAATGGCTGAAAATTATGATTCATCTGAGCTTGCTGCTGAGGCTGATGAGAGAATAAGAACATTTCAAGCTGATGCATCAAAAGAAGCAGGGATTTTCCATCATCTAATTACGCTTCCAACTTATCATACGGCAGCACTTTCTACTGACAATCTTGCAAAGGCCTATTTTGGTGATGATGGAATGCTTGGGTATGTAAAAAATGTACAAAGACAAGAAATTAGACAAGGTATTGCCTGTGTGAAACATCAGAACATGGCAGGTTCAGATATGGGTGACGACCACAAAGAATATTTTGCTGGTGAAGCTGCTCTTAAAGCAGCAGGCAAAGATAATACTATGAATCAGTTTTAGTACAACCACCCTGCTCTTTACCACAAAATTCACAGGGAGCACCCTCTTCAAAGGTTGAAAGCCCACCGCATGATCCTTGAAGTGGTTTGTTGCTCATTATAAAGCCTATTGCAAGACCACAAATTGCAAGTGTAAATAAAAATGAAGCTAGTACTATCTCACTCATAAGTCATATTTTGCCATGATTTTGATTCGAAGATATCAATTTTTCCATTATTTAAATAAAGAATTTTTAATTTAATATCCAGTGAATCAGATAATTCAATTGATTCTTCAAGAGACATTACATTAAAAGCAGTTGCATAAGCATCTGCTTTTGTTGTTGAAAATTCATCAATAACAGTTACTGAAAGTACATTATTGATTTTTGATTCTTTAATCCTAGGATCTATTGAGTGAGTTACTAATTTATCTTCAATATATTTATAATTTAAATAGTCTCCAGAAGTGGCAACAGCTATAAATTTATCTGAATTTGAAATAGTAAAATATACTTTTTGCTGAATAGATTGAGGATCCTGAATCCCGATTATCCAATTACCTTGTTTTGATGTTCCATTAGCAGCAATTTCACCACCTATATCAACTAAATAATTATTAAAATTCTTAGAAAGAAGATAGTTTGAAACGGCGTCAACAGCATAGCCTTTGGCTATTGATGATAAGTCTATAGTGGTGTCTTTTAATTTAGTGATGCTTTTATTTTTATCATTTAGTGAAAGTTTTAATGTGTAGGGCTCAAATACATATTCTTTATCAATGAATAGGTTTGGTCCAAATCCGAGATTATTAACTACTGAACCAATTGTAATGTCATATATTCCACTTGTATTATTAGATACCTCAAAGGCAGTTTTAAAAATTTCATATAAATCATCTGAAAGGAAGAATTCTTGATTAATATCTAAAGAATTAAGTTTGTTAACTTCAGAACTAGGTTTGTAGTTTGATGCAATCATATCTATATCATTTAATATATTTTTTATTTGATCTATGTATTGTTGATTAATAAATTCTTTTGAAGAAATCTTCCAATAAGTGCCATAGATTTCACCTTGATATATATAGTTATTTTTTTGGTTATAGTTGTAAGCTAAAAAAATACAAACTAAACCTACAAGAAAGGCTAAGAACTTAGATATATTTGATCTTGAAAGGATAATTAACCACCAAAATCATCAAGTGCAATATTTTCACGCTCTACACCTAGGTCAAGAAGCATGTCTATAACTGCTTTATTCATCATTGGTGGTCCACAAAGATAATATTCACAATCTTCAGGAGCTGGATGATTTTTTAAGTAGTTATTGAATAATACTTGATGAATAAATCCTGTGTCTCCATCCCAATTATCTTCTGGTAATGGGTCTGATAAAGCAACATGCCAATTAAAGTTATCATTCTCGTTATCAAGTTTGTCAAATTCATCAACATAAAACATTTCTTTTAAACTTCTAGCACCATACCAGAATGTTATTTTTCTATCTGAGTTTAGACGAAGTAATTGATCAAAAATATGAGCCCTCATAGGAGCCATACCCGCACCACCACCAACAAAAACCATTTCATTTTGAGTTTCTTTAGCAAAAAACTCTCCAAATGGACCAAAAACTTTAACCTTGTCACCCTTTTTTAGATTAAAAACCCAGGATGACATTAGCCCAGGAGGAACATCAGAACCAGGAGGTGGAGATGCTATTCTTATATTAAATTTAAGAACACCTTTTTCTTCAGGATAATTAGCCATTGAATATGCCCTAATAACTGGCTCGTTGTTAACAGCCTTGTTATCCCAAATTTTAAATCTATCCCAATCTTCATGATATTCATTAGCTATATCAAAATCTTTATAGTCAATCTTATATGCAGGAGCTTCAAGTTGAACATACCCGCCAGCCCTAAAATCAACATTTTCTCCATCAGGCAATTTTAAAACTAATTCTTTTATAAATGTTGCTACATTATCATTAGAAAGTACTTCACATTCCCATTCTTTTACTCCAAAAACATCATCGGGAACAGTAATTTTTAAATCATTTTTTACGGCGACTTGACAAGATAATCTCCAACCATCATTTTTTTCTTTTGCATTGAAATGGCTTTCCTCAGTTGGAAGAATTGAACCTCCCCCCTCTTCAATTTGACATTTGCATTGACTACAAGTCCCACCACCACCACATGCTGATGAAAGAAATATTTTATTATCAGCTAGAGTCTGTAATAACTTGGAACCAGTTTTTACTTGAAGCTGATTGCTTTCATCACCATTGATAGTTATCGTAACGTCACCTGAAGCAACTAATTGGCTTCTTGCTATCAAGATTACACCAACAAGAAGTAGAACAATCCCTGTAAACGAAACAACACCTAATATTAAATCCATTAATATCTCCTATAAAGAAATTCCACCAAAAGACATGAAACCAAAGCTCATTAATCCAACTATTATAAACGTCATCCCTAAACCTTTCAGTCCCTCTGGAATGTCTGAATATTTTAACTTTTCTCTAATGCCAGCAAGTATAACAATTGCCATAGCCCAACCAAAGCCTGCACCTAAACCGTAAGCAATACTCTCTGTAAACATTAAATCTTTTTCTACCATAAATAGTGAGGCGCCTAAAATAGCACAATTAACAGTAATTAAAGGTAAAAACACTCCAAGCGCATTATAAAGAGCTGGAATGTACCTATCTAAAAACATCTCTAATATCTGAACCGCTGCTGCTATAACACCTATATAACTTATTAACTCTACAAATTCCAGATTAGTGTTCGGAAGCCCAGCCCAAGTTAAAGCTCCTTCTCTTAATACATAGTTATAAATAAGATTATTTAAAGGAACAGTAATAGCACATACAACTATAACAGCAATGCCAAGACCGAATGCGGCATCTATCTTCTTTGAAATTGCAAGGAAGGTACACATGCCTAGAAATAAAGATAGAGCAATATTTTCTATAAAAACAGTATTAATAAAAATATTCAGATAGTGTTCAAACATTTAACTCTCTTTTTTCAAGATTGGGTGTAACTGAATGTTTAGATAAATCAAACTCATCTTCCTCAATTTGATCATTGTTATATCCACGAATCAGCCATATAAAAAGACCAATAATAATAAAAGAACTTGGCGGTAAAAGAAGAAGATTATTTGTTGGGTACCATTCACCAAATATTGGTATACCAAATAATGAGCCAGCTCCAAACAGTTCACGTATAAATGCAACACCAATTAGAATTATGCTATATCCAATACCATTACCAAGACCATCTAAAAAACTCACAAAAGGTTTTTCTTTCATTGCAAAAGCTTCAGCTCTGCCCATAACAATACAGTTTGTAATAATAAGTCCAACAAAAACTGATAATTTCTTACTTGTCTCATAATCATAGGCTTTCAATAACTCATCAACCAGAATTACTAGTGTCGCAATTATCGTCATTTGGACAATAATTCTTACAGAAGATGGGATATAGTTTCTAATTATTGAGATAAATAGGTTTGATAGAGATACTACAGATGTTAAGGCTACACACATAATGAGTGTGACGTTTAAATTACTTGTAACTGCTAATGCAGAGCAAATACCCAAGATCTGAAGTGTTATAGGATTTTCTTTCACAAGAGGGTTAATTAGAACTTCTTTATATTGTTTAAGAGCCATAATCTAAGTTCTCTAAAAGTTTTAAATAACCACTATCACTGAACCAGTATTGAATCATATTAGAGACACCCTTGCTCGTTAGGGTTGCTCCTGACAAACCATCAACCATATAGATTGAATCATCCATATTTTGATCAACTGCTCCTTTAATCACTTGAAGCTGAACATCACCAGTTTTATAAATCTTTTTTCCAACCCATATATCTTTCCAATTTGGATTATCTACTTCCCCACCAAGACCTGGAGTTTCTTTATGCTCATAAAACTCTATACCAACAACTGTATTAAAGTCATTCTCAATTGCAATATATCCATAAAGCGTTCCCCACAAACCATAGCCTCTAATTGGAAGAATTAATTTATCTATTTCATTATCTTTTTTGGAGAAATATATTTTTCCTATATTCTCTCTATTTTTTATAATTGCAATATCCTTATCAGCAGGTACAGGTTTTGATTGATCAGGAAACCTAAGAGATTTTAGTTGATCGTAATTGTCTAGATCAAAATCTTTGTATTCACTAAAAACATTACCTGTATCAAAGTCTAAAAAACGAATCTCAAGATTTCTAAACTGCTCTTCAATACTTTTAGAATCATCATATAGATTTGCTGCCTCTAAAATCTTTATTCTCTTATCATTTAACTTATTAGTATTCTGCTGATCTCTTAATGACACAGCAGTAAAAGAAACGAATAGAGAGCATAAAAGACAGACGACTAAAGTTACTCCTAATGTTTTTAATACAGTTTCGTTCATATTGCTTCTCTATATTTAATTTTCTTATTAAGATTATTATTTACTACTAAATGATCTATGACTGGTGCAAGTAGGTTAGCAAAGAGAATGGCTAACATCATTCCCTCCGGAAAAGCAGGATTAACAACTCTTATGAGGACTACTGTAACTCCAATAACTATCCCATAAATCCATCTCCCTTTATTAGTACCTGAACCAGAGACTGGTTCTGTCGCCATAAATATTAAACCAAAAGCAAAACTTCCAATTACTAAATGCCAGTAAAAAGGAACATTAAACATGGGGTTAGTATCTGAGCCTATTATGTTGAATAATGAGCTTGTAACAATCATACCTATTAAAGTACCTAATATGATTCTAAACGAGGCAATTCTGGTCATTAACAAGATTACTGCTGCAATTGAAATTGCAATTACTGAAGTTTCACCAACCGATCCAGGTATATTTCCAGCAAAAGCATCAAACCAGCTATATTTATCATTTAATCCTGGTACACCTGACTCGGCCGCTATACCAAGTGGTGTAGCTCCAGAATAACCTTGAGGAACAACCATTTGATCGCTGAGACCAGAAATCCATACTTTATCACCTGAAATATCTGAAGGATAAGCAAAATATAGGAATGCTCTACCTGTTAATGCTGGGTTTAAGAAATTTTTACCAGTCCCTCCAAAAATCTCTTTACCAATGACAATACCAAATGTAATACCAAGTGCTGCTTGCCAAAGAGGGAGATCTGGTGGACAGCTTAAAGCAAATAATACAGATGATACAAAAAAGCCTTCATTGACTTCATGTTTCCTAATGATAGCAAATAAAATTTCCCAGGAAATACCAACCAAAAATGTAGTGGCATAGATTGGAATAAAGTAAACAGCTCCAAACCAAATTTTATTAATAAAACTATTTGGATCATATCCAAAAATACTAACAAGATAATGGTGCCAATCACCAGTGTTTGGTGTATCTATTAAAGCTAAATATTCAAGGGACTGATTACCGATATTGTACATACCAAA
>CACNXK010000011.1 GCA_902624425.1 uncultured SAR86 cluster bacterium | reverse complement strand
TCTCATATCTGCATTTACTGAAATACCTGTAAGATCAGATGTTGCCATGACTGGTGAAATAACTTTAAGAGGTCAGGTTTTAAAAATTGGTGGCTTAAAAGAAAAATTACTTGCTGCGAAGAGAGGAGGTATAAAAAAAGTTATTATTCCTCTGGACAACAAAGCTGATTTAAAAGAAATACCTGACGTCATAACAGATAAATTAGAGATAATTCCAGTTGAATGGATAGACGAAGTAATATTGCACTCTCTTGAATCTCAGCCAAAAGCTATTAATAAGTCCTCAAGCTTTAAATCGAGATCAAAGAAATCTTCAAAAACTGTTAGCAAACACTAATCCTCGATTACTAAAAAAACCCTTTAAATACTTGACTTTTTGGGGTTTCTGGCTTTTCATAGAGGGGTAAATTTTTTCAATTTAGAGGAGATCAAATGAATAAATCAGATTTAGTAGATGCAGTTGCTTCAAGAGCAGATATGTCTAAAGCAGAAGCGGGGAGAGCTGTTGACGCTGTTCTTGGCTCAGTGGGAGATGCCCTTGGACATGGTGATTCCGTTTCTTTAGTTGGATTTGGAACATTTTCTGTAAGACACAGAGCAGCTAGAATGGGTAGAAACCCTCAAACTGGAGCCACAATGCAAATTGCTGCATCAAAAGTTCCTGGTTTTAAAGCTGGTAAAGCTCTTAAGGACAAAGTCAAGCACGGCTAATAAGTCTTTAAAAATCAATAAGGGTGCTTATTATGCACCCTTTTTTTTATTATAATAATCACGATTATGGATGCACTAAGATCATTTTTATCTGGAAGAAGACTCGCAATCATGGGTATTCTTCTTGCTATACCATTTGTTTTCTTTGGTTCGAGCTCGTTCGGTACCGTATTTACCAATTATGGAAAAGTAAATGGCCTTACTGTCTCAGCCCTTGATGTAAATATAGCTATAAATACAGTTACCTCAAGATTGCAACAAATTTATGGGGAAGAATTCAATATTGAAAACCTTGAGGAGGGAATCTTAAACAGTCTAGTAAGAAATGAAATAGTCAGCCAAAAAGCTCTCCTCTATCAAGCCCAACAAATGAATTTAGTTAATTCAGAGGACGAGGCAAAAAGGCTCATAATGTCTGAGCCATCATTTCAGACAGATGGATTATTTAATCAAGAAATTTTTGAGGCCACCATCAGAGCAAATGGTATTTTACCAAATGAATATATTGAGAATGTTCAAAATAGCTCACTTGTTAATGATTTCTTATTAGCAATATCTGATTCAACTTTCCAAATTGATTCTGAATTAAAAAAACAAATTAAACTTATTGAGCAAGAAAGAAATGTGGATTTCTATAAAATAGATTTTAATTCCCTAAAAAGCAGCATTAATCCTACGTTAGAAAATGCACTTGAATACTATGAATCAAATCAAATACTTTTTATGGATGATGAAAAAAGATCATTCAATCTTCTCTCTGTCTCTCAAGATAGATTTAGAGAACTGGTAGATGTACCCGATGGTTTCGTAGATGAGGAATATGATAACTATCTTAATAGGATTGATGCCTCAGCAGAAAGAAGAGTTTCGCACATAATGGTCGAATCTCTTAACTATGAGTCAAGCGAGAAGGCCTTTGATGCAATATCATCGATTCAAAGTAAAATTGGGACTGAAATGACTTTTGAAGAGGCTGCTGAGCAATTCAGCGAAGACTTAATCTCTGCTGATGTTCAGGGAGATCTTGGCTTTTCTAGTGGCGACAGCTTTCCACCTGAATTTGAAGAAGCGCTTAACTCAATGTCTGTAGGTGATTTATCTGGAATTATCGAACTTGAAGAATCCCTACATATCATTAAATTTACTGAAGAGAACAAAGAAACTCCCAAGTCAAAAGAGGTAATGTCAAAACAATTTACTTCTGAATTAATTGAGGCTGAATCATATGCACTGATGCTAGATACAAGGGATGAAATTGAAGATCTTCTTTTAAGTGGATATTCAGTTGAGGGGATTGCAAATGATTTAAATCTTCAATTTACAACCACTGAAGCAAAAAATTATTCAGGTTTCGAATTTTATGATGATCCAAATGTAAGAGACTTTCTTTACGGAATAGATATCTCAAGTGATTTCGCTGAAATAATTGAGCTCGACGATGAGGTTATTGTTGCCTCAGTATTTGATGTAATCGAACCTTCAATTCTTCCTTTCGATCAAGTAACCGATGATGTATTTGATCGGTTAAGAGAGAATCAAGCAAACATTGATGTTATAAATCTTCAAGAAAATCTAGTTTTAGCAATGGATGATGAATCCTATGTCTTAGATAACAACAATGTAATGAAAGACAGTTTTATTTCTGTAAAAAGGGGTTCAACCTTATTTCCTAGCAATATTTTGGATGAAATATTCTCATCTCCAGCCGGTATAACTAAAAATGTAAAAGCTTTTAATTCAGATATATATATCTTCAAGGTTACAGAAATTACTGAGCCTACTGATAGCTTTATAGATTCAGTTATTTCGGATTATGAAGATTTTTCTTCAACAACTTCTCTTGTTAAACTCAACTTAATTATAGAAAAAGAAATAAGTAAGGATATAAGAGATAATATTAAAAACTTAAATATTTAAATTAAAATGAAAAAAATTACATCTATGTTTTTGGTTGCCATTTTATATGGTTGTGGCTCATCTGTATCGCCTGTCGATCAAGGTCTCATTGATCAGGTAATGCATATTGGAAATGGCTCTGAGCCACAAGGTTTAGATCCGCATATTGTTACAGGTGTGCCTGAGCATCACCTCCTCATAACAATGTGTGAAGGTTTGACAATCTCAAATCCAAAAGGGGGAGCAAACCTTCCAGGCATGGCAGAAAGTTGGAAAATTAGCGAGGATGGAAAAACTTATATTTTCAATATTAGGAAAGATGCAAAATGGTCTAACGGAGATGATTTCGTAGCCGATGATATGGTTTGGTCATGGATGAGGGTCCTTACGCCAAGTCTAGGATCGCAATATCCAGATATGCTCTATTATGTTGAGGGTGCTGAGGATTTTAATACTGGCGTAACTGATGATTTCTCTAAAGTTGGAGTAAAAGCTTTAGATGAAAAGACTCTAGAAGTTAAATTAAATAATCCAACTCCATTTTTCTTAGGGCTCCTTAGTCATTATTCAACATGGCCGGTTCATAAAGACACTGTTTTAGAGTATGGTGAAATTGATGATAGGCAAGGCTTGTGGACAAGACCTGGTGCATTCGTTTGTAACGGACCTATGAATCTTAAATCTTGGGAATTAAATAAAAAGATTATCGTTGAAAAGAATCCGCTTTATTGGGATGCAGATGAAGTAAAACTCAGTCAAATGCATTTTTACCCAGTCTCTGACATAAATACGGAAGAAAGAATGTTTAGAGCAGGACAGCTTCATTTAACATCAACTGTTCCTTCACAGAAGTGTGGTGTTTGGAGGGAGGAAGGTAATCCTAATTTAAGAATTGATCCATACATGGGAACATACTATTACAGAGCAAATGTAAACGTTGAGCCCCTCAATAATGTGAAAGTAAGAAAAGCTCTCACTTATTCAATTGACAGAGAAAAACTTACTGAAAAAGTTACTCAATGTGGACAAATACCTGCATACTCTTTCACACCGCCAGGAGCTGCTGGTTATAATCCAAACACAGAAATCCCATATGATCCTGAGCTTGCTCGTCAACTTCTCTCAGAAGCACTTGCAGAAGAGGGTATTGAAACCATAGAGGATTTTCCTGTTCTTCAGATTTTATACAACACATCTGAAGACCATAGAAAAATTGCTTTAACAATCCAGCAAATGTGGCAACAAAATCTTGGTATAAGTGTAGAGCTTGAAAATATGGACTGGAAAGTTTATCTAAGCAGGCAGAATTCGATGGATTATCAAATTTCTAGAGCTGGATGGATTGGAGATTACGAAGATCCTAATACTTTTCTAGATATTATGAGAACTGGTAGAGGAAACAACAGAACTGGATGGAGTAATTTAGAGTTTGATGATTTGGTGGGAAGAGCTAATGCTACTGCAGATCAAGATGAGAGATATCGCCTTCTTAGTGAAGCTGAGCAGATACTGATTGATGAACTACCTATAATTCCAGTTTATACATACGTTCGTTCCTATCAATTGTCTCCGGATGTGAAGGGATATTCGCCTAATTACTTAGATCATCATCATCCTAAAACACTTTATTTAGAGCGAGACTAAAAACTTAATGCTAAATGTTTTAATAAGAAGGATTCTAATAGCAATTCCTGTTTTAATTGTGGTTGCTAGTCTTACCTTCTTTTTTATTAGGCTTGCTCCCGGGGGACCATTTGATGCAGACAAGGTTGTTTCTCCTCAAGTCATGAAAAATCTAAATGCTGCGTATAATCTTGATGCGCCACTGCATGAACAATATTTTGATTACATGTCAGGAGTTATTGTTGGAGATTTTGGCCCATCTTTTAGGTACCCTGGAAGGTCAGTTTCAGAAATGATATATACAGGTCTTCCTATAACTTTTGAATTAGCCTTTTATGCTTTAATGATTGCAGTTGCTCTTGGAATATTTTCTGGTGTTCTCGCAGCACTCAAAAGAAATACTTTTTTGGACTATTTTCCAATGGCTATAGCTATGCTTGGGATTTGTGTCCCAACTTTTTTAATGGGTCCAATTTTAGTATTAGTATTTGGAATTAACCTTGAGGTCTTACCAGTTTCTGGATGGGACACCCTCGCTGGCGACAAACTTTTACCCTCTATAACTCTGGGTTTTGCATATGCTGCATACATTGCCAGATTAAGCCGAGGAGGGATGTTGGAGGTGCTTGGGCAGGACTTCATAAGAACTGCAAGGGCAAAAGGCCTTAGCGAATTTAGTATCGTCACTCGGCATGCAATGCAAGGAGGACTTCTCCCGGTTGTTTCTTTTATGGGACCCGCAATCGCTGGACTTTTAGGTGGCTCCTTTGTCGTCGAGACAATTTTTCAAATACCTGGACTTGGAAGATTTTATGTTGAAGCAGCATTTAACAGGGACTATACAATGATTCTTGGAACAACAATTTTCTTTTCGGCTATGATTATTTTCTTCAATCTATTGTCTGATTTAGCAGTTCTGTTATTAAATCCAAGAGCTAGGGAAAATTTATGAATAACTCTTCTCTGTGGCAAGATGCGATTAGAAGACTAATCCAAAATAGGGCTGCCATGATTGGTGGCATTACTGTGATTATTCTTATTGTACTTGCTGTCTTTGCCCCTTGGATTGCTCCTTATTCTTATTCATATCAAAATCTTGATCTTGGAGCTTCTCCTCCCTCAGCTGAACATTTATTGGGAACAGATGTGCTTGGAAGAGATTTGCTAAGTAGACTTTTATATGGAGCAAGAATATCTTTGTTGGTTGGTTTTGTTGCTACAGGTGTTGCATTAGTTATAGGAGTTAGCTGGGGCATAGTTGCTGGTTATTTTGGTGGAAGAGTTGATTCTGTCATGATGAGAATTGTTGATGTCTTATATGGCCTTCCATTTATAATTTTTATAATTCTTTTGATGGTAATTTTTGGAAGAAATATATGGCTTTTATTTGCAGCTATTGGTGCTGTTGAATGGTTGACTATGGCAAGAATAGTAAGAGCTCAAGTTATCGGCTTAAAAAATCAAGAATTTGTTCAGGCAGCTCAGGTCATGGGGGTAGGAAATCTTTCAATGTTTAGAAGGCATATACTGCCGAATATTTTGGGACCAATTGCTGTTTATGCAACTTTGACAATACCGCAAGTAATGTTGCTAGAAGCATTTTTAAGTTTCCTTGGTTTAGGTATTCAACCACCAATGAGTAGCTGGGGAACACTAATTAGATATGGGGTTGAGTCGATGGAGGAACATTACTGGCTGCTTATCTATCCAGGCCTTACTTTTACAATAACTCTTTTTGCTTTAAATTTCTTTGGAGATGGCCTAAGAGATGCACTAGATCCAAAAACCTCAGATAATTAGAAAGCTTTAATTGTAATTTTTAGAATCTGCCCGGGCCTTATAATATCCAAATTATCATTATCTTGCCTAATAGTTTTAATAGAGACATTAAAAAGTTTTGAAATTTTTGAGAGATTGTCACCTTGTTTAACGGAATACAATATTGTTCTTTTTTTAGACTCTATATTTCTATAAATATTCTTATTTCCAATATTCAAAACTTGTCCAATCTTTAACATAGAGCCATTATCAAGGTTGTTGATATCCATGATCTTTTTTTCTGAAACATTAAATTTTCGAGCTAAGCTCCAAAGCGTATCACCCTCACTGACAACATGAGCTTCAAAAGGAATAAGGATATTTGACGATGCTTGACCAACAGGAATGAGAAGTATTTGGTTAATGGAAAGCATATCAGATTCAAGTTGGTTAACCTGTCTAATAATATCAATTTTAGTTCTATATTTTTTTGCTAATACCCATAAACTTTCACCCCTAGATACATCATGCGAAATCCAGTTTATCTTTTGTGATTGAACATACTCTAATCCATTAGTTTCGTAATTTATTTTATTCTCAATCGGAATGTAAAAAGTACTTTCCATATTTGGATCAGTTGCCCACTTTGTATAACCGGCATTAAGTTTATAAAGAAGTTCTGGTTTAAGATCTAAAAAATCACTAAAGTTTAAGATTTCAATTTGCTCCTCGAATGTGATTTTATCTACGACTTTGAAATAAGGGATTTCTGGAAGGTCTATATTATATTTTTCATTATTGTTTATCAGTTCAATCAATGCTAAAAATTTAGGAATATAATTTCTTGTTTGAACTGATAGTGGCAAATCTTTGTAAGAAAGATTTGAACTTCTTCTCTGACTTTTTTGGATAGCTCTTTGTGTAAAAGTTGGACCAGCATTATAAGCAACTAGTACAAGATAGATATCTTCATTGAATCTTTTATAAAGATAGTCAATGTATCTAATTGCAGCATTTGTAGATTTAAATGGATCATGTCTTTCTTCAACCCACCAGTTTTCTTTTAATCCAAGCAAGTCAGCAGTTCTTGGCATTATTTGCCATAATCCAACTGCGCCCGATGACGAAATTGAAAATGGATCGTAACTACTTTCAATGAATGGCAAGAACGCTAATTCAACAGGTAGATTATTTCTTTTAAGCTCCTCTATAACGTAAAACAAAAAGTAATAAGAATTATTTAGATAGTTTTCAAAAAGATCGACATTTTGAAGATGTTGATTCATGTAATACAGGGTTAAATCGTCTATCTCATATTCTTTTATTGACGCTTCATCCTTTAATACTTCCCAAACACTCCTGATTTCAGAAACAGGAGGATCTGTAGTTTCGATTACTGGAACCTCTTCAACCTTAACAGGCATATCGTTTTTTGGTTCAGAAAGATCAGGAATGAAGTCAATTGGATTATCATTATTGATTTCTATTGTCTGACAACCAAACAATAGAAAAACAAGAGCTAATGATTTTATGCTGAGTCTTTCCATTCTCGTATGTGTGTAAAAATTTCCTTTTCTGACGGATTTTTTAATCCAAATCTTTGCATGAGTTGAATATTATCACCTAATAGATCACATCTTAAAAAAGGATTCGTTTTTTTCTCGAGCTCGATTGAAGAGGGAAGTGAAGATCCGTTTTTCATTATTAGACTATCAATCTCAGAATTTCTTAAAACTAAATCACTGTTTTCTGGCTCAACCCCAATGGAAAATACTAAATTACTTTTGGTATATTCATGTCCGCAATAGATCTGTGTGCTTTCTGGTAGCTTCTTCAATTTGTTAAGAGAATCAAACATTTGATCAAACGTTCCTTCAAAAACTCTTCCACATCCACCTGCAAATAAAGTGTCTCCACAAAATAGAATATTATTTTCTTTATTAAAAAAAGCTATATGATCGAGAGTATGCCCAGGCACCTCAATGACCTCAAAATTCATACCTAGACTGCTGATGATATCTCCTTCCGTCACTTTGTCTCTTATCAGCTCATAACTATTTTTTGGCCCATATACTGAACCTGAAATTTTACTAATTAATTCAGGGACACCAGCAGTGTGATCAAAATGGTGATGAGTAATAAATATATCTACCAAATTTTTATTTTTATTTTCTAAATAATCGAGTACAGGTTTTGCATCACCAGGGTCAACGACAGAAATATCTTCATTACTTTCAAGCAACCAAATATAATTATCAGAGAAAGCTTTTAATGGTTTAATATTAATCACATGCAAATTTTACAACTATCAACATGAAAACTGTAATAATTTATACAGATGGGGCCTGCAGAGGTAATCCTGGTCCAGGTGGATGGGGTGTGCTCATAAAATATGGTGAAACAAGCAAAGAATTCTATGGAGGGGAAGTTTCTACCACTAACAATAGGATGGAACTCACTGCTGCTATTGAGGCTTTAAAAAAAATTAAAGAGCCTTGCAATATTATTATTAATACTGACTCAAAATATGTTCTTCAAGGAATAGAGGAGTGGATACATAACTGGAAAAAAAGAGGATGGAAGGGATCAAATAAAAAGTCAGTAAAAAATGCTGATCTTTGGAAAGAATTAGATGAACTTAGAGATGAACATAATATAAAATGGAAGTGGGTTAAAGGTCATTCGGGTGATCCAGGAAATGAAACGGCAGATATGCTTGCTAATAGAGGTATAGACGAACTTTAAAATGGAAAAAAGACATATTGTTCTTGATACAGAAACTACTGGTTTAGAGGTAGAAAAAGGTCATAGGATTATTGAAATTGGCGGCGTAGTCATGAACGGAAGAAAAAAAACTTCTGAAACTTTTCATGTCTATATAAATCCACAAAGAGAGATTGATAAAGAAGCTCAAAAAGTTCATGGTATATCTAACGAGGATCTTCAGGATAAACCAATTTTTTCAGAGATTGCTGAAGACCTTCTTGAATTTATTGATGGCTCAACATTGGTAATTCATAACGCAGATTTTGATGTTGGTTTTTTAGATGCTGAATTTAAAATAGCATCGTCAACTTATCCATCAATATCTGAAATTTGTGAAGTTAAAGATACACTTGCAATTGCAAGAAATAAGTTTCCAGGACAGAGGAATTCCCTCGATGCGCTTTCTAAACGTTTTGATGTCAATGGCTATGATAGAAGTTATCATGGAGCTTTACTCGATGCCAACATATTAGCTGATGTCTATTCAAACCTTACAGGTGGTCAAAGTAAAATTAATTTTGCAAATAACTTTGATGCTGATCTTCAAGAGGAAAATAAAAAACAAACAAGAGATTTTTCAAATGATTTCGAGATTGCTAAGATTATTACTTCTAAAGAGGATCAACTCTTGCACTCCAAAAGACTTGAAGAGATTGAGAAGAAGACTGGCAAGAAAACATTATGGAATTCATAAATGAAGGTAACTAGATTTGCTCCAAGCCCTACAGGAAATCTTCATATAGGAGGAGTTAGAACTGCTTTATTTAATTATGTTTTTTCAAAACAATCTGGCGGTTTATTCTTAATAAGAGTTGAGGATACTGACAGAGAAAGATCAAAAAAAGAATATGAAGCAGACATAATATCTGGCTTAGAATGGCTTGGCATATCTCCCGATAAAACACCGATAAGACAATCAGAGAGATCAGATATTTATATGAAAGCTGCTGAAAAGCTGATTGATTCTGGAAATGCCTATTGGTGTGATTGTTCTCCAGAAGATTTAGAAGAAATGCGTGAAAAGCAGACCGCCGCTGGAAAAAAGCCAATGTATGATGGAAGAAGCAGAGACCTAGGCCTTGAAAGATCAGACAAAACTGTACTTAGATTAGCAACACCACTTGAGGGAGAAACGATAGTAAATGATTTAATACGTGGCGAAATAATTTTCAACAATAGTGAATTAGATGATCTTGTTCTATTGAGAAGTGATGGTACCCCTACATACCATTTTTGTAATGTTGTTGATGATTTCGATCAGGGTGTAACCACGGTAATCCGAGGTGAGGATCATATTAGCAATACGCCAAGACAAATCCATATCCAGAAAGCACTTGGCTATCCAGATCTTGAGTATGCACACTTACCTTTGGTGCTGGGTGAAGATAAAAAAAGACTTTCTAAAAGGCATGCTGCAACAAGTTTAAATGCCTATAAAGAAATGGGATTTACAAAAGAAACAATTATAAATGCCTTAGCATTGCTTGGTTGGTCAACTGAAAATGAAATTTTTTCAATTGATGAATTGATTGAATCATTTAAGATAGAAAATGTTCAAAAAGCTGCAGCAGTATTTGATCTAAAAAGATTTAACTGGGTTAGCTCCCAGCAATTAGCAAAACTAGATGAAAATGGTTTTTTTGAAGTAATTAAACCGTTCATGGAGGATGAAGAAGTCAGTGAGGATTATCCAAATTATAAGAAGATTCTTCTTGCAATGAGGACCTCAAAAACAAATTTAAAAGATATAGCTCATGCAACAAGACCATTCTTTTTTGAATTAGATGGTTATGATGAGAAGGGTGTTGAGAAGTTTCTTAACGAATCTCTTGAAACACTTACTTTTGCTTTAGAAGTTCTTTCAAAACTGACTGAATGGAATGAAACAGAATTAGATATGGCGTTAATTAAAGTTCGAGATTATTTTAATCTTCCTATTCCTAAGGTAAATCAACCAATGAGAATAGCTCTAGTTGGCTCTACTGTCTCGCCATCTCTTGGCTTAACGCTAGAGCTATTTGGTAAAGAAAAGTCATTGGAAAGGATAAAGAAAGCAATAGATTTTATTAGTTAGGCTCTTCTATTGAAACTCCAGCATTTGGTCTTCTTAGATCAGAAAAACCATAGTTGATTCCATCAATGATCTGAATTGATTGTGTGCTTCCGATAGTGTCTGATAACTCTAATTGATGTCCAATTCTGTCTAAAAGGTTTAAATTGTCCTGACTAACAGTCGACTCAAAATCAAGGTCAGCATATGGCCAATCTTTGTGTATTCTGGGGAGCATAGTCGCATCACCTACATGTAAATCAAAATCTATTACTCCTGTAACCACTCTTAGATTTGCAGCAGGTATTTGAGATCCACCAGGTGATCCAGTAATCAAAGACAACTCACCTTTTTTATTGAACACCATTACAGGGTGCATTGTACTCATTGGCCTTTTACCTGGTTCAAACCTATTCCCGGGACTTGAAGCTCTGCTTGTGGAGGATCTATCACCATACTTATATGCAAAATTTCTCATTTGATTATTCATTAAGATTCCTGTTCCAGGAATCGTTACTCCTGAACCAAACGAATATCCCAATGTATATGTATTTGAAACCGCATTGCCATTTCGATCTATAACAGAATAGTGAGTAGTATCTTTACTTTCCTCAACATGATTATACTTTTTGATTGAAGATGCCTTTGAGGCTTTATCAAAACTAATATTCTTAGCTAATAATTTAGCTCTACCTTTTGAAATTAGTCCTTCAGTAGGTACGTCATAATAGTCAGGATCTCCCACATGATGAGACCTATTATTATGTCCTCGTCTTAATGCCTCAGCTAGAAGATGATAAGTAAGAGAAGAATCTTTTCTATATTTACCAAGATTATAATAGCTTAGTACATTTAGAGCAGTTAAAAATGTTATTCCTCCTCCTGATGGAGGCCCTTGAGTATATACACTATATCCACGGTAATTCACTCCTATTGGATCTCTAAATTTTGAGTTGTATTGCTTTAGATCATTGCTATCTATGAAACCGTCGTTATCTTTCATAGCGGATTGAATTTTTTCAGCAACCCACCCGTCATAAAATCCATCTTTACCTCCTTTGGATATTGCTTCAAAGGTTTTTGCTAAATCTGGTCTTTTCATTAAAGAGCCAATAGCTATTGGTTTATTATTTTGAAAATAAATCTTTCGTGATTCAGGATCTTTCTTGAGCTGATAGGAGCTACCAATTGCATTATGCAAGTCATAGGAAACAATAATTCCATTTCTGGCTTGATCGATGACGGGCTGCAAAACTTTTTCAAGAGGCAGGTCTCCAAATCTTTCGTGAGCTTCTAGGAGACCATATACAGTTCCAGGAACAGCTGATGCTTTGTAATCATACTTAGTTAGGTCATAGTCATCCTCTTGGATTTGAGCTGCAGACTTAGAGCCAAATAAATCTTCTAAATTTGAATTTAAAGACGATCTGCTTCTATAATCAATTGAAAATAACTCTTCGGTTTCTTTTATATAAACTAACATAAATCCGCCACCACCAATATTTCCTGCTCTTGGAAGAGTTGTGGTTAATGAAAATCCAACAGCTACTGCAGCATCCACAGCGTTACCACCTAATTCCAAAATCATTGTTCCAATTTCTGAAGATTCAAGATTTTGAGAGACTACCATCCCATTTTCTGAAATTGTCGGATGGAAGGGTGATTTATAGTCTAGGTATGCATCTAGGTGGGCATCATGAATCTGAAACAGAAAAAGACAAAGTAATATTTTTGGAAACTTCATCAGAAAATAACTTTCGCAAAGTAATATGCAAAAACTGTCACAACAAAAACACCAGCAATATTAATAAAAAATCCTGCACGCATCATATCAATGATTTTAAACTTATTAGCTCCATAAACAATTGCATTTGGAGGTGTTGCTACTGGCAACATGAACGCACAACTTGCTGCTAACACAACAGGAACAGTTAAAACTTCTGGTGCAACACCAACAGCAACTGCAACTGCTCCAAAAACTGGCAAGAATGTTGATGTAGTTGCAACATTGCTGGTAACTTCTGTTAAAAATATTATTAGTGCAGCAACGGCCATAACAAGAATTATTAATGGAACTGTTTTGAGACTTACAAGGCTTTGACCAATCCAAAGACCAAGACCAGTATCATTAATTTGAACACCAAGCGATAAACCTCCACCAAAGAGAAGTAAAAGACCCCAGGGTAGTTTGCTTGATTGTTCCCAAGAGAGTAGCTCTCCATTTCTTCCACTTGACGGAATTATGAATAGAGCTATTGCGACGATAATTGCTATACCTGCATCACTTAAACCAGTTATATAGTTATCAATAAGACTTCTAAACATCCATAAAGACGCAGCAATGAAGAAAACTATGCCAACTCTAAATTCATCTTTAGTCATTGGGCCCATATCAGTCAACATTTTTGAAAGAGTATTCTTTGTTTCATTCGATGAAACAAAATTAACAGGATACACAACTTTTGTAAGAATTAACCAAGCTAATGTAAGCATACAAATTGAGACAGGGACACCTAACTTCATCCAATCAATCATAGAAATTTCCAAACCATAAACTTCCTGCATAAAAGAGCTAAAAACAATGTTTGGAGCTGTGCCTACTAATGTTGACATCCCTCCGATGGTAGCTGCATATGCGATTGAAAGTAAAAGAGCTTTATCAAAATTACTTTTATCTTTTTCAGACATATCAGGCACAGTTTTTGCAACCACTGAACAAATCGCAAGGCCGATTGGAAGTAACATCAATGTTGTAGATGTGTTCATTACCCACATACTTATCAAAGCTGAAACTAGCATAAAGCCTCCAATTAGTTTAGGGCCATCTGATCCTAGTCTTTTTATCATTATTAGTGCAAGTCGCTTGTGAAGACCCGATCTCTCAATAGATAAAGCTATTAAGAAACCTCCTAGAAAGAGATATATATTCTTATTAGCATATGGAAGTGCAGCCGTTTCTATTGAGGTAATACCGAGGATTGGGAATAGGGCAAGTGGCAATAAGGAAGTTACTGGAATTGGAATTGCTTCAGTAGCCCACCAAGTGACCATTAAAACTGCTACAGCTGCAACAAGCCATGCATTCTCAGTTAAGCCAGAAGGTGAGGGCAAGAAGATTATTGCCAAAAAAAGAAATACTCCTACCCAAAAACCTCTTTTTCTTAAAGCCATAAATTAATTATAGGATAAAAAAAGGGAGCAGAAAGCTCCCTTTTAAAATTAATGAGATATTAGAATCTTCGATAGAACTCTAGTGAGTAACTTCTACCATAATCACTATGCACATCACCAACGAATCCCCATGTGTATTCATCGGCTAGAGGTGCTCTTTGATCTTCAAGGTTTCTAATTTGACCTCTCACTCTTAAGCCATTCTTGAATTTATATCCAAGTGTTAGATTTAATGTGAGCATAGACTCTACAGTCCAGTATTGACCACAAGTTCCACCTGAGTAGCTTGTAGTTCCAGAACATGCATAGGTTCCATCTGAACGCTTAGCATTGTTTGTAACACCAAGCTCTTCGAAGCTTCCCACTTTTGTTCCAGAAAGATACGCATCAAAACCTTTGTGTTTCCATGCAAGTCTTACTGAGTCTTTTACCTCTGGATAAGCTCTCTTATCAAAAGTACCTAGCAAGTCACCAAAACCAGATGCTGAGATAAGTCCCTCAAGTGGACCACCAGCTCCAGATGCTGCTACTAGTTCTGCCATTGGACCAGATGCTTCTTGCAAGAATTCATCAAATTGCACTCTCATAAACTTAGCACTAAATGAACCTGCATCGGTATCAACTGAATATTCAACTGCATAGTCAGTACCTTTAAGAGTTCTATTGTCAAGGTTTAGATAAGTGTCATTAACTCTAACGACATTACCAGCCTTACAAAGATTTGGATCCCAGTTTGCATTATATGTATCTGATTCTGGATCATTATCTTCAATAAAGTCACCCCTAATAACATTCGGGTTACCGACACACTCATTAACACCACCGCGGGACCTAATTAAGGTATCAAGTAAGATATGGTTTCTCTCACCAAATAAACCAACTGTGTTTTCAGTAGCAATTTCCCACTTATCAACAGTAACAACGAGGTTATCACCAGGTGTAAAAACAAAACCAACTGATGTGTTAGTTGCTTCTTCAGCTTCAAGATTCTCATTTCCTTGAGCTACCCTTTGTATTGAGTATACACTAGGATATTCCTCACCAAGAGCAGCAGTTAACAGCGCATCCTCTTGCGAGTTATTTCTTACTACAAGACCTTCGTTAACAGTAATAAGATTTGGAGCTCTAAATGAAGTAGAAGTTGAAGCTCTTAATTTACCCCATGAGGTAGGTTCCCACCCCATTGCAAATTTACCAACAACATTACTTCCGTAGTCATCCGAATTTTCTGCCCTAACAGCTAACTGAGAATCAAGATTTGAAGCTAAGGGAATTTGAAGCTCAGTAAATAGTGAAGTCACAACCCTTTCACCGTAGGTGTTAGGTGATGGACTGCTGTTTACGATATCAGATATGTAAGGGAAAGTAGCTTGGTTAGCAGCTTGCGGAGGAGTTGAATAAACAATAGTTCCATTTATTCTTGGATCCCTTGCATCATCCATTGTTTCCTTTCTAACTTCTGCTCCAACTAACATTCCCACATCTCCAGCAGGCATTGAAAAAACTGAATCATTTGTCATTTTTATGTCAGCTGAGAATAATTCTGTAGTGTTGTTTCGAAAAATTGAAACTGTGAAAGCTTCTTCGTTACAGCCAACACCAGCACAGAATGGATTATAAGCATTAGGAGTTGAATCTGCTAAAGCCGCATTTAGTAAAGTCATGCTTTGTCTTCCATGGTTATCCATTTCAGAAGTAGCTTTAGATATTACGATACCTGAATCCCAATCCCAACTATTCCACTCACCTCTGAAGCCTTGAACAACTCTCCATGTTTCTCTAGTTGAATCCCAACTTCTTGGAGTAGAGAATCTAAAACGTCTAAACCATAATTCATCTCCCTCTTTATCAACAAAAAGGTCACCATTTGGTCTTTGCAGTTGGTTTAACCAATAGTTTGTTGATGGAACTAAAATTGGCTGAGTATTTCCACCATTTTTTGCACTTGAACCCATTCCAAGAGGAGCACCTCCATAGAGTTGCTTGCTTGAATCAGATTTGTAGTAACTTAGTTCAGAATAAGCTTCAACACCATTATCCAAGGTTGTGTTGTAAAACATAACAAGATTATTTCTTAGTAAAGGTCCTCTCTTGTCATACGTTGTCCCATAAGCAAGTCTTGCATAATCTCTTATTGAGCTTGAATCATACAAGCACATGTGATCGAGTCCTGGAATGTTATATAAATTAGACGATGAGTTACTTGTGCAATTTGAGTCATTTGGTTCAAATATTGTAAAAATATTACTTCCTTCATAAAACTGCGCCCAAACAGAGCTAGTACTCATATTTCTCCATGTGGTGTCATTGAAAGCACCTCTTGGATCATCACTATCAGGACTTGGAAGAAAACCTCTTAGGTCTCCTACAGCCCATTTAGGATCTTCGATACCTCTGACCCTTTCTCTATCATATCTATCAAAATAGATTGATAAGTTAGATCCATCACTCATGGTTTTACCCCACTGAATACTAACTTTGTTATCTTTTGCATCAAAGCTGTCATACCAGTTTTGTCTAACTCTCATAGTGAGCCCATCAAAGTCATCTTTTAAAACTGTATTAATAACACCCGCTACAGCATCGGCACCGTAAATAGCAGACGCACCATCACGAAGAATTTCTACTCTTTCTGCACCATAGACTGGAATTAAGTTTGAGTTAACTGATGAAACTGGAACATAACTTCCTCCAACCCACTCAGTTGCATAACCTGGTGATTGAACTAATCTTCTTCCATTGAGGAGTGTTACAGTGTTCCCTGTTCCAATATTTCTTAAATCTAATGATCCAACATCACCTCTAGAGGCATTGTATCCACCACTAAAATCAGTTTGGTTAAAGTTATTACTTCCATTCTCAGCTAAATCAGCAAATAGTTCCTCACCAGACTCAATAGCCAAGCTTTCAATATCATCAGCTGTGATGACAGTAACAGGAAGGGCACCTGTAATTTTTGCCCCTTTAATTTGCGATCCAACAACTACAACTTCTTCAACATCAGTTGAAGCATCTTCTTGAGCAAAAAGTAGCGTTGCAGGTAATAAAAGTAAGATTGATAAAAGTTTTAAAAACTTCATATTTCCCCCATAAATGTATTTAAAATCTAACTATTTTATAACTTAAATCAGAGTGTAAATCAAATATGATGTACCCCAAAAAAAGCTATCAAACTTAGTTATTTAATCTATATTTCAAAGGAGGTTTTCTATCACCCAAGAGAGGATAATATGAAAAATCTTTTCCTCGTTTCATTTTTAATTCTTTTTTAGAATCTTCAATAATTTGAGGATCTAAAAATATATCTTTTGCAGAGTTTGTTAAGACTTCTGCTGCAAGTTTTGCTCCTTTTAAACCTATGGATGTTCCTCCAGAAGCAACTGCCTGCCATGAGTGAGCTGATGTTCCTGGAACCCATGTAGCTGTTCTAAAACCTCCTGTGGGAACAAGCCAAGTTAGATCGCCAACATCAGTGGACCCATATGTATGGGTAACAGCATATTCTTTTATATTTTTTTGAGATCCAAGCTCTAGAGAAGGAGAGACCAATGTTTGATAAATATCCTTAGCAAATTTTTCTTCTTCTTTGTCATAACTTATTCCTCCTAGTTCAGAAAGATTTGCATGAATCATTTTTTGTAAGGTTTCATTAGGTAATACAGAATAATTTCCATGCATAACCTCAAAAGACATAGTTGTATCAGTACCTAAAGCAGCTCCCTCAGCTGCCTTAACAACTCTTTTAAAAAGTTCATCAACTACATTCATTCTTGGATGCCGAACATAATAGTAAACCTCTGCTACGTCTGGAACTACATTTGGAGCTAGACCACCCTTTGTAATGACGTAATGTATTCTTGATTCCTGAGGCACATGCTCTCTCATCATATTAACCATCATATTCATAGCTTCAACGCCATCCAGGGCTGATCTTCCTTTGTCCGGAGCACTAGCAGCATGTGCAGAAATGCCATTAAATGTGAATTTTCCTGATTTATTTGAATTACTTGACTGAGCATCTGCCGAATTTCCACTTGCTGGATGCCAATGAAGAACAATATCAACGTCATTAAAATAACCATCTCTGGCAATATATACTTTTCCTGATCCTCCTTCCTCAGCAGGCGTACCATAAAATCTTATTGTTCCAGGTGTATTTGTTTCTTCTAGCCAATCTTTGATAGCAACTACTGCCCAAGCAGAAGCAGCACCAAAAAGATGGTGGCCACATGCATGACCATTTGGAGAATCTAATCCCTCAGAAGTTTTGAAAGGAACGTTTTGTTGAGATAGGCCCGGTAGTGCATCAAATTCTCCCAAAATACCAATAACTGGACCGCCATTATTGTATTCAGCAATGAAAGCAGTTGGTATGCCTGCAATACCAGATTGGATTTTAAAACCACTATTTTCAAGCTCTTGTTGTAAAAGTTTTGAACTTTTTTCCTCTAAATATCCAAGTTCTGCATATTCCCATATCTGGAGAGCTACTTTTTCAAATCTTTCTTGATTATGCTCGATAGGGGATGAATATATATCAGAAGAAAAAAAAGCAAATATGAATATTCCTAGTGAACAACTTGCCCATTTTTGAATTTTATACGCTTTCCTACCCATTCTTCCTCCATTAACAAAGATATAAAGTTTTTATCCCTCGTAGAAACAACTTTTCGATGTTTCACTTCATCTTCCAAATATAAAACAGCTTTTAAAATGTTTTTACTTTCTTCAAATACAGTATAACCAATTATTTCACCTTCACCTTCTGAAATCTTTGATAACTCAACGGGGATCTCAGAAATTTTTGCCTGCTTACTTACATCATCAAGAATGAATTGCTCACTATAACTTTTTCCCCAGATACAAAAGGACTGTTTTGTCATCATTCCAGATACTCCTGTTACTAGCCCATAAGTTACTTCTGAATTTCTTATTTTTTCAATCATTTTTATTGTTGAGTGGAGAACAAAGCTATTTAAGGGACCTCCTGCATATGGCATAGAACCAGTTATTGTTTTTGGAATTGCACTATCTAAATTTAGGGACTTTGAAAACATTTTTACTGCAGCAGGAAAGCAGCTATATAAATCAAATGCATCTATTTCTAATCCAAGTCTCGATGCTTGATCATTGATGGAATTCGCAGCATAGATCATTCCAATAGACTCATATAGTTTAGGCCTCTGCTGGATGGCTATCATATGATTATTTTCAGATGATGCAATTGGATAGACTCTTTTTGTGGCACTTATTTTTAGCTTATCAGCTAGAGCCTCGCTACAAACTATCAATGCGGCAGACTGATTAACATTCCAGCTAGTGCAATGGAGCTTATTATACGGATATGCAAGCATTTTGTTAGATTGACTGGTTTCTAAAATTTCTTCTTTAGAATAGGGCTTCTCTAGCCAACTATCTTTATTGTTTGCTGCAATTCTTGAAAACTCTTCATACATTAATGCGATATTATTTTTATGCTCTTCAACATTTTCTTGATTATTTTTTCTGATAGAAGTTTCCATAGTTGCGTAGTAACCAACTGCCATAGCACCCAGCTCTGCAAGCTCTTCATCACCATAGAGATCTTCTTTTGCTTTTACATAGAAGTCTGGATTTTCATTTAGCTCAGTTTCTGAGTAATCTTTTTTTTCAATCAATGAGCGAAGCAGTTTATATCTTGCTTCACCACCTAAAACAATCGAAGCATTGATTTCTCCATTCTCGATCTTTAGACAGGCTTCATTTATAAGATTCTGTTGGAGAACGCCTATCTTAGTAATATAAGTAGTAGGCGTAATCTTAAAATTATTATTTTTTGCAATCCATTTCCCAGGATCTCTGTATTTCCAAAAACCTTTTGGAATTCTTATCTCATCAATGTGATCTTTGATAAGAACATTTCCAGAATCAGATATTGCTTCTTTAACTGCTTTGTCCATGAGAACAAGTGCTTCATCGAGATCATTAAAATCACCCTTTTGCTGAATGGCAGAGATGCCAATCACCACCGATCTATGCTTCATTTTTTTATTCTTTTGGAGGAATTAAAGACATTGCAGAAGTGTTGAAGCCTGCATCAACATAGGTGATTTCTCCTGTAATACCGCTAGCTAGGTCAGAGCATAAAAATGCAGCCACATTTCCAACCTCTTCAGTAGTTACAGCTCTTCCTAATGGCGCTCTATCGGCATACTCTTTAAGCATACTTCTAAAATTCTTCACACCAGATGCTGCAAGAGTTTTTATCGGACCTGCAGAAATTGCATTAACTCTAATACCTTTTTTCCCTAAAGAGGCTGCAAGAAATCTAGTATTTGCTTCAAGACTAGCCTTGGCAAGACCCATTACGTTGTAATTCGGTAACGATTGCACCGAACCCAAATAAGTTAGAGTTAGTAGGGCAGCATTATCGCTTAGAATCGGCAATGCTCCTTTTGCCAATGCTGTAAAGCTATATGAGCTTATATCATGCGCTATTTTAAATCCTTCTCTAGTTGTAACTTCCGTAAAATCACCATCAAGTTGATCAGAAGGTGCGAATCCAATAGAGTGAACGATTCCGTCTAAAGTTCCCCATTCATCTTTAATATGAGAGAAAGTTTGCTCTATTGATTGGTCGCTGGAGACATCACATTCAATGAGTGTTTTTACGCCCAAATCATCAGCAATTGGCTTTATTTTTTTTAAGAGCCTCTCATTTTGATAAGCAAAAGCGAGCTCAGCACCATTTTTGCTCATACTTTGCGCAATGCCGTTTGCAATAGAAAATTTGTTAGCTATTCCGGTAATTAATATTTTTTTGTTTTTAAGCATTTTCAATATGTCAAGTCCGAATTATATGCTAATTACATAATTGTTTACATAAATATTAAATTCTGTTTATATTGAAGGGTTGTACGGCACTAATGCCGTATATATAAACGTTTATATATAACTTTAAAAGGGGAAATATATGAAAATTAATAAACTAACTTTGTTATTTGGTTTAGCATTTTCTTTTGTTGCCGTTCCTTTTTCAGCACTTGCGCAAGATGATGTTGAAGAAGTCGTGGTTACAGGTACAAGGATTGCTGATCCAAACGTAACAAGTTCATCACAGATCACAAGTATCGATGGTGAGGAATTGTTAGTCAGAGGTATTACGAGGGTTGAGGATTATCTTAATGATCTTCCGCAAATCTCACCTGGACAATCAATTACTAACTCCAATGGTGCTTCTGGTACTGCTACCGCGAACTTAAGAAACTTAGGCTGTTCAAGAACTCTTGTTCTCATGAATGGTCGAAGAATGGTTTCTGGTACGACTGGTGGTGGAAACTGTGCTGACTTGAATACTGTTCCAACACTCTTATTGGATAAGGTTGAAGTTTTAACTGGTGGTGCGTCATCCGTGTACGGTTCTGATGCGGTTGCTGGTGTTGTTAACTTTATCTTAGATGATGAGTTTGTAGGAATGAAGTCTAGCTTTTATCATGGCTTTTATCAGCATAAGAATGACAACAAATCTCTTAGAGACTTAGTTGCTTCATACGACTATGCACTAGCGCCAAAAGATGTAACTACAGGAGATACTGAAAAGGTTTCAGTAGCTTTTGGTGGTGAAATTGATGGCGGTAGAGGTCATATAACAGCTTTTATGGAACACACTGATACAAAACCTATTCTTCAAGGTGAGTACGATATAAGTGCTTGTGCTCTGAGATCTGGTTTTAGTGGTTGTGGTGGTTCTTCAACAATTCCTCCTGGTAGATGGGCTGACTTTGGTGGCTACGGTGCTGGTGGATTCGTGAATGTTGATCCTACAATTACAGGTGTTGACTTTAAAGTTCAAGGGAACGAATTTGTTCCTAGAGCTGGGCAAACATATAACTATAATCCAACAAACTTCTTCCAAAGACCTGATGATAGATTTAATTCAGGATTTTTTGGAAAGTATGAAGTATCTGATAATGCTGAAGTTTATGTAGATATGACTTATATGAAGTCAGAATCTAATGCGCAGATTGCATATTCAGGAACTTTTGGAAACATTACAGCATTACCATGCTATAACGCCTTTTTATCAGAGCAGCAATATAATGCAGCTTGTGGTGATTGGGTTGGAATGGGCGGAGATCATGCTCCTGATTTTGCATCTGGCGCTGCAGCTCTTGCTTATTTAGCTAATTTAGATTTAGCTGTTGGAGATGGATCAATTCTTGGATATAAAGCACCTTTATATTCTCTTAAGAGAAATGTTGAAGGTAACCCAAGACAATCTATCTTTGCTTATAAAAGCTTTACACAAACTGTTGGTGTTAGAGGTGAAATAAATGACAACTGGTCATATGACGCTTACTATCAAACATCAAATGTTGTGTATAACAACGAATATAGAAATGACTTATCTGTGCAAGCAATCAACAGAGCTGTTGATGTTGTTTCAGTTAACGGTGTTCCAACATGTGTATCAGCTCTTAATGGAACTGATTCAACATGTGTGCCATATAACCTTTTCCAAGGTGGCCTTCCAGGTGATCAAGGTATTCAAGGTGTTATAGACGGCGGACAGGAACTCCAAAGCTATATTGCTAATGCTACTTATATTAATGGTGATGGTGAACAAACTACATTTACTGCATATGTAACTGGAGATACAGGATTCTCAATTCCTGGTGCTCCTGGAAACGTTTCAGTTGTTGCAGGTCTTGAGTCACGAGAACTAAGTTCAGACTTTAGACCAGACTTACCAAGCAGAACAGGAGATAGATCAGGTTCTGGTGGTGCAACACTTCCATTAGGCGGTAGTTATGATGTTGATGAATTCTTTGTAGAGCTTGGTATTCCGGTTACTGATACAGTAAGTATGGATGCTGGATTTAGATCTGCAGATTATTCAACAGGAAATGACACTACAGCCATGAAGCTAGGTGCTTTCTGGACAGTTAACGACAAGGTATCCGTAAGGGGATCTTTCCAAACTTCTCAGAGACACGCTAACTTAGCTGAGCTTTATCAAGGTATTGGACAAGGCCTAGTTGATTTAGACTATGATCCTTGTGGTATTGATCCGGATACTGGTGCAGCTCCTATTGCTACTCAAGAGCAGTGTTTAAACACTGGTCTTCCAGCAAATCTCTATGGAACTGACCTTAAGTCACCTGCTGACCAATACAATATCCAAACTGGTGGTAACCCAAATGTTGCTCCTGAGGAATCAGAGTCAGTGACAGTTGGTGTTGTGCTTAATCCAATGGATGGGTTAACTCTAACAGTTGACTACTTCGACATTACTGTTGAAGATGGTATTGGAACTGTTTCACCAAAAACAGCACTTGATAAATGTATTGAAACCGGCGCTGCTGCTTTTTGTAACCTAATTAACCGTAACCCAGTAAATGGATCATTATGGTTAACAGGTGGATATATTAGTGCTCAAATAACTAATATTTCTGAAGAGCAAACAAGCGGTATTGATGTCATCTTTGATTATTCAGTTGACACAAACTGGGGTCCATTAGTTGTTTCTGGTGTTACAACACTATTAGATTCATACGACATAACTGAACTTCCTGGTGAGGCAGCTATTGGCTGTTCTGGAAACTGGGGTGGTTCTTGTGGTAAGAATCCTATGCCTGAAGTCATGGGTTCATATACTGTTGGTTTAACAACAGAATTTGATACTGATGTTATTCTCGGTGTGAGATACTTAGGTGAAACAGACGACCTTAACGCTAACGATATTGATTTTGATGCGTTTACATACTTAGATGCTACTGCAATCTATTCTGTAAATGACAACATGTCAGTAACACTTGGTGTAAGTAACTTGCTTGATAAAGAGCCAGGTTACACATCAGATGCTGGAACAGCTCCAGGAAATGGTAATACATTCCCAGGATACTTCGATGCATTTGGTAGACATATTCACTTATCTATTAATTACTCATATTAATATTTAAGCAATATTAAAATAGGGGGCTTTTTAGCCCCCTTTTTTTTATTTTTATGTTGAAAAATCTTACATATTAATGTCTAATACCTCCCTTCTTTTTTATCAAATTGGAAAAATATGCTAACTAAAGCCAAACTTTTAAGGATGCCAGCTAAGAAATACATGGCAAAAGAACAACTTGAATTTTTTACTGCTCAATTAACTGAACAAAAAGCCGAAGCCCTCAGTGAAATTGAGGATGCAAGACAAAGACTAAGAGTTCCGCCTGAGTGTAAGGATGAAGCTGACCGAGCATCATTTGAAATGGATTCACAGCTTTACTTAAGAATTGTTGATAGGAAATCAAAACTTGTAAAGAAGATTGACTTTGCTCTGAGACGAATTAAGACTGGCGAATATGGCTACTGCATGGAAACAGGTGAACCCATAGGAATTGAAAGGTTAATAATTAGACCAACAGCTGAGTTTTGTGCAGATATTAAGTATATAAATGATGATCAGGAAAAACACTTCGCAGAATAAATCCTGATCAAACTAAAATTAATATTCTAAAACCTGTCCTGCAACCCCAACAGAGGAGTGAAATTGAACTATTTTCCAATTCTTACCTCTTTTCTCTAAAACTCCTGTAAATCTTATATCCTTTATTAAAGTTTTTTCTCCACCTGACATTACTTCCCAGTCAACAACTTCTGAAAACCAAGCTGTGTCGCCAGATTTGCTGTAATTAAGAACTTTATTTTTTCTCTTTATATTTAGAACATTAAATGCAGAAAATTGCTCTTCAATTGATGCCTCTAGAGCATTCCAGCCTTCCCATCTTTCTACAGCATCAGTTCCAAAAGTAACCATATTTTTATCTTTGGCCATAGTCTTCGAAAATAATTCAACATCACTTTCTTTAAAAGCTTTCCACATTTTCGAAATAGTCATTTCAGCTCCATGATCTGCATGTGCAAAACTATCAAATGCAAATAGAAGGCAAGTTATTACAAATATTTTTCTCATATAATTCTCCAAAAATAATATTAATTAATAATACATTATTGAACTAAAATAAATAAGAATCTTCTAACTATGAAAAGCATGAGAGTAAAAAAGTTTTTGTTTTTAACAATCTTCTTGATACTAAATAGCAATGCGCTCTTATCTGATTATGAAAATACAAATGGTCAGCCTATCGAAAAATCTTTTCAAGACTTAATGAAGTGGTCAACAAGTGATGTTGAAACAAAAATTGACTACATAGATATATCTGATGAATGGAAGAATCTGAATTTAAAGGAAGACAACAACTACACAGTTTGGATTGGACACTCAACTTTTTTAATTAAAAAAAATAACGTGACTATTCTAACTGATCCTATTTTTTCAGATAGAGCTTCCCCATTTAAAAATATTGGCCCCAAGAGATTAATACCACCGGCTTTAAATTTAACCGATCTTCCTAATATTGACTTTGTTACAGTTAGCCATAATCACTATGATCATCTCGATATTGTTTCCTTAAAGGAAATTTATAAAAGAAATCCTGAAGCTGTTTTTTTAGTACCAGCAGGCGATAAAAAACTTCTTAAAAGAAAAGGTATTCAAAATGTTTTCGAGTATGAATGGTGGAATGGTTTTAAAACACCGCATGTAGAAATAATTTTTACACCAGTACAGCATTGGTCAAAAAGGGGACTCTTTGATAGAAATAAAAGCTTGTGGGGCGGTTGGTTTTTTAAGTTTAATGATTATTCTTTGTTCCATGCTGGAGATACTGGCTATTCAAACGACTTTAAGGAAACAAGATCTAGATTGGGCTCACCTAAGTATGCCTTTATTCCAATAGGTGCTTATGATCCAGAATGGTTTATGGCAGAGAGTCATGTTAATCCAGAAGATGCTGTCCAAATAATGATAGATTTAGGCGCAGAAAGAAGTTTTGGAATGCACTGGGCAACTTTCAAGCTTACTGATGAGAATACTTTGGAGCCCAAAGAAAGGCTAGATAAAGCAATCAGAAACATAAACATGAAAAATTTCATTGCTCCTAGTCCTGGCTCAGTTATAAATTTAGATTGAAAAAATATTTACTTAAAAAATATACTTAGGTAACATCAGGAACTTCTTGGGGCCATAGCTCAGCTGGGAGAGCGCAACGCTGGCAGCGTTGAGGTCAGGGGTTCGATCCCCCTTGGCTCCACCAATAGTTTTTTAAAATGAAAAAATCAATATCATTAATAGGCATGGCTGGGGCAGGCAAATCGTCTATTGGAAGAAAGCTAGCAAATTATCTTAAGTTTGATCTAATTGATAGCGATCAATTAATTGAGTCAAATCAGAATAAATCACTTCAAGAAGTTCTGGTTGAGAATGGGATTCAAAAATTTAAAAAAATTGAAGAAGCGGCAATTTTATCAGTTGAATTCAATCAAACTGTATTAGCAACTGGTGGTAGCGTAATTTTTAGCAAAAAAGCAATGAATCACATCAAAAGCAATTCATCAGTAATTTATTTAGAAGTGTCCTTCGAGAATATAATGGATCGCATTCCTGATTTCTCAAACCGAGGCTTTATAAAAGAAGTTGACCAATCAGTGAAACATGCTTTTAATGAAAGAGAAAGCATATATAGAGAGTTTGCTGACCATATCGTGACAAATAACAAAGGTTTAGAATCTTGTTTTAATGAAATTCTTAGGATTATTTAAAACTTATCTTAGCTTCTCTTGTTAAGCATCTTCCATGCTTTAGATGTTATTTCCATTCCAAGAAATGGCTTAACTAACTTATAAGCTAAACCAGGAATAACTGTGCTTTTTCCAGCTTTAGAAGCATCTTCGGTTATCTTTACAACCTTTTCAGCAGATACCCACATCCAAAAAGGGATTTTCTTTTCAAGATGATCAAGACCAGCTCTTTTGTGAGCATTTGTTTTTACATATCCTGGAAGTGAGATGGTGACCGAGATATTTTCATTAGCTAGCTCCTCGCCAATTGATCTTCCATAAGAATATATTCCAGATTTTGCAGATGCATAAAGTGAAGATTTAGGCATTGGTGTTACTGCTCCTATACTTGAAATGATGACAATCCTTGAAGCATCTTTTTCTTTTAATCTTGGAATTAATCCCTCAATTAAATCAATTACTCCTCCACACAGAAGATAATATAATTCATCTCTTTGCAATGAAGAGCTTTCACCAGCTTTACTCATCATGGTTACACCAGCATTTGCAACGACAAGATCTGGACAATCAACTTTATCAAGCAGCTCTGAAATTGAATCTTTCTTTGAAAGATCAAAATGATAATAGTTATTATTATTATTCTGAAAGAACTCTCTTGCTTTTTTTGATCTTTCCTCACTATGAGAGACTAAATCTAAAGACCATCCATTCTGGTTTAGATACTTTGCG
>CACNXK010000010.1 GCA_902624425.1 uncultured SAR86 cluster bacterium | reverse complement strand
ATATGGGGCAGAATTGGTTTTACAGGATGGAAATTTTCACAACATTGCTGATGATGTCAAGATATTCTTAGCTGTAGGTGCCGATGATCCATGTATTCTTAATGGAAGAGGCATTGACGGATTGTATAATTACTTAAAAAGAAAATTTATAAATGTCAGAATTAAAAAATTTGATGGTATGAGACATGAAATACAGAATGAACCGAGTAAAAAAGAATTATTAACATCAATGGAGAGATTTTTAAACGAGTGAATAAATCAATACTTTTATCAATTTTCTTTCTTTTTAGCTGCTCGCCAACTATTTTTGAATGGAGTGAGCAGAATATGTTGCATGATGATTCTTTACGAACTTTTTACACCTATCTTCCTTCAAGTATTGAAAAAGACATGACCTTGGTTATTGGAATTCACGGATATACAGGTAATGCAAAAACTTTTATCAGATATGGAGATGCAGATTTTAATTATTTTTTAGAAAAAAATAATTTTATTGGAGCATATCCTGAAGGAAAATCTTTTAAGACTGGAGGTATAAAAGTTACTTCTTGGAATGATCTTGTTGGATCAAAAGGTCAGGGTCCAAAGGGAGATATTTGTGACCTAGATAGAGATTACTATGCATATCCACCAGATTGTAAAAATCCCCATAGATGTACATGGGCAAGTTGTGGTGATGATATTGGTTTTATAGAAAAGGTAATAGACCATCATAGAAACATATATGATATTGAATCAGTAATTGTTATTGGCATGAGTAATGGTGGGATGATTGCTCAGGCAATTGGATGTAATCTTCCTGATAAAGTTGATGCAATAATCAATATTGCGGGCATGCAAGCGCTTGGAATGAGCTGTGTTCCCAAACAGCCAGTAACAATGGTTATCTACGGAGCAAAAAATGATACCACAGTCCCACCTGAGGACATTTTGGCTGCAGATGGATATTTTTATGAGCCTATGGCAAATACCGTAGATGATTGGAAAAATGCTTTTAACTGTAATAATTCCTCAAAAAAAGAGATTTCAAATCCTGCTGAGGTAACAGTTGAGCACTTTTTTGAATGTGATGACAATGTAACGGTTACTTCTTACCTTGATCATAATAATGATCATGATTGGCCGAAACCTTATAAATGGGGCATAGACCTGTTATTTGAGCCCATACTTAACTAATTAATAGCTTTAATGCTATACTTTTTACGTGTTTTTTTAATTTTTGCATATTTAGCGAAGGGGGAAAGTTATGAACACAAATAAAGTTATTCTTAAGCCGCTTTTTCAAAAAAAAGCTGATCCTTTAACATTAATCCTAAAAGATATATTTAAAGATAATCGAAATGCGATGTCATATCTCGGTGCTTTATCTTTAGGGCTTGGATTTTCTCAATCAGAATCTATATTTGCTGATGATGAAGATGTAGAAGAAGTAGTTGTAACTGCTTCAAAAAGAGAAGCGAATCTCCAAGATTTACCTATGGCCGTGCAGGCAATAACATCAGAAGAGCTTGATGCAAAAAATATTTCTGATTTTAATGATATAGCTAATCTTGTTCCAAGTATTACAGTAGATGATAGCGGTACAGGTAATTCATTCTTTTATATAAGAGGTGTCTCAGATGGTGGTTTTGGTAATAGAGCTGGTGCTCAAGCCTCTACTGCTCTTTATATTGATGAACAACCTCTTTCAACAATTGGTGGTAACCCCGACCTCCATGTTTATGATATAGAGAGAGTTGAAATCTTAACAGGACCTCAAGGAACTTTATATGGTTCCTCTTCGCAAGCAGGAACAGTAAGAATTATCACAAAGAAACCTAATCCTGATGAAGTAGATCTTGGTTTTGACGTTGAATACGGCGATGTTCATGATGGAACACCTGATAGATCTCTAGAAGCATTTGTAAACTTACCACTTGGATTTATTGATGAATCATTAAATTCTGCAGCTTTAAGAGTAAGTATGTATGACTTGCATGCTGGCGGTTGGTTAGACAATGTTGAAACAACACAGACTTTTACATATCTCGGAACACACTCTAACTCTGATTATATTGAGCTTAAAGATGATTACAACTCAAGTGATAAGAAGGGACATCGAGTGAGATTTTCTAATGAGTTCAAAAATGGTCTTAATCTAGATCTATCATTCTTGAAACAAGAGTATTTCTCTAATGGTTCATGGGAATCAGATGTAGCAGAAGGAGCAAGAAAAGTATCACGATATACTCCTGAAACTTTTGGAGATAATTTTGAACAAGCTTCTCTAACATTAAGTGGGGCTTTGTCAGATAACGTTGACTTTACGTTTACAAGCTCAATGTTCGATAGAGATATTGATTATACATATGACTATACTCAATATGTTTACTATTACGGTTACGACTACTATGCAGCATATGTATATGATTATGATTACTATGCTTCCACCGATCCAAGAGTTTTTTATACACAATTTGATGACTTTGAAAGATCCTCAAATGAATTTAGAATTCAATCTGTAACGGATTCAGGCTATCAGTGGATACTTGGTGTTTTCCATGAGGAAAATGATCATGAGTATCAAACTTTCTACGATTTTACAGGCCAGTTGTCTACATCAATATCAGTTGTAGATAATAGATGGTGGGGTCAGGACAATGTCAGATCGGATAAGCAGCAAGCAGTTTTTGGTGAAGTAACTGTTCCAGTTTCTGATAAAACTGATTTAACTGTTGGATTTAGAAAATATGAAACAGAGAATGTTTTTGATGCACAAGATGGTTACTTTGGATATTACGAGCCAGAACCTACTTTAGGCTTTGTTGGAAGAACTAATGTTTATGAGTTTGAAGATAGTGGTGTGGCTCCTAAATTTAATTTATCGCATAAGCCAAATGAGGATCTTTTGGTTTATGCAACTTACTCAGAAGGCTTCAGACCTAGTGGTATTAATAGAACAACCGGCAGAACTGCTGAACTAGTGCCTGACACATATACGTCTGATCTTCTGAGAAATTTAGAATTTGGGTGGAAATCAACTTTGGCCGATGGAAAAGTAACCTTCAATGGGCTTGTATATGTTATGAACTGGGAAGACTATCAGTCAACTAGATATGTGTACGATCTATTAACTGTTGCTTATGTAGACAATGTTGGTATGGCTACTGTCAATGGAGCAGAAGTTGCATCATATTTTAATATTTCAGATAGTTTCTCTATGTCACTCATGGCTAACTTTAATGATCCAACTATGGATGATGATCTTGTCGATGCTGGTGGAACAGTTCTTGGTAATAAAGGAAATACACTCGCATATGTTCCTGAGAAAAGGTTTATCTTAACTATGGATAAAGACTTTACGCTTGGTGGAAAGCCAGCTTACTTTAGCTTAGATTCCTCCTACACAGGAAGAAGATGGGCCAATGAAACAAATACAACTGCTATGCCGTCATATTCAATGATGAATGTGAGAACTGGTGTAGATTTTGGTGGCGGCGTTTCAGGTGAGCTCTTTATAAATAATGCAAATGATACTAGGCCTGTTTTAGGTCTTTATGATGATTTTGGTGATCTTAGACAGACTAGTTCGCAACCAAGAGTTATTGGTATAAGAATTAGATATAGATACTAAAAACTTCTTCTAAGGTCTTATTTAAGACCTTTGGATCTTCAAAAAATGGAAAGTGTGCTACACCTTCCATTTTTTTTAGTTTTGCACTCCCGAACATATCTATCATTTCATCAATTTTATTTGGCGATACAAGCTTATCTTTTTCACCAATAATGATGTTTATATCTTCTAACCTACTCAAATCTTTAGGATTCATTCTAAATCTCATACATGCATTCATATCAATTGATAGAACATCTTTCGAAACTTGATTAAACAATTTTTTGAGATCATATAAAGCAATTTCTCTGTTGGGGTCATCAATAGTTTTAGACCCATAGGGACTTATTACTTTTCCATCATTTTTTTTATAAAAACTACTTCCTTTAACACCAAAAGATTTCGCAGGTTTTTCAGTAGATGGCAATTTATGTATTCCATATTTTGTTAGGAAATCTGCAGCACCATCTAAATTTCTTGATGAGTCATCTAGAAGAGCGGAGCCAACAAAAAGAGGATATTGGCAATTAAATAAGGCAACGCTTTTAAAGATTTTTCTATTTGAAGCAGCTAAAGCCATACATACTAGTCCGCCCATGCTATGGCCACATAGATGTAAATTATTCATATCTAATTGATCAAGGATTATAGAAATAAAATCAGCATATTCCTCAATAGTTCTAGCGTTTGAAGGAATAGTGCTCCCGTGTCCAGGAAGATCAACTGCAATTACTTTATTGAATATTTCTGGATTAGGCTGAAATAAATCAGCAACCCTATGATCCATGCCAGCTCCTGGAATAAATAAAATAGTTTCTTTTGATTTCTCTATTAAATCAATATTATGAATATATGCTGACCCTTGCTCAGTTTTTAAGTGCATTTTTAGAAATATAAAAAATCATAAGCGCATATATCAGTATAAGAGGAATGGACGATAAAACTAAGATATATTTAATACTATCAATTCCTTCTAGAGACATAATTATAATTGGCTGGACAACAAGCAGGACTGCAAAAATTATTCTTAGCGATTTGTTTGGTTTTTGTGAAGCTTGTTTCATCGCAGTGGACGCTAAAACATATGAGCATGAATCATATGTCGTACATAGAAAAATCGTTGCAATAAATGCATAAAGAATTATGAGGTAATAACCCAAAGGAAGTGTAAGTAATGCCTCTAATGCTATTCTTCCACTAGGAATGCTTTTAACCATTTCTGGAACATCCATAAGGCCTCTTTCATAAAGATTTAGAGTGAGCCCTCCAAGTACATAAAAATGGATAAAAGTTGCTATAGAGCCTATAAAAATTGTTCCTAATATCATTTGCCTAATAGATTTTCCATTAGAAATTTGGAGTATAAAGGTTCCTACAAATGGAGCTAATGCCATCCACCATGCCCAGTAAAAAACTGTCCAACTCTGAGCAAATGAGCTTTCGGAAAGAAAACTCATATTTATATAATTTTTAAACATATAATATGTTGACTCAACAGAATTACTTAATATGTATGTTGTTGGCCCCATAATAAGAATTATTAAAAGCATAAGAATTACAAGAAACACATTTAGATTGCTTAATCTTTTAATTCCACCCTCAAGCCCTTTGTAAACACTAGTCCCAAAAATACTTAAACAAAACAAAAGAATAATTATTTGGAAATAAAAGGAGTTTTCAATACCAAGCAGATAAGAAGTCATTTCTGCTATAACAGGAAAAGAAACTCCCATACCAACACCTGCTCCAGCCAGAATAGCAAGTATAAAGACAATATCGAATATATTTTTAATTATTAAACTAATAGTGCTTTTGCCTTGAACAAAAATACCACCAAAAGTAAGTTGTACATCAGGATTTTTTAATATTGCGATTGTGAAAGCTACCCCTGGAAGTGCATATAGTGCCCAACCAACAAAGCCCCAGTGAAATAGAGGATATGCTTGGCTTAACAGTATAATTCCATCTGCATCAGCTTCTAATCCAAAAGGTTTTGAATTTATTGTTTGTGCCCATTCTACTGGAGACGCCCAAAGGATTGACGCACCCATACCAGCTACAAACATCATAGCTGACCAGGAGAGATTATTAAAAACTGGTCTATTAATAAGTGTTATCTTCTTAGATCCTAAAGGTAGTAGACATAAAATTAATAAAAAAACTATGACTACAAAAGCTCCAAGCTCATAAATATTTTCAAGCCTTAAGCTTGCAATGCTATACAAAGATTTAAGAGTTTCAGTTGATTGATCTACATCTATAAGAACATACAAAGAAATAAGAAATGAGAGTAAAATGGGTATTGAAATTAATGAAAGATTCCAGTCTTTGTTAATAAAAACGCTTTTCTTAACCATATGAGCAATAAAAATTCTTTAGAGATAGCATACCAGAATGCAAGAGATTTAATTCATAAAAAAGAATATCATCAAGCTATTGATCAATTAAATGAGATTCTAAAAATATTTCCAAATGAGTTAAATTCAATTTACTTATTAATTGATTGTTTTATAAAAACAAATAAACCTAATGAGGCGCTCGAAAATACTTATAAAGCCTTGAGTTTTAAAAAGGATGATAAAAAACTTTTATTATTAGAAATCCGTCTCAATGAATTTTTAGAAAGAGACTCTGAAGCAATATTCTTACTTAAAAAGTTTGTAAAAAAATTTTCCGATGTTAATGCATTAAAGCGTTTATCAAATCTTTTAGCTCATCAAGATAAATTAGATGAAGCAGATAATGTTATAAAAGAGTTTTTTGAAAGTAATGAGGAGTATGGTCTGCTTTATAAAGGTGTCAGACATCTTCAAGCCTCGAGGTTTAGAAAAGCAGAGAATGCATTTAAAAAAATATTAGTAGAAGATGAAAACAATATTGATGCACTAAGATTTATGGGAATACTTGCTTTTAAATCAGGAAATCATGATATTGCAGAAGCTATGTTTACTAGGGCGTTGCAAGTCGATCCAACCTATACATTGGTTTGGGCAAATTTAGCTCAGGTCTTCAGTGTGACTGGCCAACTAGATAAAGCCAAGAAATCATTTAAAAACATTTTAAATATGGAACCTAAAAACGGATTAATCTGGGCTGAGTACGGAACTGTTCTAACTAAACTTGCAAGATACTCTGATGGTAAAGATGCTTATTTAAAAGCTCTTAAATTTAAACCAAATAGCCCAAGAGTGTATCTTAGTTTAGGACATGTTTATAAAACAATGGGTGAAATTGATAACTCTATAAATTCATATAAAAGCACCATAAAACAGAACAATCTTTCCGGAGAAGCTTATTGGAGTCTGGCGAATCTTAAAACATATTCGTTTACTAATGACGAGATAAAAAATATGGAAGCAACATTAGACACGGAAATATCAGATATAGAAAGATGCCAAATGCATTTTGCACTTGGGAAAGCATATGAAGTAAAAAAAGACTATAACAATTCATTTATTAATTATTCAAAAGGCAATCGAGTTAAAAAGGGGCTTATAAAATATTCCTCAAGAGAGACTTCTGAAAAAACAAAAAAGGTTTTAAATTTTTTCAACGAGGAGAATATAAGTTCTTTGTCAAATTCTTCAACACTCGATCGAGATCCAATCTTTGTTTTAGGTATGCCAAGGTCTGGTTCTACACTTATAGATCAAATCATATCCTCTCATTCAATGGTTGATGGAACACAAGAACTGCCGAATATAATAAAAATTGCTGCTGAGCTTAACAATGATAGCGATGACAATTATCCGGAAGTTTTGGAAGACTTTAAAAGTAATGAATTAAGTGCACTCGGTCTAGACTATATAAAAGAAACAAAATGGGCTAGAGAGTCAGCACCATTCTTTATAGACAAGATGCCCAATAACTTTATACATATAGGTCTTATTAAAACAATACTCCCTAATGCAAAGATTATTGATACTCGAAGAGATGCAATGGATACTTGCTTTAGTTGCTTTAAACAATTCTTTGCAAGAGGACAGTTATTTACCTATAGCCTAGAGGACTTAGGTAATTATTATGTTGATTACATTAAAGCAATGAACCACTGGCACAAAGTTTATGGTGAAGATATTTATACTGTCCACTATGACAATGTTATAAATAATACAGAATCTACAATAAGAGAATTAATTGAGTATTGTGAATTGCCTTTTGAGGATAATTGCTTAGAGTTTTACAAGTCATCAAGACCAGTAAAGACTCCCAGTGCGGAACAGGTAAGACAGCCAATATACAAATCTGGATTAAACTATTGGAAAAACTATGCAGATTTCTTATCACCATTAAAGAAAATTATTGATGAAATTAATTAAAACAAACTTCAAATATCCCAACCTAAAAAGGGTAGAGAATAAACTAGGGAGATTTTATATTGACTCTAAAGGTGAGGAAGTTCCATCCGTAACAACAGTTTTATCATCAACATCTGATAAATCTGGTATTGATGAATGGAAAAGAAGAGTTGGTCATGAAGAAGCAGAAAGAATCTTAAAGGAAAGTACTACAATTGGTACCAATGTCCATAATGCTCTTGAAAATTATCTTCAAGATAAGAATTGGAATATCAATGATGACGGATCATATATTTCAAAAACCTCAATTTTAATCTTAAACTGCTTCATTGATAATTTAATAAATGATATTGATGAAGTTTGGGGTTTAGAGGTAGGTTTAATTTTAGATGGACTTTATGCAGGAACTGCTGATTGCATTGGGAAGTTTGATGGACAAGAATCTTTGATAGATTTTAAGACTGCAAAAAAAGTAAAACCAAAAGAATGGATAGAAGATTACTTTTTGCAATGTTCAGCATATGCAAATGCACATAACGTTATGTTTGGCACTAATATTGAGCAAATAGTTATTCTTATGGCGGATAGAAATCAAGAATTTAAAAGATTTATTGCAAGCGGTCGAGAATTTGATCATTATACAAACAAGTGGAAACAGAAACTTATAAAATTTCATAATAAAAATAAATTAAGCAAATGAAAGGAAAAATATGAGTACCGAAAGAAATATCGTTGCAATAGGTGGTGGTGGTTTTGGAAGAATCACTAAAGATAATAAAATTGAAAAGTATATTTTAAGTTTGTCTAAAAAAGATAAGCCTAATATATGTTTTATTCCTACAGCAACTGGTGACAATGACGCCTACAAAGTTAATTACTATGATGTTTTCACAAAATTTAATTGCAATCCATCTCATATAGATTTCTTTAAAAGAACCATGGACCTATCCTCACATATTAGTAAACAAGATATTGTTTTTGTTGGTGGCGGTAACACAAAAAGTATGTTGGCTGTATGGAGGGATTGGGGATTAGATAATATTCTGCAAGAGGCATATAACAGTGGAGTAGTGATGAGCGGTGTTAGCGCTGGTGCAATTTGTTGGTTTGAAAAAGGAATTACAGATTCATGGGCTGATGATCTAGCGGTTATTGAGTGCATGGGCTTTGTTGATGGTATTTGTTGCCCTCATTATGATGAGGAGCCCGAAAGAAGACCTTTTGTTAAGAAAGCCCTTGAAAATAATACAATTGATCATTGTCTTGGTGTGGAAGGTAATTGCGCGCTTCATTTGAAGGATGGTGTTCCTTTTAAAGCTATTAATTTTGGTAGTAATAAAAACTCTTATATGGTTACTCATACAGAGGGAAACGTTTTAGAGAAATCCTTCGAAAGGATTGATTTATAAAAACTATCTAATTTCTATTTGATTTTCAAAATCTATTTGAATCTGAGGTTTTTCATTAAAAGTTGTAATTACACCAGAGATACATATATCTTTTTTTCTATATTTTTTATCAGGCCTGCCGTCAAAATTATCTTTATTAGATGAGTACCATATTAACCCCGTAAATGTATGGTTTGGATACTCACGACCCATGTTTAAGTATATTCTTTGCGATGCAGTATTTGAGTTTATATAGGTTGATTGAACTTTACCGCAAACAGTTCGAAGTTTACCGACATTCTGAATTGCAGCTGTGTGAGGTATTTCTATAAACTCATATGCATTTAAGAAAAGGGGAAGGGTAGCTAAGCACAAAGAGATCTTATATTTCATTAATTTATTATAGATAAAAAAAAGCCCGGTATAAAACCGGGCTTTAACATTTAGGGTTATAAATTAAAAGTTAATACCGAAGTTAACACCATATGTTCTTGGTGCTCCGATAGTAGCATTTAAAACACTTCCTTCAACCTCAGAACCTCTATCAATACCAATAAGGTGTCTGCTGTTATCTATATTTTTAATATAGAAACCTGTATACCAGTTACCGTTATTAGGTCTGTAAGTTGTTAATAGGTCAAAGTAAGTTTGCTCTGGAACCTTTGCTCTCTCTGTGTTGAAGAGATCAGCATACATGTCACCTTTCTTAGACATTGTAAGTCTTAGATCAAGTGAACCATTATCTGTCATCATCGACTGATTAAGAGAAATGTTGTAGTCAAGCTCTCTAGTAGCAGGCATTCTGTTACCTTTAAGATCTTGTCTAACAACTTGAGCAAATCCAGGTACAGCGAGAAGAGCAGGGTTTACAACAAATACTCCCTGACATTTCCCAACTACACCTTCAGCAAATAATGCGAAGTTACAGAACGGTGCAGCTGAACCCAGAAGACCGTAGATTTGTTCACCAAATCCTGATCCTGGAAGTCCAACCAATTGACTTAGATTCGGTCCATCAACAGCAATACCAAAGTTTTGACCTGTGCTTAAACCAAATGGGTTTGCAGGATCATATAAACTTTCATCACCAATCTCTGAATCAAGAGCAAATGCATTAAAGTCAATTGAAGTATTTTCACTTAAGAGAAACTTAGATTGAATCTCAAGTCCAGTGTGAACATAATCAATTGAGTTTGTGATAGCACTAGTTCCATAAATCATTGAGTTATGAGCATCATCATTTGTATGTTGGAAAAGAGTTGCATTCATAAGAACTCTTCCACCAGCAAGTGTACTTCTTAAACCAAATTCAATATTTGAACTATCAGTTGCATTATAAGGTAATACATCACCACTTTCATTTGGAGAGTTACCACCTGGCTTATTACCAGTTGCATATAATGCATAAACCATAACATCATCAGAAAGTGCTTTTTGAATAGCTATTTTTCCAGTAGTAGCATCATTAGCTGCTTCACCACCAGCATATCCACAATCTAAACTTCTTACAAGAACACCACCATTAGCTTTAGCACATTGTGCAGCGATTGCACCTGAAGCAGAAGCATCACCCAGTGTATTCATTAATTGGAAGTAGTTATCATTTTCATCATATCTAAGTCCAACTGTTAATTTAGTTGTATCATTAAGCTCATAATAAACTTCACCAAAGATTGATGTACTTTCAGCATCACCATGCTCAGAGTTAATCAATCCTCTTAACTCAGGCGGAAGAATGCTTTGCATATATCCAGGACCAAATGGAGAAACTCCGCCAGCGGCAAGAGCTCCAGTTGAGTTAAGGAACTGAAGTGTTTGAATTGTGTTTAAGACAGCTGTTCCAGCATCAAGGCCAGCGCCAAGATTAGCTGATAGAACACCACCTAAAGCAGCCCAAAATTGGAAACCACCATAACCATCTAGAGCACCACCAAATAGTAGGTCACTATAAGGATGTTGTCTAAAGTCAGCATTCATCACATAACCTTCAGTTTGAACTTTATAGTCGTTCATATATTTACGGCTATGCATATAGGCACCGAGTGTGTAGTTTAATGGTCCATCATTATCTGATACCCAGTTTACTTCAAATTGCTGTCTTTCTTCTTCAGTAGTAGAACACTCCATATTTGTTGGAGTTGATCTAGTTTGAACACCCCAGCAGTCATACTCAAGATCAGCTGTAAATGGAATTCCTACAACTGTATTAAACTGAACAGTTCCAATTGACTTATCGTTATCATCAATATGATTATAATCTCTAGTACCATAAGTGGCTTTTACTTTAAGATCACCATTTTCCATTGAGTTAATCCACTCAACTGTTGAATGAGTAACAGTACCAACTCTTCTTGGATCAAAATCTAAGTAGATATCATCAAGATCAGATGCAAAAGGTGCACCTGCATATGTATCTGTCATTTTGCTTGGTTGCATAAATGTAAGTGTTCCAAAAGATGCAGCTAATGTTCCAGCTGGATGTGCAGAAGTATTTGGAGTTCCTCTCTGAGTTGGATTACAACCTAAGAAAGTATCTCTCTGACAATATCTGTTAGCCCAATTTAGTCTAGAATCATCAAAGTTATGCTCTTCATGAGTTACTTGCAATACCTGACCATCACCCATATCCCAATCAACTGAAAGTCTCACTGCATCAGCATCTCTATCATCAAGATCAGTACCTAGGTTAAGGTTACTAACAGTACCATCTTGAACATATGAGCTATAAGCAACACGAGCTGCAACATTGTCTGTTACAGGAAGGTTAATAGCAGAAGATATTCTTGTTTGACCAAGATTACCATATTGCATTTTTGCATATCCAGAAGTATCACCTGTAGGTCTTGCTGAAATAACATTAATAAGACCACCTGTTACATTTCTTCCATATAGTGTTCCTTGAGGACCAGCAAGAATTTCAATCCTTTCAGCATCTAAGAACCCCATATCTGCAAATGCTCCTGAGTTGATAACATGTCCATTCACAGCTGTTTGAACAGATCCAACACTTGAAGCACCAATTGCTTCTGTAGCACTTCCTCTAATACCGATGAAGTATCCAGAACCAATAGCAGGAGAAAAAGTAATACCAGGCGTTAATTCACCAAGGTCATACATTTCAGTAACTTGCTGTGCATCCAAATCATCGCTTGTTAAAGCTTGAGCTGAAAGAGCAACGTCCTGAAGTGACTCCTCTCTTCTTGTAGCAGTAACAACAACTTCCTCAACTTCAACTTCTTGAGCAGTAGCGTCATTAAAGCTAGTAAATACAGCAGTCGCCAGAAATGCGAATGCTATTCTTTTAAAATTATCCATAATTTATCCCCCTTAATGTTTAATATAAGTAATTAACTATGCGATATATGCATATAATATATCTATAAATAGGTAAAAGCCAATAATATTACGGCTTTTATTTGCACTGAAAATATTGAAAATAAAGGAAAAAATGAACATATTAGAAGCAATCCAAGGTCGTCAATCGATAAGATCTTTTCAAAATAAAGAAGTTCCAATAGAAATAATTGAAAAAATATTAAATATTTCAAGGTTTGCACCCTCTGGAGGGAATACACAGCCATGGAAAATATATGTTTTAAGTCAAAAACTTATGAAAGAACTTGAAGAATCTGTTTTATCTAATCTTGATAATGGTATTAGCGAAACGGCGAATTTTAATATTTATCCTCAACCAATGTCAGATCATCTAAAGAATAGAGTTAAAGAGTGTGGAAAACTTATGTATGGGGCATTAGAAATTGGCAAAGAGGATGTAGATGGAAGATTAAATCAACTAAAACAAAATTTTTCATTTTTTGGGGCTCCAGTTGGTATGTTAGTAACTGTTGAAAAAGAAGTTGATCTAAATGGATGGGGTCACGTAGGTCATTTTATTCAAAACATATGTTTATCATCTATGGATTTTGGGTTAGGCACATGTTTGCAGGAAAGTTGGTCAATGTATCCCGAGACAGCTCAGAAGATTGTTAAATTTAATGAATCTGAAATTTTATGGTGCGGGATAGCGCTTGGATATCCTGATGAAGATCACCCTATAAATAGCTATAGAACTCCCAGAGAGGATCTCAAAAATTTTGCAAAATTCTTATAGAGATAAATTGACTAGAATTGTCAAGTATTAAGTTGCATTATTTTCACAAAATTTGAATTTGCAATTAGTATTGGATATATTTAATCCGTTATTCTCAAATTGGAGTACTCTTTTGGGTATTTCAGTAGGGGGACAATGTTGAAATTTCAATATTAAACTTAGAGGAGGTTTAAATGGAATACTCACTAGCACAAGACGACTTCGTCGGTATTTCTTTTTGGCTTGCTACAGCAATCATGCTTGCTTCTACAGTTTTCTTTCTTGCTGAAAGAGACAATGTAAGAGGTAAGTGGAAGACTTCATTGACTGTTGCTGCTTTAGTTACAGGTGTTGCATTCTGGCACTATCTCTATATGAGAGGTGTTTGGATTACAACTGGAGATTCTCCAACTGTATATAGATATATTGACTGGTTGATTACTGTTCCACTTCAAATAGTGGAGTTCTACCTCATCCTAGCAGCTGTTACTAGCGTAAGCGCAAGCTTATTCTGGAAACTGCTTGTTGGTTCACTGGTTATGTTAGTCGGTGGATACATGGGTGAAGCCGGATACATGGCAAAAATGCCTGCATTCGTAATCGGTATGGTCGGTTGGGCTTATATTATTTACTTGATTTTCGCTGGCGAAGCTGCCAACGTTAATGCTTCAAGTGGTAATGCAGCCTCACAAATGGCTTTCAAATCTATCAGAATGATTGTTCTTGTAGGTTGGGCTATTTACCCTATCGGTTATCTAATGGGTAGTTCTGAAATGTTGAACATTATTTACAACTTAGCAGACTTAGTTAATAAGACTGCATTTGGTGTTGTAATTTGGGCAGCAGCAGTATCAGACTCTTAATATAAGATTTCTGAAAAAAACCCAGGCTTGTCCTGGGTTTTTTTATGCCTTAAGAATTTCTCGAGATGAATTTTTTCCGGGAAGCCCGGTAACGCCACCACCAGGATGAGTCCCGGAACCACATAGAAATAGATTTTTAACTGGAGTTTTATAATCTCCATAATTAAAGACTGGTCTTGCCGCCCACATCTGATCAAGCGACATAACACCATGCATTATATCTCCACCAAGTAAGCCAAGTTTCTCTTCAAGATCTAAGGGTGACAAAATAGATTTTCCTAAAATCGATTCTTTAAAATTAGGAGCAAAGGAATTAACAGTCTCTATGATTGTATTAGCAGCATTCTCTTTTTCATCATGCCAAGATTTATTTTCTGGAAGTTTTGGTGCGAATTGTTGACAGAACAATGAAGCAACATGCTTGCCTTCCGGTGCTAGTGATGAATCAACAGTAGATGGAATTAGCATTTCAACTATAGGATTTCTTGACCACCCAAATTGTTTAGCATCGGTATAGGCTTGGTCCATATAAGATAAAGAAGGCGCAATAACTATTCCAGATTTGTGATGCTCAGATATATGTTTTCCAGGTAGACATTTAAAGTCAGGAAGCTCAGAGAGAGCTACATTCATTCTGAATGTGCCGGAACCACATTTGTAATTTAATATTTTTCTAAGATATTCAGGATCAACATCATTTTCACTTACAAGTCTTTGAAATAACAATTTAGGATTTAAGTTTGAGACAACTCTGTCACTCAAAATTTTTGAGCCGTCCTCAAGAATTATCCCTTTAGCTTTATTATTTTCAATAATAATCTTTTCAACCGAAGAATTAGTAGAAATTTCTACCCCTTTATTCTCACAAACATCTTTCATAATCTGGGTAATAGATCCCATACCACCAACTGCATGACCCCATGCACCTTTTTCGCCATCAACTTCCCCAAAAACATGGTGAAGAAGAACATAAGCTGATCCCGGTGTTTCAGGACTTGCATAATTACCAACTATTGAATCAAATCCAAAACAAGCTTTGATATGATCATTTTCAAACCAGGAATCTAAAAAATCTTTTGCACTTTTTGTAAACAAATTGAATAGATCTTCTTGTAGCTCATTTGTTTTTCTTGCAATTGGAACAAGATCAAAAATAGTTTTAGCTATATTTAAATATCCACCTTTTAAATTCAAAGGCGTTTTTGTGGTTAAATCTCTAAGAACATCAGCTACATTTTCAATTCGCCTATAGTATTCAGGTAGTATCTCTGCATCATGATTAGAGAATTTACGAAATTGTTTTTGTGTTGCTTCAAGTGATCCACCAACCTTTAAAAATTCTGAATCGCTTATTGGAAGAAAATTCGAGATTGGCCTTTTAATAATTTCAAGACCATTCTCTTTTAATTCCATGTCTTTTATGACCGATGGATTTAATAAACTTACTGTGTAACTTGCGGTCGAGTTCTTAAATCCAGGGTGAAATTCTTCAGTTACAGCTGCGCCTCCGACTATATTTCTTCTCTCGAGTACTTTTACTTTCAGACCAGCATTAGCCAAGTAAAATGCGCATACTAAACCATTATGACCACCACCAACAATAACAGCATCAAAATGTTTTTGCGTCATTCTAATTTTCTGAATTTATATGCTGAGATATTGATCTAAACATAGCCATATGCATATCTTTAGACATTTGTAGCTCTGATGTATATTTATAATTGGAAGATGTCTTTGCAATAACAATATCCGATTTTGGATCTATATAAATATATTGATTGTAAACACCTGATGCCGTGTAATCGGTATCAGGAAAACCTGGCACCCACCATTGATATCCATAACCCCACGGATTAGAGGATGAATCCCTTACTCCTGGAATCAGATGTTCGCCATCTGTTTTATGCGAGTCTTCAATCCATTTTTCTGAAAGAATTTCAGTACCATCCCATTTACCTTTTTGAAGATATAAAAGACCAAATTTAGCGTAGTCTCTTAAAGTGGCATTGAGACCTCCAAGAGCGAGTTCATCACCAACATCGTCTAAAATAAAATATGCAGAGTCCTCCATTCCAAGTGGATTCCAAATCTTTTCATACAAATATTCAGAAATTGATTTTTTGGTTACTTCTTGCAAAAGAAATCCCAAAACCTGAGTATTTATGCTCACGTAATGCATATAAGTTCCTGGCTCTTTTTCTCTAGTTAAAGTTCTTGAAAAATCACGCATTGAAGTTCCAGTTGCTATTGCTCGACCAAATCTATTTATATCAGAGTCATAGTCAGCATAGTCCTCATTAAAGAGAACACCGGTAGACATTTGGAGAATATCTTTAATAGATACATCTTCATATCCTGTATCTTTGAAGTCATCAAGATACTTTGTTATCGGATCATCCAAAGAATCAATTAATCCATCCTCGTAGGCGATACCCACTAATGCAGAAATAAATGACTTAGCAACAGACCATGAGATATGTTTTTTGTTTTCGTTATTACCCAACCAATAATTCTCATAAACTATTTCATCTTTATGAATAACTATCATTCCGTCTGACCAAAAATAATCTAAATATTCCTCAAGACTCTTTTCTTCCCCCTCAAAAATAAACGTTTCAGGCAAGGATTTAATATTTCTTTTAATAGGTTTTGGATTTTCGGAGGATTCAACATTTCTTGAGGGAAAAATTTTATCCATATTTACAAAGTTATAAACAATTTTATCTTTGTCATATAGTGTTTTAACTTTATGGACTCTGAGGGCTTTAGGCAATAAAAAAGTAGAGATTACAACGGTTATAAAAAGAATTAAATAAAGAAGGATTTTCATTGTTTTTTCTGTATTCTTAATAAGTATAAATTATGTATAATTTACTTACACTATTTAAGAGAAATTAAATTATCTTGGTTGTATAATCATCAAAAAAATTATCAAAAAAAGTCATAAATTCTGCAGTAAAATGAAGACATACATAAAAAACCTTTAATATGATAGTTGGTCTACCTAAAGAAATTAAAAATAATGAACATCGAGTCGGCCTGACTCCAGATTCTGTTGCAGAAATTACTAAAAATGGTCATGAAGTCGTTGTTCAAAGAGACTGTGGTTTAGAAATAGGTTTTACAAATGAAAAGTATGAGGAAGCAGGTGCAAAGATTCTTGATAATGCTTCTAGTGTTTATGAGAAATCAGAATTAATCATAAAAGTTAAAGAACCGATGGAGTCTGAAGTTCAATACTTAAATTCAGATATTACTTTGTTTACTTATCTTCATTTGGCAGGTAATCCTGATCTTGCTAAAAAGCTCATAGATTCAGGTGTTAGAGGAATTGCTTATGAAACAGTAACAAGCCCAGATAACACTTATCCGCTTCTGGCACCAATGAGTGCTATTGCTGGGCAGATCGCTTTCAATGTAGGAAATTACTTTTTATTAAAACAAAATGCAGGCAAGGGTGTCTTGATTGGAACACTGGATGGTGTTGATCTTGGTCTTGTCACTATAATTGGATGTGGTGTAGCTGGAGAAGAGTCTCTTAAGAAAGCAATTAGAAACGGTGTTGAGGTTAACTTAGTAGACCTTTCCAAAGAGAGGCTAGCTGATTTAAAATCTAAATATGGAGATAATAAAATTAACTATATTGTTTCTTCACCTGATTCCATAGCTGAATCTATAAGAAATTCTGATTTGATATTAGGATCCGTTTATTCTCTGGGTAAAAATGCTCCAAAAGTTATTACTGATAGCATGCTTGATTTAGTTAATCCTGGTTCAGTCATGGTAGATATTTCAATTGATCAAGGTGGTTGCTTTGAGTCCTCAAAACCTACAACTCACGATGACCCAACTTTTATTCACAAAGGAATTGTTCACTATTGTGTAACAAACATGCCTGGAGCTGTTCCATTAACTGCAAGCAATGCACTTAATAGAGCCACATTGAGCTACATTCATGAATTGACTAATAAGGGTATTGATGTTGCTTTAAATGAAAATAAATATCTAAGAGATGGTTTAAATATTGATAATAAAGATGTTCCAAACCAGCTAGTAAGAGAAGCGCTTGAGTCTCTAGATAACTAGATTTAATGCCATCAAGATTAAGCACACTATTGAACCAAGCCAAGCTAAAGATCTGTATGGATTAAGTTTGTAAGCATAGCAAGCCAAGTAAATAATTCTCAACACAACCCAAGCAAGCGCATATGGCACTGAATTTACTCCAATCACTATGGACAAAACAGCACAAGCAAAAAAAATCGGTAAACTCTCTTTAAGATTTTCAGTTGCAGAGTGAATTCTTAGAACATGATTAGGGACATTTGGGTTGTCATCTATTAGCTGTTTTAAATTTGAGAAGTCTTTGTTTATCTTTGATGTAAGAACTTTCGGAAGCATCAGATGTATAAAATACATCAGCATTGTTCCTAAAACTATATAAAGCATTAATAACATTCTAGCATAGGACTGAAATCCTCATTATTTAAAAAAATTTGAATTTGTATTTTCTTATATGATCTAATAATAGTATGTTTACTAAAATGTCAGAAGGCACAAGAGAAGAATGGGAGCATATTAGCCAAGAACATGCTCCGCATATAATGGATATGCCAACACGAATAGTTGATATGTTAAAGCAACTTGAAGGTCTATCTTTAGGCTTTGGAACAAATCAGTTACATCATGCGCTTCAAACTGCGACTATGGCGCAAAGGGCAGGTGCTGAGGATGAAATGGTATTAATAAGTCTCATTCATGATATTGGAAAAGTTGTAAATGTCCCAAATCATGGTCAAATTTGCGCTGAAATTATAAAGCCATATGTTAGTGAGGATGCTTATCACATTATTCGAACACATCAAGACTTTCAAGGAGAACATTATTATCATTATCTTGGCAAACCAAGAGATTTAAGAAAGAATTATAAAAGTGAGTCTTGGTATGAAAAAGCAAAACAATTTACAGATGAATGGGACCAAGCAGCTTTTGATCCTGAATATGATACCGAGCCGCTAGAGCATTTTATTCCTTTAATTGAAAAATTCTTTGGTTTCCCAAAAGCTATTTAATTCAAACTAAATGTTCTTCTCTGTCTTGCTTGGCAGTATATGTTTTTCCACTCTTTCCTTTATAAGGCTCAGTAATTCCTTTTGACCCTGATTGATTATTCACTAGAGAAAAAAAACTAAATCCCATAACAAAGCATCCTAAGCCCAGTAGAAAGTATTCAATACCAAAAAATAAAAGAGCAAGTAGAAGAAATATTTGGCATGCTGCTATGAAATAATTAGAGTACATAGTTAAATTTTGTCATATTTTGGTAAATAAAGAAAAAGTCATAATTTAATTTAGAACAAAATCTCCACTTTCTAAATCAATTACGCTATCAACTTTTATAAGGCTCCAGTGTTTGAAATTGTATTTATAAGAATGGTTGATGGGTTTTCCAGAGTAGTTTTCATAAATAAGCTGTTTTGATGCTTTTAGTGCTTTAAAGTCAAAATATTTACAATCATAAGCAACACTAATTTCTTTGTTTTCAAAGTCATACCAATAGTAATTACCATTCTTGTCTATTAAATTAAAACATTTAGCAGATGATATGGATTGATTCTTAGTTCTCCCTTTTTCGTTTATTACAAACTCCACAACTGCATAACCACTTATTCTTTTTACAAATGCCGATTTTGGATATTGCGGTTTAAATTTTGCTTTGGCTTTGAAATCATCAGCAACAATATATGAAGACATAAATGATAATGCTAACAATAACTTAAAACTTATTTTGATCATGTGATTTGTGTCTACCAACTATGAAATCTCTTTTTGAGAGATGTTTTGTTTTTCTTCCATAAACTCTCTTCCTCCAAAGCCTATAGGAAGAAGTCTTTAAATTCTCCCGCATCAATTCTTTAACTTTTTGTTCCTTAAGACCATATTGAGATTCAATAGCATCAAAGGTTGTTCTGTCCTCCCATGCCATTTCAATTATTCTGTCAATATCAGATTTTGAAAGTTCGATTTCTTTTTGCATTAGTTAAAAGTTAATCCGCCATCTACAGTGAGATTTTGTCCAGTTATAGATCTGGATTGATGCGATGCAAAAAATAGAACGGCATCAGAAAAATCTTCTGTTGTTGTTACTTTCTGCAGTGGCGTCATTTCAGCTATAGCATCAAAGACTGCATCTGGAGTTGCAGCACTTGCATCTGTTACTTTCAATAATCCTCCGGACACCATATTCACTGTAATACCCATAGAACCTAAATCTTTTGCAAATGTTCTTGTTAGACCCAAAAGGGCGGCTTTGGCAATAGTATAGTCGTGGTAGGGGACAACTGGATTTTGTACTAAATTTGTTCCAATATTTATTATTCTTCCATAAGAATTCTCTTTCATAGATGGTATCAGAGCTTGAATAAGATTTAGGGATCCTTTTAAGGTAACATCAAGGTGTTGAGATATTTCTTCCCATGATATTTCATCAGCAAACTTCCTTGCATCACCATTGAATACATATTCAGTCATTGCATTATTTACTAAAATCGATGGAGTTTGATTAAATTCAATCTCTATTTCATCAATCATTTTTGTAACTTGATTTACATCACTAACATCAGCACAAAATGCACGCGTATTATCTCCAAGTTCTTTGCATAGATTTTCAGCTTTATCTTTCGATTTGAAATAATTAATAGCTACTTTATAACCATTTTCAACAAACGATTTTGCGATTGATGATCCAAGACCTCTTCCTGATCCTGTGACTAAAACTAATTCACTCATTAAATTCTCCAGAAAAATTTATTGATTATATACACATTTAAAAATTAATTGATAGAATTACAACAATGTCTAGATATTACCCACATCTCCTTATCTTGATACTTTTCATAACCTCATGCGGAGGCGGTGGTGGAGGTGGCGGTGGCTCTAGTGAACCAACAACCCCAGCTCCGACGGTTTCAATTTCTTTATCATCCAATTCTATTGTTTTAGGTGAATCTGTAACTATCAATTGGAGTTCTTCAAATGCAACTGGTTGTACCGCCACTGGGTCATGGAGTGGGTCGAAGGCAACCAGTGGAACAGAGACAATCACTCCTTCTGGAGTAGGTTTTTTTAACTATGGTATATCTTGCTCTGGAACAGGAGGCTCAAGATCTACTAGCGTTGGCCTCGAAGTATATCGGCAAACAGATGGAGTATCTGTTGACGGATACATAAGAGGAGCTGAAATATTTTTAGATAAAAACAATAATTATGTGAATGACATTGGTGATGAGGAAACCACAACAAGTGACAACGATGGAAAATTTACAATTAAGTATGATGACGGAAATCTTATAAGCTTAGGAGGATTTGATCTTGATACGGGTAATCCTCTTGATAACTTTTTAATAAATCAAAATCTTACTGGCTACTCAGAATTTAAGGTAGTAACACCAGTTACTTCTGTTGCCTCTTTTCTTGCAGATAACACTTCTGTTAACAACGTACTAGGTATTGATAATTCGATTGATGTATTTACATTTGATCCAGTTGCAAATAAAGGTGATGGCGGAATATATGATTACCTTTATGAAAAGGGAAATCAATTAACTATTCTTGCTTTCTCTCTACAAAATATAGTTAACAATCTTAATGGAACTACTGAAACTACACAGGATTATTTTAAATCGATTGCTGAAGAAATTGATTTGGAGTATGCAACTACTTCTCAAAAAGTTGATATAGAGACATCTAACTTCGTCCTCAATGTGCTTAACAATATAACAAGTACAAAAGCAGTTTCATTAGATGAAGAAAATAAAAATAATACAGTTACTGCTCTTTCAGGCTTAATGCCAATCATCGAAGTTAAATCTACTCAAGATTTAACAAATTCTATTTTTAATTTTGCAACAACTACCTTACAAACAGATATTTTAACAATTGCAGATGGGTCGGTTTCAGAAGATATTTTGTCCGGGTATACAACCAATATCATTGAGTATATCGCGCAAGATCAAAACATAAATAGTGACGACATAACACCAGACATAACAGCTATTGCTGATAGTGCTGAAACAGATGAAGATGAAAGCGTAACAATTAATGTTTTAGTTAATGATTCTTTTGTTTCGTCTGCGCCAATATCAATTTCAGCTACTAATGGTTCAAATGGTGTTACCTCAGTTGCAGAATCATCACCTGAACAAATTGTCTATACACCAGATACTGATTTCAATGGCTCAGATATTTTTTCTTATACGATATTTCAGGGAGATAAATCTTCCTCGGCAGATGTATCTGTAACAATTAATCCTGTTCAAGATGATCCCGAAATCAATATTGCATCAACCATATCAACACCTGAAAATACTCTCTCGATAACGACTATATCTGTTTCAGATGTTGATGATGATGAATTAACTTTGTCTATCTCCGGAACTGATGCAAGCTCATTTAATCTATCGACCTCTAATGAACTTTCCTTTAAAGAGCAGCCCGATTACGAGCAAAAACAACAATACTTAATTACACTATCGTTAAGTGATGGAAACTCGACAGTTACCAAAGACTTAACTGTTTTGGTAACGAATATTAATGATGTCGCCCCAGTAATATCTTCAGATTCAACATTTACTGCAGCTGAAAATCAAACGAGTATCGGAACTGTAGAAGCCTCAGATGCTGAAGGTGATGATTTAACTTATTCTATTTCTGGTTCAGACATTTTAATTTCTAATACTGGAGTTTTAACATTTGTATCTGCTCCTGATTATGAATCTAAGAATTCATATTCGGCGTCAGTTACTGTAAGTGATGGTGAGCTGAGTGACACACAAGATATTACAGTTAATATTACAAATGTTAATGATATTGCCCCAGTAATATCTTCAGGTTCAACATTTACTGCAGCTGAAAATCAAACGAGTATCGGAACTGTTCAAGCCTCAGATGCTGAAGGTGATGATTTAACTTATTCTATTTCTGGGTCTGAAATTACTATTTCATCTACAGGGGTTTTAATCTTTAATACAGCTCCAGACTATGAGATAAAATCTAAATATACTGCAACAGTCTCGGTAAGTGATGGTGAGTTCAGTGACACACAAGATATTACAGTTGATGTAACTAATGTAAACGATGTAGCACCAGTTTTTACATCTAATTCAAATTTTACAGCTGCAGAAAATCAGACCTCTATTGGAATTGTAGAAGCTACAGATGCTGAAGGTGATGAAATTTCATTTACTGTAACGAGTTCAGAAATTGGTATTACAGCATCTGGGATTATGTCATTTAATACAGCTCCTGATTATGAGGAACAGAACTCTTATTCAGTAAGAGTCTCTGCAAGCGATGGAGTCAATATAACAACACAAGACATAGTGGTTTCTATTACAAATATTAATGAAAAACCCACTGTATCAGACTTAGTTTTTAATGTTCAAGAAAATCTAACTCAAATTGGAAATCTAAATGCTGTTGATCCTGATGGAGATCAACTCAATTATGTTGTAACAAATTTAACCGGATGCCTTGGTGGCGGAGATTATTCAATGCAAATTAGCTCAAGTGGGCTAATTTCCTTTAATGAAGAGCAGAACTATGAAGATCAATGTCCGGAAGACAATTCCCATCCAATTATTAGGAGGTCATCAATAGCTATTTCTGATGAGGAGTTCACTGTTACAGCTGGAGTAGATGTTAATATTTTGGATGTAAATGAGCCTCCCTCATTGATGAATTATAATAACGGATATTATGATTCCTTTAATTACGTAATTGATGAGAATCAAAATCTAATTGTTAGTCAAATTTACCTAAGTGATCCAGATGATTATTTAGATATAAGTTGGAGTGCTTCAGTTAATGATAATAATTTTGAAACAAGTATTTCAGAATTCACTCCTTTTGTAAGTTCTAATAATAAATTCCTATCACTTAGTCTAAACTCCTCATATGACTACGAAGATTTAGACTGGACTGACAAAACAAAAACTTTTATCTTGAGTATTTCCGATGGTGTGTATGTCACAGAGCAACCCTTCACTCTTGAAATAAGGAATGTAAATGATATTGCTCCAGTAATCACTTCCTCAGATACCTTCAATGTAGATGAAAATCAGACCGCTATAGGAACTGTTTCAGCCTCGGATGCTGAGGGTGATAGTCTTACCTATTCAGTCTCTGGGGCTGAAATAGATATTTCAGACTCTGGAGTACTTACCTTTAATAGTGCTCCAGATTATGAAACTAGGACAACATATTCAGCAACAGTTACAGTCAGTGATGGAGAATTGAGTGATACACAAGACATCACTGTAAATATTTCTAACATTAATGATAATTCGCCAATCATATCTTCAAGTTCAGATTTTAGCGTTGATGAAAATACAGTATCTATTGGAAATATTGTTGCTAATGACTTAGATGGGGACACTTTAATATATTCAATTTCAGGATCAGAAATACAAATATCTAGCTCCGGAGAGCTTCAATTTTTAGATCCAAATGGTGCCGATTTTGAATCTCAATCTTCATATAGTGCTTTAGTAACAGTCACAGATGGCATATTTAATGCTGAGCAAACCATTTCGGTTACTGTTCTGGATACTAATGATAATGATCCAGTATTTACCTCCACTTCAACTTTTACCCCAAGCGAAAATCAAACAATTATCGGGTCTCTATCTGCCTCAGATGATGATAGTAATACTTCCTTGATATATTCTATCTCTGGAGAAAATCTAGAAAATTCTGGAATAACAGTTGATAGTTCAACTGGTCAAATTACAAAATCTTCAGATTTAGATTATGAAGAAACCGCTCAATTTACTTTTACTGCATCAGTATCCGATGGGGTTAATTCTGTATCAGATGAAGTTTTAGTCAATGTTCAAAATATTTCTGAAGACATAATTAGCTATACGTCTTCTATTAGTAATGGAACTAACTCAGTAGCCCCAATTTTAGATGTGGAATTAATTTTAGATGAACTTACCCTAGCTAAAAAAGTTTATACTGAACTTCGTCAAATTTCATTGTCATCAGGCGATGAATGTGGTGGATTGAGCACAATTCATGAAATGACCCTTAGAGAGGAGTCATCAGCAACAAAAGAAACCTGGTTTTTATCAAAAGAACTCAATACGGAAGCTAAGGCAGGTTGTGGTTACTATGTTGCATTTTACATCAATCCATATAATGAAACTGCAGAAACTGCACCACCAACTGCTGGTGTGCACATGAGTTCTGGAAATAAAAGACTCCGCAATAATCAACTTCAATATACCTATTTTTATAATCCTCTTGAGCAACTAACTAATGAAGAAATTTTTGCAAGCGATGCCCTATTAACATTCGTAAATACAAGAAGTGTCAATTCAATAACAAAATCTGGAGATTCAGAAGAGACAGCAGTATTTCTCTATTTGCCTGATGGGAATTATCCGATTGAATGTTCAGGCCTTACTAATGAATATTCATTTCAAGATTCAGATGGCAACACTATTGTAACTCCTGTAGTTGTTTCTTCTGACGTAGATAGGAATTGTATGTCAGCTATCGCAAGACAAAATATCTCTTCTTCATCAAACAGTATTTCTATAGATTGGTACATTTATACTCCAGAAAAAATGGAAAACGCATATGGATATATGTTTGCACCTCGTAAAATTACATATGACACGGATAATGGTGGCTTCGGAAGCAGAGAGCTGCTTGTAAAATTTGCTGAACTCTCCATGGGAGGTAGGGTTGCAAAATGGACATATGAATTTGACAAATCAGCTCTTCTTCAACAAGACGATGACTCAAATAACTTCATTGTTGCATGGTCTCCCATTGCAAAAAGTTATGCACAAATTGAGGAAGTCAATTATTTAATTGATTTGGATCTTGAAGATAGCATTAATGCTGACCTTACCTCTCCAAAGGTAGTATCACTCTCAACTTCTGCATATACAGATGAAAGCTATCCACAAAGAAATTTTGTTAAATTTGAGGCTGATATTGAGAACTTAGCTTTAAATGCAGATGCTTTGACATCAGTAAGAGATTTATGGATAACCATGAGAGGTGGAGCTAATTGTCAGTCCGGAAAAGTAATATATATTCGCGATGATTTAGATGGAAAAATAGATACCTCAACGACAACATTATCTGCAACTGTGCCATTCTTAGTCAACGAGGAGGGTACATATGAAATAACTGGAATGAATATTAATGATCACGGATATGCTGAAACCTATTATGGCGGACCTTTAGATGGATTTGATTTCTTAGATTCATATCATCCAGCAATAGGAAAAACATTTACTGTCGGAGATGGACAATCAGCGACCTGTCCTATATTTCCATCAATCGATGGCACAACAACAAGAGAGATATCTCATCCTGAGAATGAACAATTAATTGGAACTTTCTCAGCAAATGTTTCTGCTGCAGATACCGTTATCTATTCTCTGGAGGAGTGGATTAATGCAGATGGAAACCTTTATGGAAATTTACTTCCACAGTTGCAAGTAAATTCTTCAACTGGTGAATTATCTTACATTGAGAATCCAGATTATGAAGACACTACACAATCATTTTCTGGAGGAGTGACACTGGTAGCTTCCTCATCATTAAACTCCTCATTGCAGGCAAGAATCTACCTAAATATTTCGCTTACAAACCTTAATGATAATGCTCCAGAAATCAATTCGTCTCCAAGTTTTACTATTAACGAAGGAGAGACTGAGGTTGGATGTATTGATGTTACAGATCCAGATGGCGATACCAAACCGGCACCAGATGGCACTAACTGTGGTAATCCTGTTTTTACTTATTCAATAACAGGAGATGATTTAGAAATTAAAAATCTTGGAAAAATCTCATTTAAGTCTGCTCCCGACTACGAAACACAATCTTCATATTCAGCTACAGTTACGGTTAATGATGGCGTAAACTCAACTGACCAAGAAATAACTATTACCGTTCTTGATGTAAATGATAATGATCCAGTAGTTACTTCAGATACGACCATCACTGTAAATGAAAATCAAACAACCGTTGGCCAAATTACTGTTTCAGATAGCGATACAAATTCCTCATTTACCTATGAAATAGTCTCTGATTATGAAGATGGATCTTTATTCCAGGTAAGCTCATCAGGCGAGATAACATTTTTATCTAATCCTGATTATGAAACTAAAAGTGTATATAAAGTTAAAATAAATATTTCTGATGGTACTAATACTATTAGTCAAATTTTTACTATTATTCTTAATGACATTTGCGATCATGCAATCTTAACAGAGGATGGTACCTTTGCTCCTTTGGCTTCACTATTGAGAGAGGATTATCAATCTCAAAACACTTGGAATGATGATAATTACAAGGTCAATTCAGTGTATAGATCTAAAGTCGAATTTAATTCAAGCGACTATGATGTTTGTGCTGCTCCAGATTACGATGAAATATTTGATTTAAGCCTCTCAGGCGCTGATGCTTCTTTTTTTAAAATTGTAGATGGTAATGGAGTTGAAATCACACAAGCTAATGATTCTGACTCTTACTATGTACATTTTAGAGATAATAGATTTGACTATGAAAATCCAACTGACTCAGATGCTGATAATGTATATGAGGTTTTCTTAAATTCAGAGCTCGGAGGTGTTACCGAGACTCTAGATTTAAGTATAACAATTGCAAATGTCCAAGAATTTGGAAAGATTAATTCATTTACCTATGATGAATCATCACAATCATTTGAAATAAACTTTACTGCATATCATGACACGCTCAGCAGTACAGAACAAATTGAATTTGAAATTGTAGGCCCATCATTTCCTGAATACATATCTGGTTACATAGATTATGATCCTTCAATAACTAATTATATCTTTAGTGTTGACGCAAGCAGCTCGTTAACTGACGAAATTACCAAAGTATATGGCGGATACTACCAAATCTATAGATTATCAGCTTGGGATAATGATAGTATTCTTCTTAATTCAATTAACTTATCAAGAATAAATGGACAAAGAACTCTTTATTACGAGAGACAAGATGGTGAAAATTATCCAAAAATCACTAGCTTGTCTGCAGATATTGTAAACAACTCTTCAACAAATAAAACTGATGCCACAGGATCAATTACTATTGAAAATGCAAATGCAGACTATGCTCCAGACTCATCTGGACAATCTCTGTATACTAATTTGCGCTATAATTTTGATTCTAGTGGGTTTGATGGTGTTTCATCAGCACTTTATTTTCATTACGACGAACAAACTATTAATGTCGGAGATGACCCAACCAAAACATTTTTCTTGGAGCTAAGCCCTTATTTAAGATCTGGAGATCACAGGTATAGAGTCTATTTAAGATATGATGCTCCCTCTGGAAGATCCGTAAGAAATTATATTTACTGGGAAGATTTATATGCTCTCGGTCTCGTTGATTCACCGATTATATTTAGAAATAATTTTAATTTATCTGAAGACCTTAAAGGACCCAGTAATCTTTTTGCTCAAAATGCTTCAATTTCAAATTGTTCATGGGATTCAACAAGTTCAAGATTAATCTTCGATATTAGTTCTACTATGGGATTTAGCGACATTTCTACCATGACAATTGATGAAAATCAGTGGTCAAATGGTGAAATGACTTATGTAGTTCTTGACAGTGATAACAATGTTACTAAAAGGATATCACTTTACAATTATGATGGTTACAATGCAGAAAGTAGATCTAATTTTGCAGTAACACGTACTAATAGAACAGTTGATATTGTTGAGGGAGGAGATGAATCACAATATATTTTAGTATTGGATGAAATCGTTGCTTGGGATGCTGCTGGACTATGGACAAAATACGTAAATGAAATAACTTCATCAGACGCAGAAAAAAACTATTACATTGATCCAACAAGTAATACTTACTCTCAAGGCACCGGCATTACGATGTCAAATATAGATCTTAGAAATAGTTGTCCAGTTATAAGTTTTAATCCACCTGAGATTACATCTGATTCTTCGTTTTCGGCTGAAGAAAATCAAACAGCCATTGGAACCGTGGTCGCAACTGATAGTGACGATAATCCTTTAACTTTCAGCATCAATGACAGTGGTATTAGCATAGATGCTTCGACTGGTGTTTTAACTTTTGATACTGCTCCTGATTATGAAACTCAATCTTCTTACAGTAGAACTGTGACAGTAACTGATGGTGTTTACACAACATCTCAAGAAATTTCTATTTCAGTAGTTAATCTTAATGATAATAGCCCAAGCTTTACTTCATCTGCTTCATTTAGTGCAGATGAAAACCAAACAGCCATAGGTACTGTAACAGCAACTGATGCTGATGGCGACACAGTTACCTATTCTATTTCAGGTTCTGATATCACTATTAATTCCTCAACTGGAGTGATTGCTTTTGCATCTGCACCAGACTATGAAACAACAACTTCATATTCTGCAACTGTTACAGTTAGTGATGGTTCCAATACAGAGACGCAAGACATTACAGTAAGTATAAATAATCTTAATGATAATGATCCCAGCATCACATCATCTGCAACATTTAGTGTAGATGAAAACCAAACAGCCATTGGAACCGTAGCCGCATCAGATGCTGATGGCGATACTTTAACCTATTCTATTTCAGGTTCTGATATCACTATTAATTCCTCAACTGGAGTTATTACTTTTGCATCTGCACCAGACTATGAAACAACAACCTCATATTCTGCAACTGTAACAGTTAGCGATGGTTCTAATACAGATGCGCAAGATATTTCAGTAAGTATTAATAATCTTAATGATAATGATCCTTTAATAACATCTTCTTCTACTTTCAATAATACTGAAAATACAACTGAGGTTGGGACAATTACAGCAACTGATGCAGATAACGATACCTTAACTTATTCATTAAGTGCAGTTACATCATCGAGTGGCGATGTTCAGAATTTCCAAATAGATTCATCTTCAGGAGTTCTAACTTTTAGAGAAGCAAGTGATTTCGAAGATGCTAATTCATTTACCTTCTTTGTTTCTGCCTCTGATGGAAGTAGAAGTGATACAGAGCAGATAACTGTTACTGTTATCGATGTTAATGAGTCACCATCATTTACCTCATCTGCTACTTTTAGTGCAGATGAAAATCAAACTTCTATTGGCACCGTAACAGCAACAGATGAAGATTCTGATACTTTGTCATATTCAATTTCAGATGGAGGTGGTGTGCTAAGCATCGATAGTTCGTCTGGAGTTTTAATCTTTAAGAGTGCTCCAAATTACGAAGTAAAACCAAGATATCCACCCTTAGAAAGTTCTGGTGAAGCATATAAAATCACTGTGAGTGATGGAACACACTCTATAACTCAAGAAATAGTTATAAATATAAATGATGTTAATGATGCACCAACATTAACATCATCTTCGTCTTATACAGCTGAAGAAAATCAAACAGATATAGGAGAAATTTCAGCCTCTGATGAGGACGGAGATAATTTTACATTTACTATATCTGGTGAAACAGCAATATCCGTTAATGAAGCTAATGATAGGCTCATATTCAATACTGCCCCAGATTTTGAAACAAAAAATACATACTCACCAACACTTACCGTTAGTGATGGAACTGATTCAAGTTCGCAGAATATTACAATTAGTATTTCCGACATAAATGAGAGACCAGTTTTCAGCTCTAGCTCAACCTTTTTTGCTGATGAAAACCAAACAGCCATTGGCACAGTCTCAGCTACAGATCCTGAGGGTGAATCTGTTCGTTACAGCCTTTCATCTAATTCTGGTCTAGAAATAACCTCTGATGGCGTTTTAACATTTGCATCTGCTTCTGATTATGAGACAAAAGATACATATACAGCTACAGTGTTTGCAAATGATCCAGCTGAAAATACTCAATCACAGTCAATTACGGTTAATGTAAATGATGTAAATGAGGCACCATCATTTACATCATCTGCTACATTCAGTGCAGATGAAAACCAAACAGCCATTGGAACCGTAGCTGCATCAGATCCTGATG
>CACNXK010000009.1 GCA_902624425.1 uncultured SAR86 cluster bacterium | reverse complement strand
TTTCTGAATCCTAAAGCAACTAAAATATAAATTGCAGGCAAGAAAGGTATTATATATCTAGCTTTAAGAGTCTGTTCTGCCCAAATCAAACCAAAGATATTGAGAAGTACAAAAATTAAAATACCTGATGCTTGCTGTAATTTCTTCGAAGAAAAACATTTTAGAGCACCAACAATAAATGGAATTGTAAGTGCAGATCGCTCAATCAACCCACTTGCATACATCCAACTTGTATGATCTAAGCCGCTCCATGTGGGGTTTGGGATTGGGCCTGCAAATCCACTAAGTAAGAGTAAAGGAATTGGTATATTGGCATTTGGGTTATCTGCAAAGAAATATGCATTTACTAGCGGCAATAAAGAGGATTGCAAAATCATTACAACAATAACTAACCCAGCCAGCAACATTGCTGAGAGCGAAGTAAAAATCCCAAATTTCTTTTGAGTTGGTATCCAAAGTGCAGAAGCAAGAAAAAATATTGCCGCTGGGATTCGAAAAAACATCAAAGCAGTAAATGCAAAAAGAACTGGAATCCATTTAGCTCGAACATCTGAAGCAATCGTATAGTATGATCCCATCACAATAATAGTTGTCATTACTACTTCTTTGAGGCCTGAGGAGACATAAAATAAGTAAAGAGGGCTTGTTATTAATAGAGCGGCAAAAAATGATGACTCTGATGATGATAATCCTAGAGCGTTTAAAGTTTTACGTTGATAGAAGTATGTTAATAAGGCCATGAGAATATTGATAATTCTTGGTGCATAGACACTTTCATAAATTAGATTTATGGCGGCAATAAACATGGGATAACCAAAGTCCGAAAAGGAATATCTTGTATAACTACTCATTAAATATGGCCAGGAAGAGATTGGTTCTGAATAGAGCATTTCGGCCAATTCCTGATAAACAAGTGAATCAGAACCAACAAACTCAAATATATCATTGGTGAAATAAAAAAAAGTTGAGATGTTTAAAAAGACTCCGATTATTAAAAATAGAATTAATATAGAATATTTGAATATGCGGGAATATCCGTAAGCAATCAAACCAATCATTGCTAAACATCGAATAAAAACAATAGTAAAAGTAGAAGCAATCAAAAAAAAGTAATTATTAAGAAATACCAACTGGCTTTCAGAAGCAGAAAAAATAATAAATGTTAAATATGCTAGAGAAGTAACACAAATAGAAAATACTAAATAAGCTGCTTTCTTACTAGTAAATGATATCTGGTTATTTAACAATTTTTCTCCTTAGTTAACGAATTGCGAAGATAAAAAAGTTTTTTTATGCCTATTGATTGTTTCTTGATAATGGGCAGATATACTTATCATTAGTATTTTTTTCTTTCTTATTTACTTGATAAAGAACTGTTAAATTTTGTTATTTCCCCAACAGGTAATATACGCGCTCCTGAATTAATTACAATCTGAAGTACCAACTCAAATTGTTTAATAGTGCAGCCAAATGGAGAAGTGACTGTCTCTCCAACGTCATGAGTATAAAAAATTAACCAGCCATGATTATCCACTGCATCTTTTACAATTTTGGATATCTGCTGAGCATTGAATGATGAAGCATATAAAGGAACGCTCTTGAGTTGATTTAGGTCATCTCCTGGATAATTTATTCCATATTTAACACCTCGACATGATTCAAATTTACGCGCTAAAATTGTCTTACCTGCAAGCGTTACTCTTCCCTTAGGAAATGCAAATGACTGCATACTATAAGGGCCAACAATCTTTTGTAGTTCAATTAAATTCTGATTAAGCTCTAAATTTAAGCCAGAAGCACAATGCCCTCCTTGATAGAAGTCGAAGTGAGAGTATGTATGACAGCCTATTTCATGGCCATTCTTTATAAGTGCTCTAAGTTGGTTGGCACTAAACATTTCAACTCCATACATCTTTAAACCCATTAGACCAACTGATGTATAAAATGTCCCTTTAACATTAGCTTTATCTAAAATTGTTGCACCCTTTTGAGCTGCTGACATAGGAAAGTCATCAAAGGTGAAAGACACGCATCCACTTTTCCTAAAATTACCTCTGAACATTTTTCTCTTCCACAAACTTGAAGCTTTTGCTTCAAATATTCTTGATAACCTATTCAAAACTTGATCCTTTTTTATTTTTAGACTCCTTTAAGTTTAGCTCTAAGGAACATAAAGCACTATCTATTTTAGAGAATATCGAATGGAAAACTTCTAATCCAAGCCCATGGGGGTCATCAATTTCATTATCCCTAGTTAAACGAAAAACTCTATTTAAATGAAAGGAGAAGTTATCTGCCATGAATTTATAATTTGCATTATCAAAGACAAAAATGTGGCTATATTCATCTAAGTTTAAATCAAAAACTGACTTTGATTTATGTTGTGATAGATCAACACCAAATTTTAATGCGACTTCCGTTGCTTCTTCTGAAGCCATCCTATTTCTTCTAAGCATAGTACCAGCGGAATCAACTAAAATATTGTGAGCTAATCTTGATTTAAAAAAGTTTTCAGCAAATGCACTTCGGTTAATATTACCCTTGCAAACAAAAAGTACTTTTGATTTTTGCTCTATGGGTAAAGATATTTTAGAGCTGGAAACATTATTCAAATTATTCTTATTTATTTTTAATATGCTTAAAAAATAACGACGGAAAATTAGAACTATAGAGAAAAGGAATGGCCTAGGATCTGTTAATGAAAACTCATCAATGTACTCTTTGCCTGAGATCATTCGAAAAAATCCTTTAAAAATTGACTTTAATGCGTTTATGAACTTTAGACTTCGTATTTCTATTAAAAACCAATGAATATCCCTATATAAATTTCGGCCATACTTTCCAGGTAAATAGTTCATCAAAGGCTTATCTTTGATATCAGCAAAATGACAATATGCTATGTAAGGAAAATCAATACCTGACTTAATTGGAACTCCTATTGACCCCCAAGGCCTTCCGTTTATTTCCATAACATAATAGTCAGCTCCATCTGTTTTAAACTCAATCATTGCCAGTCCAGTCCATTTAGCCTCACTAATTATCAATTCAGTATATTTCGCAAGCTTTTTATCTATTCTCACCGATCGACGATAACTGCTGCTGCCTCCATTGATTGGTTCATGTACGCGCTCAGTTGCTGTTTTGGCTAATATTGATCCACTAACAGCAAAAACATTTACACCAATACCCCAACCAGAGATCTGTTTTTGAAGCAAAACACCGCAATTCAAGATATTGTCACGAAGAAAATTTGCTAATTGTAAATCAGTACTAATCTTTCTCACCTGGAAATTATGAGTAACGCCATCTTTTATTAGTCTTGAAAACTGTGGTTTTGCATAAACTGGAAAATCTATTTTATGTTCAGTGACTTCAGACAAAGATGAAATAAGCAAAGAATCAGGAGTTGGCACACCGATGCGACGACATAATTCAAGAGTCTTAGCTTTATCATGAGCAAAATCATAACATTCACTGGATGGGCCCATTATTTTGTTAGAATTAAATTCATTAAATTCCTTCTGAAATATAATTTCACAGGCCAGATCATTAATTGGCACTATTAAGTCGTAATTAATGAATTGAAGATGTTTCAGCAGCAACTTATTAAAATCTGTAAGATCTTTTTCAGGATTACCAAAAAAATAAGATTTAGAACAAAACCTAGAGTACTCACAAATAGTTGGAGGCCCGAAACGCAAGATATCTATTTCTAATCCTCTTTTACCAAGAGATCTAACAAACTCTAATGCAGCTCGATCGTTACTTCCAAGTAATAGTATTTTTGACATATACCATATTTTTTATGATGACAGCTCTTTAGCTGATAGATTTCTAATATACCATGGCATGGCCTCAGCAATACCTTGCTTGATATTGTGAGTTGGGCAATATTTAAGCTCTATACTGGCTTTATCAATATTTGCCTGCGAGTGACGAACGTCACCGGGCCTGAAATCTCTATAAATTGGTTCTTTTTCATAAATAATGCCATGCTCACCTAGACTATGCTTAATATGTTTAAATAAATCCAATAATGAAGTGCGATGACCCACGGCAACATTATAAATTTCGTGATTGCTTTTCAGCTCCATATGTGCAGCCCGAATATTTGCTTGAACGGCATTCTCAACATAACAAAAATCACGGCTGGTTTTGCCATCACCATTTATGAAGACATCTTCATTTCTAATCATTGATGCAATCCATTTGGGTATAACAGCTGCATAAGCACCTGCGGGATCTTGACGGGCACCAAATACATTAAAATAACGCAGACCGACAGTTTCCATATGATATGTCCTTGAGAAAACTTCTGCATAAAGCTCGTTCACATATTTAGTAACTGCATATGGTGATAGGGGTCTTCCTATTTCGTCTTCGATTTTTGGCAGCTGCGCACTGTCGCCATATGTCGAGCTGCTAGCAGCAAAAACAAAGCGAGCATTTCCTGATTCCTTAGATGCTGAAAGAACATTAAGAAATCCAGTTATATTTGAGGCATTTGTTGCCAGTGGATCACTTATTGATCTTGGAACAGACCCCAAAGCTGCTTGATGTAAGCAGAAATCGATATTATGTGAAGCTTTAAGACATATATTATAATCTTTTATATCTCCCTCAATAAAATTAAATCGCTCACGTTGCGATACCGTTACCGAATCATTTATTTCATCTATATTGGATCTGTGACCAGTTGAAAAGTTATCAAGTCCTACAACATTTTGGTCATGCTTCAGAAGGTATTCAACAATATTGGATCCGATGAATCCTGCTGCACCAGTAATAAGCCATGACTTTGGAGTATTAAGTATTATTTCTAAGTCATCTAACATATTAAAGTCTTTCATCAGATTCTGAAATATCAAAAACTGATTTCAAGTCAAAGAAAACACTGTTTGGTTTACAAAAACTTTTAATCTTTTTGAGACCAAGCTCACAAAAGTAATCATGAGCTACACATAAAACAATCGCATCATATGCTTCAGATTGTAATCCCTCAATTGTTTGTATCTTATACTCACTAGATAAGGCTTTAAAATCTGCAATTGGATCGAAAATTTCTGTATCAATATCTTTGTTTCTAAGAGCTGAAACAAGCGATAAAGCCTTTGAATTTCTAATATCTGGACAATTCTCTTTAAACGTTGCTCCCAAGATCAAGGTCTTTGCTCCTTTAGTTTTAATGCCCTTCTTTTGCATAGCAAGCAATACCCTATTTGAAACATATTCTGGCATTCCATCATTTATTTTACGTCCAGCAAGTATAACATCAGCACTATAGCCAACCTCTCTAGCCTTGTAAGTTAAATAATAAGGATCAACCCCTATACAATGCCCTCCAACAAGTCCGGGCCTAAAGGATAAAAAATTCCACTTAGTCTCTGCAGCTTTGAGGACAGCTTCCGTATCTAAATCAAGATAGCGAAATAAAATTGAGAGTTCATTAACTAATGCAATATTTAGATCTCTTTGAGTGTTTTCAATAACTTTTGCAGCCTCCGCAACTTTTATCGATTCTGCGCAATAGGTTCCTGCTGATATAATTAAACTATACAACTTATCCACAAAACTTGCAGAGTTGGCGTTAGAACCCGATGTTACTTTTATAATAGATTCCAGGGATCTAGATTTATCACCTGGGTTAATTCTCTCTGGGCTATATCCAGCAAAAATATCTTTATTAATTTTTAAGCCTGATTCGTCCTCAATAATAGGAAGACAAATCTCCTCTGTAGCTCCAGGATAAACAGTAGATTCAAAAATTACGATTGAGCCAGTCTTCATTATGCTTCCTACTAGTTTTGAGGCTGATCTGAGGGCGTCTAGATCAGGTTCTTTATTTTTATCAACAGGAGTAGGGACGGTTACAATAAAAACATCACAATCAACAAGATCATTTTTTTCTGAGGTGTAGGAAAGTGAACTAACATCTTTTAATTTGTCTGGGTCAACTTCATTTGTCCAATCACTTCCACCGATTAAAGATTCAACTCGATCTTTATTTATGTCAAAGCCAATTGTTTTTAATTTATTTCCAAAGGCTACAGCTAGTGGAAGCCCCACATATCCTAGTCCAATAACTGCAATAGATATATCTTGAAATTTTTTTTCAAATATCATTTTAGGACCATATTCCTCTTGTATCTATTATCAGGCCTTTATTTGGCTTTCTATTTTTAAATTCCTGATGATCAACTAACAGAACGTGAATATCTGCTCGCTCAGATGCTTCATTAAAATCTATTAAAGTTTCACCATTAAAAACACTAGGTAAACTTTCTAAGTTTGGCTCAACGAGTAAAACTGATCTTGGGTAACTCATTAATAAATCATTGGCAATCTTGATAGCTGGGCTCTCCCGAATATCATCAATATCAGGTTTAAAAGATAATCCATAGCATGCAATCACAACATTAGCCTCAGATCCTAAATGCTTCTGCATTTTTTTAACTTTCTCCTTAACTTTTCTTAATACCCATTCGGGCTTTCTGTCATTGACTTCCCTTGATGCCTTAATTAACTTTGTATTTTTGTGAGATGAGGACACTATAAACCATGGATCGACAGCAATACAGTGCCCACCAACTCCTGGACCAGGTTGCAATATATTAACCCTTGGATGCTTATTAGCCAGGTTTATAAGCTCCCAAACATCTATACCAAGATCATCGCAAACAATAGATAATTCATTTGCAAAGGCAATATTCACATCTCGGAAACTATTTTCAGTAAGTTTCGCCATTTCAGCAACAGCTGGATCTGAGGCCAAGATGCAGTTACCAGTGACAAACTTTTTATATAATGCCTTAGCATCATTAGAGCACTTTACCGACATTCCTCCAATGATTCTATCGTTAGTCTTCAGCTCCTCCATAACCCTTCCTGGAAGAACTCTTTCAGGACAATGGGCAATTCTAATATCTGAATCTTCACCATGGCTTTGGGGGAAAGTTAGGTCTTTACGATAATTAGCTAATAATTTTGCTATAGAGAAAGTAGTTCCAACAGGAACAGTACTCTCAAGAATTACTAAATTCCCTTTTGCAAGAACAGGAGCAATTAATTTTATTGCAGACTTGATAAAAGATAAATCGGGCTGATTATTTTTACCTTCAAATGGAGTTGGAACAGCTATCAAAAAAGCATCAGCAGGTTCAGCAGATGAAGTTGCTCTCAAGTTTTTTAAATTTATTGCTTCAAAAACAGCTTTATCTAAGCCCGGCTCAGCTATGTGTATTTTTCCTTTATTTATAATATCTACTACATCTTGATTAACATCTACCCCGACAACACTTACTCCATTAATAGCAAACATTGCTGCAGTTGGTAGACCAATATAACCAAGACCAATTACTGATATTTTAGAAAATTTATGCACTAACTTGAACTCTCTGATGACCAAAAAATATTTAAAGATTCTATAATCTTCGTTGAAGCGTGTCCATCTCCATAGGGATTTATAGAACTAGCCATCGTCTTGTAGTATAGATCATCATCAAGGAGTCGACTTATTTCTCCAATAATTTTATCAACCTCAGTTCCAACAAGCTTAACTGTTCCTGCTTGAACAGCTTCTGGTCGTTCAGTAGTATCTCTCATGACCAAGACTGGTTTTCCAAGGGATGGGGCTTCCTCTTGTATTCCGCCAGAGTCTGTTAGGATGATATCAGCCCTGCTCATTAAATGAACAAAGGGTTTATATTCTTGAGGTGGTAAAAGAACAATATTTTTTCTTGCGTCCAAAGATTCTTTGACTGGTAGGAGAACATTTGGGTTTAGATGCACTGGATAAATAATTTGCACATCGTCCCGCATTGACAAACGTCTAAGAGCAAGACAGATCCTATCAAAACCATCTCCAAAACTCTCTCGTCGATGTCCCGTAACAACAACCAATCTTCGAGAACGATCAATTTTTAGTTGCTTGTCAATCTCTAAACTTAATTCCTCATCATTTTTGAGTATTGCATTAACCTTTAAAAGAGCATCAATTACCGTGTTTCCTGTTACTGATATTTTTGAGGGATTAATGCCCTCTGCAATCAAGTTATTGCGAGCGGTTTCAGTGGGTGCAAAATGATATTTTGCAATTGCTCCCGTCAACTTTCGATTCATTTCCTCGGGCCAGGGAGAATAAATATTCCCTGTCCTTAAACCTGCTTCTATATGACCCACATCTATTTGCTTATAGAAAGAAGCTAAAGAGGTAGCAAAAGTAGTAGTCGTATCACCATGGACCAATACAATATCTGGTGAATAGCTCTCAAGAACTGAAGAAATATTTTTCATAATTTTTGATGTTATCTCTTCAAGAGTTTGGTCTGGTTGCATAATATTTAAATCGAAGTCAGGACTTATATCGAACAACTTCAAGACTTGATCTAGCATTTCGCGATGTTGTCCCGATACACAAACCTTTACATCGGTCGACTTATTATCTTTTAAAGCCATTATCAGTGGCGCCATTTTTACTGCCTCTGGGCGTGTTCCAAAAACACATAAAATCTTTTTCATCTTTCTCCTTTTACCATGCTTCTCTTTCTTACATTGCTATAATTCAACTTATCTTAAACAAAAACAATGTAAGAGTGAGCTAGTACAAAGCACTTATATATCCTCTTTTCCACTTTGATATTTGTTGTCAAAGCTATCATTGGGCAATTAAAACAAAAAAAACCATTTCTATTCAATCACTTCTAAAAATATCACGTGTAAAGACTTTTTCTATGACATCATCAAGCTCATTATCCATTCGATTTGTTACAATAACATCAGATATATTCTTAAAATCATCAATCGTCCTTAAAACTCTTACTTGATGAAACTTATCATCACTTAATGTTGGTTCAAATATAACAGCTTCAATATTTCTAGCTTGGATCCTTCTTATAATTCCTTGTATAGCAGAGGATCTGAAGTTATCACTTCCCTCTTTCATAATTAAACGATAAAAACCAACTATTTTTGGTTTTAACTTTATAATCTCATCGGCAATGAAATCTTTTCGAATAGTGTTTGATGAAACGATTGCTTGTATTAACGTTTGTGGGATTTGCTCATAGTTTGATAAAAGCTGTTTAGTGTCTTTTGGGAGACAGTATCCTCCATAACCAAATGATGGATTGTTGTATCCGTGACCTATACGCTCATCCAAACATACTCCGTTTATTATATTCCCGGTATCAAGATCATTTGATAACGCATAGGAGTCTAGCTCATTAAAGAATGATACGCGCATTGCAAGATAGGAATTAGCAAAGAGTTTTACTGCCTCGGCTTCAGTTGAGCTCATATAGAGAACTTCAATACATTTTTTATAAGCTCCTTGAGCTAAGAGCTCTGCAAAGTCTTTTCCAGCCTTGAGTTTAGTTCCTATTATAATTCTTGCTGGGTAAAGGTTATCTTTTAAAGCCTGTCCCTCTCGAAGGAATTCAGGAGAAAATATCACATTAGGTGAACTAGTTTTTTTTTGGACAGATTCAGTATAGCCCAAAGGGACGGTAGACTTTATGACGATCAAAGCATCTGAATTGTGCTTAAGTGCATCTCTGATAACACCATCTACTGAGCTCGTATCAAATTGACCAGCATCAGGATCATAGTTGGTAGGTGTTGCAACTAATACAAATTTTGCATCTTTATATGCGGTTTCCTTGTCAGAAGTTGCTCTTAAACTAAGTTCTTTTTTGGCCAAAAAGTCTTGAATATCTTCATCAGCAACGGTGGTTTTTTTATTGTTAATACTCTCAACTCGTGAAGCATCTATATCAAGAACGACAACTTCATTATTTTGAGAAAGAAGCACTGCGAGTGACATTCCTACATATCCGGAACCAACAACGGTAATTTTTGTTTTGTTCTTCAATTTCTAAACCTATATCTTGATATTACATATTTGCTTACTTCAGAAATATCCATAAGAATCTTATTTTTTTACAAGGTTTTGGAACCCTATAAACTCATGAAGTTTTTTTACCAAAAACATAATGTTTAATAAGCACAATAAAAATACCTAGTATTCCACCGATAAGCGATATCAATATACAAATTAAGGCTCTATTAGGTTCTAATTTTTTTTCCATTACAGCGGGAGGATTTATATAATCAAAAACATAAAAATCATTAGCTTCAATAAGAGTGAGCTTTTTAATTTCTTCTTGAAGAAGCATTGTAAGTGCTTCTTTGACTTCAGATAAGGAAGTAATTGAAATTTGTTGTTTTAAATAACTAACAGCCCTTTCTGATTCTAATTTGTCTTTTTTTCTATAAAAACTGTTAATTTCATCAACTATTAAATTCGTCCATTCCTTCGCTATAAATGGAGATTGGTGTTTGATCGAAAGAGTTATAAATCCAGTTTGTACATTTTCACGCACGCTTATATGCTTTGAAATAAATACTTTAAAACTTTCTTGGGGGGTCGGTATTTGTTGTTTAGGGTAAGAATATTTTCTTATCCAAGTTCCATTAGTACTATCGAAAAGGTTTTCATCATAAGTCACTGTATTTGATTTATGGTTCCAAGATTGAAAAGCCATTAGGTCTGGAAGATAAATATTTTTCATTATATTATTTTCAAAAAAACTAAGAGATGTCATCTTTACTTTTGCTTTTGAAGAGTTATTCTCAGTACTGTTTGCAGGAAAGCTAATGCCGGCAAGCCCTGCAAGAGTGCTATATGTTGCAGGAATATCAGCTGATGAGTTGACGGAAACTAAAAGAGCTTTAGATTGATATACATTTGGAAGGGACAAACTAAATAATAAGCCAAGAATAGATACAAAAGTTGTCACAGATATTATGATCCATTTTCCCTGCAATAAAATATTAAAAAATAATTTCAGATCTAACTCATTGTTAAAATGATCTGAATATTCTTTATCATGTTCTGGTTGCATAGAAGTTCTTTGTTTATATGTATTTTAAGTCTATCTTATTCTTCATACTTTTTGACACAAAAAAGTTTTTTTTTGGAATCATACTAATTATTCCTAGCTTAAAGCTTTTTCTTACTAATTAATTGAATATTTTGATTATATCTTTATGTGTTTTTTTAACAACAAATTATTTCATAATAAATATGATGAATGGTGCCCGGAGCCGGACTTGAACCGGCACGGTATTGCTACCGAGGGATTTTAAATCCCTTGTGTCTACCAATTCCACCACCCGGGCATTATTTTAATTTTCCCTCATCTCTGAGTTTTTTTCTAATTTTTGTTGCGCTTATTGATGTTATGGAATCATCGAAAACTTCTTCTTCAAACACATAACCAACTCCTCTACCATAGGAGATATTTACAATATTTGGTACAAGCATAATTTCATAATCAAAACCTCTCTTGAAACCATCCTTTAGTAAGCCTGCTTCAATATTTTTGCAAACATCATCCCAATCAAATGGATTATCGTCTTGATTTATCCCTCCAGATGATCCTTGAACATCTCGAACTTGAATTACAACTTGTCCTGTTTTCTCAATACACCTTTTAAATAAAGCCTGATGCCCATCATGCCAAGGCTGCCATCTGCCTAGCATTTGAACTGTTGGATTCTTCCAATTAAACATATTTTTCTTTAATGTCGTGGGCAATATTAATATGATTTTTATCATTCCATTCTGTTATATGAAAATCGACAGATTTTGGTTTTTCAAAAATTTTATTTGTATCCTCAAATCTCCCCTCTGAAATTGTATCCATCCATATTGTTATATCAGCATTAAAATTCTTTCTTGTTTGAGCTGTGGGACAAACAAAATCACAAAGAACAAATCTTCCATTATTTTTTTCAAAATCTGCAAAGCATCTCATTCTATTCGATTGACGCGCTCTTCCTTCATTTGAGAAATCCCAATCATTTGCCATGTTTCTTACATTGTCAGCGTTATACCATGCAGCTTCAAGCAGGGGTTGAAGTCTTTCTGTTAGATAGGTTTTTCCACTCCCAGGAAGACCCATAATTAAAATTTTCATAAAGTCTCTTAAAAAGATTTGTATTATATACAAAAAAAAGGCTTTAAAGAGTTTTTATTTGGAGGCTGAGGCCGGAATCGAACCGGCGTACACGGATTTGCAGTCCGCTGCATGACCACTCTGCCACCCAGCCAATAAAATGGATTATATACCCAATTTAACTAAATCTTTTTGATTGATTACGCCAACTAATTCATTATTTTGCATTACAGCAAGACAACCTATCTTTTTCTCAGCCATCTTATTAAGACACTCAGAAGCTAAGTCATCAGGAGTTACTGATAGAAATCTTTTTGTCATAATATCTTGAGCTGACATGTCAAAAAAGTAATTAGTATTGTCAATTGCTCGCCTTATATCTCCATCAGTAATTAAACCAATAATCTTATCATCTTGATCTTTTACAAATGTAACACCCATACCCTTCTCAGAGATGATTTTGATCACATCTTTTGAGAGCTCATCATGATTAATAATAGGTATTTCATCTCCCGATATCATGACATCTTTTGCACATAGAAGTAATCTCTTTCCCAAAGTGCCTCCGGGATGTGATTTTGCAAAATCTTCAGGTTTAAAATCTTTTTTGTTCATCAAGGAAATCGCCAGAGCATCTCCCCAAACGAGAGTTGCTGTTGCGCTTGAAGTTGGAGCAAGGTCAAGCGGGCAAGCTTCTTTATCAACTTTTATTAATTGATGGAAGTCACAAATCTTTGATAGAGTTGATTTATCATTTCCTGATGCGCCTATTACAGAGCAGCCTAACTTTTTTATGATTGGAATTGTTTTAAGAAGATCCTCTGTCTCGCCTGAATAACTTATAGCAACAACAATATCCTCACTTTGAATCATTCCAAGATCTCCATGAAAAGCCTCGGTGGAATGCATGAAGAAAGAGCTAGTCCCAGTACTGGATAAGGTAGCAGAAATCTTTTTACTAATATGTCCAGACTTTCCAATTCCAGTAAAAATTATACGACCTTTACATTTGTAAATAATATCTATGATTTCTTCAAAGTTTTCATCAATGCAGTCTTTTAAACCAATAAGGGCTTCGACTTCATCATCAATAACTTGCCTAGCAATATCTATTATTTTTCTATCATTACTCATTTCTTAAAAGTTGAAATTGTATATTGAAAACCTGTTTGAATTGTAACTAAAAGCGCAATTATAAGAATGATATCAGCAAAGAAAAGAACCATCATATTATTAATTGTTAGGCCAAAGAGATACATTAAAATCGACAGCATCTGTATTGCGGTTTTTGTCTTTGCTAAGAAAGTCACTCTTGTTTTGTCAGATTGGTTATTTCTAGAGTTGATATCTCTTAAAGCAGCGACCCAAATTTCTCTTGAAATAATAACAGAAGATATGAAACCAATTAAAAAACTATTTAGATTAATGCTCAGCCCAATTAAAACAAAAACGATTAATAATTTATCAGCTATAGGATCTAGAATTTCCCCTAATATGGATACAGAGTTTGTTTTTCTTGCAAGATAGCCATCAAGAAAGTCGGAAAAAGATGCAATAAAAAATAAAACTAATGCGATTGAGTAATTTTTTTCTAAATATAAAATTAAATAAATTAGTATTGCGCATAAAATTCTTGAAAGCGTTATGGCATTAAGTATTTTGGTAATCATAATTTTTGTTTAATTTCTGATGCCATTGTCTCATTTATGTTTTTGATAGTCATTAAATCTTCTATTGATGCATTTTTAATATTTTTTAAGCTTTTATATTTTTTTAGAAGCTGAGTCTTGGTTATAGGCCCAACTCCTCTGATCTTATCAAGAGAAGAATATTTATTTTTCTTCATAAGTTTTTTTCTAGATGCTGTTATGGCAAACCTATGTGATTCATCTCTTGCCTCACTCAAAAGCTTGAAAGACTCTGAATTTGGTGCAAGCTCAAGAACACCCTTTGAAGTAAAAATAGTTTCTGCGGCTCGAACTCTTCCGACCCCTTTTGCAATTGCTAACACTAAAATATCTTTGATTCCGAAGTTTCTTAATATCTTATTCGTAAAAGCGAGTTGTGTCTTACCTCCATCTATTAACAATATATCTGGTTTGCATTCGACATAATATTTTAGTCTCCTTTCGATCATATGCTCCATTGAACCAATATCATTTCCAGCAAGTGCATCTGGAATATTAAAAAGTCTATAATCTTGTTTTGATGCTCCAGTTTCTTTAAACACAACGCATGAACCAACACCTTGATTCATGTATTGGTGGCTTATATCAAAGGCATCAATTCTTTTAATTTTTTTCAGTCCTGTTTTCTTTGCAAGTTCTTGATATGCAAATTCGTATCTTTCTCGCTTGCTGAGATGATTTTGGATTATCTGAGCAGAGTTTTTTTCAGCTAGCGAAATTATTGGCCTAATAAAGGAACTAAGATTTTTTGGAAAAATTACCGTTTCATGGATATTTTCAATAATTGCTTTTTTTAAAAGTGCATTTTCTTTAAGATTTGAAGAGAAATAAATCTTATTAGGAAGATTTGTTTTATTAGAATAAAAATTAAAAGTTGCTAATTCATAAAGATCTTTCAAAGTCTCTAAATATGCATTCTTAACAAGATGTGTTTTTGTTCCTCTTATTTTTCCATCTCTGATACTAATGATGCATATGCCAGCATAGTTATTTGTTTTTTCTACTGAAAATATATCTGCATTTGTTTGATTCGGTGTAACGGCTTGTTTCTCATCGATTATTTTGACTTGATTAATCTTGTCTCTTATTTCCGACGCCTTCTCAAATTCTAATTTATCAGAGGCTTTCTTCATCTCTCTTTGAAGATTATTCAGCATATTCTTTTTAGATGAGGATAGGTATTCTATTGATTTCCTCACATCATCTTTATACTCCGTCTCTGATAGGTTGTTTGTGCATGGAGCACTGCATCTCTTCATCTGGAATTCAATACATGGCCTTGTTCTTGTTTTGAAAGTATTATCTGAGCAATTTCTAATCTTAAAAATCTTTTGGATGTCTTTAATTGAGTTTTTAACAGAGTTTGAGCTTACAAAAGGTCCAATAAAGTTTTTATTAACTGAGCTTTTTGTTCTTTTTAAATATATTCCAGGGAAATCCTCTTGGAGAGAAAAATAAATGTAAGGATAAGTTTTGTCATCTCTTAAAAGAATATTAAATTTAGGCTTATTTTCTTTTATTAAGTTTTGTTCTAGTAGAAGAGCCTCAACTTCATTGTTTGTTATAAATACTTCAATATCATCAGTAAGTCTTCTGATCTGATTAGTTTTTCTGTCTTTGAGTGATTTTCCAAAATATGATGATGTTCTCTTTTTAAGGTTTTTTGCTTTTCCAATGTAAATAATTTCCTTCTTAGAAAAAAATTTATATACGCCCGGAGACTCAGGTATGTTTTTTAGTTTTTCTTTCAATTGTTCAAAGCTGTTTTTGAGTATTAATTTTACCTAATTCAACGCCCCATTGGTCAAATGCATTTGTATCCCAAAAAATACTGTTAAAGATAGTTTTATTTTCCCATAGCGATAATAATTGCCCTATTGAATAGGGTGAAAGATCTTTTAACTCTATTTTTGTTACGCCGGAAATATTTGTTTTTTTATGAACATCGTTCTCATCTTCATTCCCATGAACTAATGATTCAATTTGTGCAATCATCTGCTTGTAATTAAGTTTGTTTGACTTTGAGCAAATAAAATATTTATTTGATTGCTTTGTCCCTTGAAATACATGCTGAAAGAAGGAGTGTTGTGACTCTGGACCATAGCCACCCCAAACAATTGATCCTGTTTGATAATCAACTCTCTCATTGTTAGAGTCGATGCTTTTTCCATTTGATTCCATTTCAACTTGTTGAGCAAAACTTATAAAATTTCTTAACTTATAGTCATAATTGACTACGAGAGTTGTCTCTACATCTAATATGTTGTTGTAAATAATATCTTGAGCTGACAATTGAAAAGCTGGATTATTTTCAGGATTATTTAAGCAGGCGGCATCCATATCCTTGCCACCTCTCAAAAAATCTTTATAACCTTGATCGCCTTCCAATAAGATTAAAGCAAGATTAATAGGGCTCCAAATTGAGAACCTTCCTCCTGTTGAGGAATCAAAGGAGATAATATTTTTTTCATGAACCCCAAAATCTTGAGCTTTAATTTTATCTGCTGTAACAGCATAAGTTTGTTCAAAAAAATCGTTTCCGCATAATTCTTTATATGAAGAAAGTGTCTCCAAAGTTCCAAAAGATTTTGAAGAGATGACTAAAGCATCGCTGTCTTGAATCTTTATATTAGAATACTCATCTGGATCGCTACCCGTTATAAAATTGATGTTAAAATCATCTTTTTTAAAGATATCATTCATTAGTGCAGGTCCTAAATTTGATCCACCAATACTAAATATAAAAACTCTTTTATAATTTTTTTTAATCTTATCTGCCAAAGCAATTATTTCTGTTTGATCTGCAATAAAACTTTCCTCAATTCTTTCTTTATATTTAAAGTGAGTTACCGATTTTTTTTCTGTAAAGTTACTTTTCTCTCCAATGACAACATTTTTAAATTTTTGTATAAAATCATTTTCCATAGCATATTTATAAAGTAATTTTTTTACATCTCCATCGATAGGCTGAGAAATTTGATCTATTAATAATGCCTTTGTTGATTGAGAATTGCTTGTGCTGGATATTCTAACTCCTCGCAAATCTTGTATAAGTGATTTAAAACTCATAGGAAGAGCTCCAAAGTTTTTTTTGGATCTTCTGATTTTGTAATTGGCCTACCGACAACGATAAAGTCAGCACCCTTTTTATATGCTTCTGATGAGGTCATAACTCTTTTTTGATCATCATCTGAAATATTATTTCTAATACCGGGAACAACCTTGAGTTTATTAAAATCCTTTAGTCTATCTAGCTCATTTGGTGAACAAACTACTCCATCAACATTGCTGCTAGATGCAATAGAAATTAAATTATTAAAGTAAACATCAAAATTAGTATCAGTTATTTCAAAAATTTCCTCCTTTGAAAGACTAGTAAGAATGCTTACTCCTAGAATCTTTATATTTGCTTTTTCAGAGCAGGCAGCTTCAAGCATGTTCATTCCACCATTTAAATGTACAGTTGTTAGGGCAACATTAAAATTGGAAATCTTTTTTATAGATTTTGCTACAGTGTTTGGAATATCGTGTAGTTTAAGATCAAGAAAAATTTCAAATCCCCTATCAGAAATCAAGTCTAGTATTTTCCAGCCTTCAGAAATAAAGAGCTCTAATCCTACTTTTACTAAGCACTTATTGGGATTTAAGTTATTCAAAAAATTTAATGCTTTATCGGCATTATCAAAATCAAGAGCAACAATTAATTTCTTATTCATAGGATCTTAGTTAACTTTTTTGAAGGCTTAAAATGAATAGTTTCAGTCTCTCCAAGATATGAAACTTCTTTTGTTTTTGGGTTAATAAATTTTCTTGGTCTTACAAACTTCTTAGAAAAGGTCCCAAATCCCCTTATCTCAACCTTTTCATCCATTGCAACGGATTCAACTATTTGATTAATAATAAGGTCGATTGAAAGTTTGATTTGGCTATTGGATAAATGGGGAAGTTTTTTTTGAATATATGCTTCTATATCTGATCTATTAAGCTTTTTTGTTTTTTTATTCACTCAACTTAAGAGAAATTCTCTCTCTATCAGAATCAATACCAAAAATAACACATGTTATTTTGTCCCCTTTTGAGAATTTTTCTAGAGCTTCCTTGGCGTTATCCTCATCAGAAATATCTGAAAGATGGATTAAGCCATCTATGTTGCCTTCCAGGCCAACAAAAATCCCAAAATCAGTGATAGATTTAATCTCACCCTCGACATTGTCACCGAGATTGTATTTGTTATCAAACTCGACCCATGGATTTGGTTTTGTTTGTTTTAATCCAAGAGATATTCTTCTTTTTTCTCTATCAATTTCTAAAATCATTACCTTTATCTTTTCATCTTGAGAAACAACTTTTGATGGATGTATATTTTTTGATGTCCAATCCAGCTCTGACAAATGAATTAAGCCTTCAATTCCCTGTTCAAGTTCCGCAAAGCAACCATAATCAGTAACATTGCTAACCACCGCCTCATAAATACCGCCAGAACTATATTTAGAATCAATTTCTTCCCAAGGATCATTTTGAATTTGCTTAAGGCCAAGGGATACTCTTAACTTTTCTTTATCAAAGCTGAGAACTTTAACTTCAATTTCCTCTCCTAAATTAAGGGAATCTGCTGGATTAATAACTCTTGACCATGAAATATCCGTTATATGCAGCAATCCGTCGAGTCCGCCAAGATCAATAAATGCACCGTAGTCAGTAATATTCTTTACTATACCTTTAACTATTTGTCCCTCTTCTAAATTTTTAAGCAACTCTAACTTCTCAGCAGAATTAGCTTCTTCTAGTACAGCTTTTCTTGATAGAACAACATTATTTCTTTTGTAGTCTAGTTTAATAACTTTAAAATCTTGAACAGTATTTTCAATGTTTGGAGCCTCTTTTAGTGGCCTTGTATCAACAAGTGATCCTGGAAGGAATGCTTTGACAACATCCACCTCAACCGCGAAACCACCCTTAACTCTATTTAATATTTTACCAGTGACAAATTCACCAGTTTCAAGGGCATGTTCTAAATTTTTCCAAGTTGATATTTTTCTTGCTTTTTCTCTTGAAATCCTCGTCTCACCATAGCCATCTTCAACAGCTTCTAGAGCAACTTCGATTTGATCACCAACCTCAATGTTTAGCTGACCATCGTTTGTTCTAAATTCATCAATTGAGATTACGCCCTCAGATTTGAGACCAACATGAACTGTGACCCAGTTTTTATCTATATCCAAAACAACGCCAGAGACTATTGATCCAGGCTGCATTTCAAGACTTGCAATGCTTTCGTCTAAAAGGTCTGCAAAAGATTCACTCATAAAATATTCCTTTCTTTAATATGTTGAAGAGCCTCGCTTAAGATAGATTCCTGATCTAAATTTGTAGAATCTAATAAAATAGAATCTTCTGTTTTGATCAGTGGAGATAAATCTCTTGTTCTGTCTTTTTTATCTCTTTCAACAATATCATTTATTAGGTCGTGCATATTAACTTCTTGTCCCCTTTTCTGCAACTCTAAATGCCTTCTTTTTGCTCTTACTTCAGGAGCTGCATCAAGAAAAAATTTTAAATCTGCATCAGGAAAAACTACGCTCCCCATATCTCTTCCATCTGCAATAAGATTACTTGTTTCCCAAAAGAATCTTTGTATTGGAAGAAGTATTTCTCTTGTCGATGACAAAGAGCTTAATTTCGATGCCTGAATGGCTGTCTCTTCACTTCTTAGATGCCTTGAAATATCTGCATTCTTAAATAGAACTTGGATACTATTATCTACGATATTAAAGCTGATCTTTCTTAAATTTTCTTCAATTATTTTCTGGTCATTCTCGCTTATTGAGAAATATGCAAAAGCCCTATATAAAGCACCACTATCTAGTATTTTCCAGTTCAGTTTGTCTGCCAACAAGATTGCTAATGTGCCTTTACCTGATGCTGAAGGTCCATCAATAGTTATTACCTTATTCATGCTGTTTTTATTTCTGCTCCCAAAGATGCAAAGGTTTCAAAAAAGCGTGGGAAAGATGTATCAATATTCTTGCAATCATTTACATGCACCTCTGAATCAAATCTTAATCCAGCAATTAAAAAACTCATAGCAATTCTGTGATCACCAAAAGAGTCAATATTAACTTCTTTTGAGACATTTAGATCTCTATTTCCCATAATTACAATACTGTCATCAGAAGATTTATAACTTACGCCTATCCTTTTTAATCCCTCTTCAATAGCCATAAGCCTGTCAGATTCTTTAAATCTCAACTCACCAGCACCAGTTATAGATGTTTCCCCCTCCGCAAAGCATGCCGCAATGGATAAAATCGGAATTTCATCAATAATTTTAGGAATAGACTCTTCCTCAATACTTATCCCGCTCAAAGCAGAAGAAGAAACTTCAATATCAGCTACCTCTTCATCACAACAAATAGAACGGTTTTTAATATTAATATCTGCACCCATTATTTTGAGGATTTCTATTAATGTGCATCTTGTCTCGTTGATTCCAACATTCTTAATTGTAATTGAACTATCTTTAGTTATTAGTGCGGCCACTATTAAAAATGATGCAGAGGAAAAATCTCCAACTACTGAATAATCTTTTCCTCTAAGTTTATTGTTGGTATCAAGAATGATATCTTGCCCACCCTCATATTTTTTTGTAGTTAAATTTGCTCCAAAATATTTAAGCATCCTTTCGGTATGGTCTCTAGAAACTTTTTTCTCATGCAAGGTTAACTTCATATTTGATGAAATGGCTGCTAACAAAAGACATGATTTAAGTTGAGCGCTGGCAATTGGCATTTCATATAGGAATTCTTTTACCAATTGGCTCTTATTAAAAATTAATGGAGCACAGCCTTTATTAGATTCGATCTTAGCGCCCATTTCATTCAAAGGATTTATTATCCTATTCATTGGACGTTTACATAAAGAATCATCGCCTGTGAGTTCGGCATTTATTTCTTGGCCAGCAATTAAACCTGCAATTAATCTAAATCCAGTTCCAGAGTTACCTAAATTGCAAAAAACTTTTTTATCATAAATATTCTTCCTAGTATTCTTAAGCAAAACCATATCATCATTAATTTCAATCTCATGACCTAGATTTCTTAGAGCACCAATGGTAGACAAAGGATCTTCAGCAAAGAGGAACCCACTTATTTGAATATCCTCTTCAAGTAAAGAGCCAATTATTACAGATCTTTGAGAAATAGATTTATCGCCCGGACAACTAACTGTGCCTTGCAAGTTGTTTGATCTTTTTGAGGATGCTTTCACAATTTTTGTTTTTTATTCTTTATTTCAGATAGTAATTCTTTTAGAGTTTCAGGATTTTTAAATAAATCAATAATTTTATTTAGATTTTTAATAAAGATTTCTGAACCAACTTTAAGATTTTTTGAATTTGATGAAAAAATATCTGCCCACATATCTGGGCTAGATTCTGCAATTCTCAAGAATTCTTTTAAGCCTCCAGCTGAAAATTTAGAAATATCTAACTCATCATCTATCGAAAGCATTGTTGTGTATGCAATTAAATGTGGTAGATGGCTGGTAAACATTAAAAATCTCTCATGATCATCAAGCGACATATTGATAATATTTGATCCAATAGAGGACCACATCTTTTCTATTTCATGGACCTGATTTCCTTGAAGGTCATTTACATTAACACTTATGACATTTTTTTGATTAAACAAATCTGGGGATGCATTTTCATAACCTGATTTATGAGAGCCTGAAATTGGATGCGTAAATATAATATTTTTCATACCCTCTTGTTCAGCAAAGTCATTTATTGAGGTTAAGGAACTTGCTAGAGATACAAAAAGAGTTTTTTCACCTTTAGATTTCAATAATTTCAAATTTTCAATAGTTTTATCAATAGAGGAACTGAGAATAATCAGTGACAGATCTTCTAATTGAGGGATTGCCTCTATTTGATCAATCGCTACATCAATTGATTTATCATTTAATGCATTTTCAAGACTTAATTGATCTGGATCATAAGCATGGATTCTATATTCAAGTTCACTCTCTTTTATAGCTTTTGCAAGTGAGCCACCGATTAAACCTAAACCTAAAATTAAAATATTCTTCATGAATGCAAGGGGTATGATCCGAGAACTTTTATAAAGCTGCTCGCAGCTTTTACTTTTTTAATGAGTTGTTGCATTTCTTTTTCATTGACATGCCCTTCACTATCAATAAAAAAGTCATGAGAGCCTCTGTCTGATCTAGATGGCCTAGTCTCAATTCTAAAAAGATTTATATTGTGTTCATTAAATGGCTTTAATATTTCTAAAAGAGCTCCGGGTTTATTTTCAGTCCTTATTAAAAAACTCGACTTATTTTTTTTAGCAATCTCTGGTTCGAAATTCCCTATTACAAGAAATCTGGTTTGATTATCTTTAAAATCCTGAATTGATCTTGCAAGACAATGTAATTGATATTTTTCTATGGCTAAATCACTAACAATTGCAACACAGTTACTATTATTACTTACAAACTTTGCTGCTTCAGCTGTGCTGTTCATTGGAACTTGACTAATATCTCCAAAATTTTTATCAATCCATTTTGAACACTGCCCAAGGGCTTGTGGATGAGAAACTACTTGCTTGATTTGTGAGAATTCAATATCTTTTTTTCCTGCAAGATGATGCTCAATATTAACGATTGTCTCTCCGCAGATTTGGATATTGAAGTCTGATAAACAATTTAGGGTTGTGTTTATAACCCCTTGAGAGGAGTTCTCAAAAGGGACAATGCCAAAATTTGTGGTTCCCGCCTCAACGCTTTTAAATATTCCCTCAATTGTGTTTTCTGATTTTGAGGTAACAGAGCTTCCAAAATGATCTTTCTTGGCAGAATCTGAAAAACTTCCCTCAGGCCCTAAGTAGGATATGGATAGCTCACCTTCAACCGAAAGACATGCAGAAATAATTTCTTTAAAGACATTTCTTATATTATTTATCTTCAGAGGCCCTTCATTTCTTTTAGTTAGCCTATCCATTATTTCTTTCTCTCTTTCTGGTTTATAAAAGAATCCATCAAAATCAGGAGATTCTTTTTTAATTTCACCTATTTTGGAAGCATGAATGGCTCTTGATTGAATTAAATCAAGTATTTTGAGATCAATTTCATCTATTTTATCTCTTAGCTCTTTTACTTTATTTTCCATTCCCAGTATAGCTTCTCTCAAAATCACTCATGAAAGAAACTAGATCCTCCACAGCTTCAAACGGAGTAGCATTATATATACTTGCACGCATACCTCCAACTGATCTATGTCCTTTTAGATTTAAGAGACCATTTATTTCCGCCTTTTCAAGAAATGAAGAATCAGCATTTTCATCACTAAGAAGAAAAGGAACATTCATAATTGATCGATATTCATTCTTAACTGGATTTGAGTAAAAAGAAGAAGAATCTATAAAGTCATATAGAAACTTTGCTTTTTTTTCATTTTCTTTTTGAATACTTTTTACTCCACCTTTTTTTAAAAGCCATTTAAATACTTTACCTGCGAGATACCATGCAAAAGTAGGTGGAGTGTTCAACATGGAGCCTGCCTGACTAATTTTTTTATAGCTTAGAATGTCAGGAATATTTTCATTGGCTTTTTCTAAAAAATCTTTTTTTATGATTACTAAAGTTAATCCAGCAGGGCCTATATTTTTTTGAGCACCTGCATATACAAGATCAAGGTTATGAAAATCAACTTCTTCACTTAATATGCATGAAGACATATCACAAATAACAGGTATCTCAGATGAAATTGGATCACGAATTGCAAGCCCCTGTATTGTCTCATTCATAACATAATGAAAATAAATGCTATTTGAATCTACTCTCCATTCTTGAGTACTAGGTACATATGTATAGTTTGATTCCTCAGATGATGCGGCAACATTAACTGAGGTATATTTTGATGCAGCCGCGATAGCTTTTTTTGACCATAATCCAGTATTTAAATAACTTACAACAGATTCTTTGATTGCAAAGTTTAATGGTACAGAAGTAAATTGAAGAGTCGCTCCACCCTGCAGAAAAAGGACCTCATGATCATCTCCAATATTTAAAAGAGCTTTAATGTCTCTTGTCGATGACATCGCTATTTCTGCAAATAAATCAGATCGATGACTAACTTCCATAACAGAAGAGCCTGAAAGGTTCCATTCCAAGAGTTCGTTTTGTGCTTCTTTTAGTACTTCTTCAGGAATTGCTGCGGGACCAGCACAAAAATTCCATTTCCTCATTCTTCCTCTTCTTCAGGATCTATTCTTACGCACTCGAGAATTTTTTCTCCTTCTTTCGGAGTAATTATTTTTACGCCCTGTGTATTTCTACTTATTGAAGGTATTTGTTCCGCAGAGGTTCTGATCATTGTTCCCTTATCACTTATAAGCATTATCCCATCATTGTTATCGACTAGGGTTGATGCAACCATCAGTCCGTTTCTTTCACTAGTTTTTATAGAAATTACACCCTGCCCTCCTCGATTATGTGTTGGGAAATCATCAACCGGTGTCCTCTTGCCAAAACCATTTTCGGAAACACACAGAATTTCTTTTTCATTATTAGCGACCATTAAAGAAATAATTTGTTGATCATTTTTGATCCGCATTCCCCTAACACCTCTTGCTGTTCTTCCCATAGGCCTTACTTTCTTTTCTGAAAATCTTATCAATTTTCCAGCTGAAGAAGCTAAAAGTATTTCATCATCTCCGTTTGTAATTGCCGAGCCTATAAGTTCATCATCATCGTCTAACTTGATCGCCTTAATTCCAGATTTATATTTTTTTGAAAAAAGGCTTAGTTGAGTTTTTTTTGTGGTTCCCTTTTTGGTTGCCATAAAAACGAATCTATCCTCTGAAAATTTATCAACCGGTAAAATATCACTTACCTTTTCGTCATCATCAAGATTTAGCATGTTAACAAGTGGTCTTCCTTTTGAAGTCCTACTTGCGACAGGAACCTCATATACTTTTAGCCAATAAACCTTACCTTTTGTAGTAAAACATAGCATTTGTGAATGGCTACTCAAAACATAAAGATTTTGAATGACATCTTCTTCCTTGACTGAGGCAGCAGCCTTACCCTGACCTCCTCTCCTTTGCTCTCTATATTCTTCGAGTGGTTGAGTTTTCGCATATCCAGTCCTTGATATGGTTAAAACTCTGGTTTCCTCGGGAATTAAATCTTCGTTTGAAATATCTTGTCGAGTGTCATTTATATCTGTTCTTCTATCATCGCCATAGGTTTCTTTAATTTCATTGAGCTCATCTTTGATTACCTTTTGAAGAACGCCTTTATCATCAATAATTTCTTGAAGCGAAGTAATTTTTTGAATTAGAGAATTAAATTCGCCTGATAAGTTATCTTGCTCAAGTCCAGTTAGCCTCCCAAGTCTTAACTCAAGAATGGCTTTTGCTTGATTGCTGGATAATTTATAAGATTTTCCAGTTAGTCCAACTCCCTTTGCAATACCTTTTGGCTTACACGCATCTTTTCCAACCTTCTTCAGGATTGCCTCCACAGGGCCAGCTTTCCATTTCTTTTTAACTAATTCTTGGGCTGCAATCTTTGGATCTTTAGATTTCTTGATAATCTTAATAATTTCGTCAATATTGGCAATTGCAACCATCAAACCTTCTACAATATGGCCTCTCTCTTTAGCTCTTCTAAGCTCAAATTTTGTTCTTTTAAGAACAACATCTTTTCTGTGTTTTAAAAATTCCTGGAGAATTTCTTTTAAGTTGAGTACTTTTGGCTGGCCGTCAACTAAAACAGTAAAATTTATTCCAAATGATTGCTCAAGCTGAGTTTGCGAAAAAAGATTATTCTCTAAAACATCTACTGACTCTCCTTTCTTCACATCGATAACTATTCTTAGACCGTCTTTATCACTTTCATCTCTTATTTCACTAATTCCATCGATCTTTTTTTCTTTGACAAGCTCTGCAATTTTCTCAAGCGTTCTTGCTTTATTTACCATGAAAGGTATTTCATAGATAACCAAAGATTTCTTACCAGTTTTGCTTTCCTCTACTTTTGATTTAGATCTGACATAAATTATTCCTCTTCCTGTCTTATAGGCTTCATAAATACCCATTTTCCCATCAATTGTGCCCCCGGTAGGAAAGTCAGGCCCGCTAATTGATTCAATGATCTGGTCTATAGACAGTTTTGGATTTTCAAGAAGCCTTAATGAGCCATTAATAACTTCCGTTAGATTATGTGGAGGCACATTTGTAGCCATTCCTACTGCAATCCCAGATGATCCATTGATTAAAAGATTTGGGATTTTAGTTGGCATTACATCAGGCATTTGTTCTGAGCCGTCATAGTTTTCAGAGAAAGAAACTGTTTCCTTTTCAAGATCAGCAAGAATCTCATCAGCAATCTTCTGCATTCTTACTTCTGTATATCTCATAGCAGCCGGTGGATCTCCATCAATTGAGCCAAAGTTTCCTTGGCCTTGGATAAGTGTGTATCTCATTGAAAAATCCTGAGCCATCCTGACAATTGCATCATATGCTGCACTATCTCCATGAGGATGATATTTACCAATAACATCTCCAACAACTCTTGCTGATTTTTTATAAGGTTTGTTGTAGTTATTTTTTAGATCATGCATTGCATATAGAATCCTTCTGTGGACAGGTTTTAATCCATCTCGAACATCTGGAAGCGCTCTACCATGAATAACACTCATGGCGTAGCTGAGGTACGATTGTTTTAGTTCATCCTCAATATTTACAGGAAGAATTTCTTTAGCAAAATCCATTTATTTTTAAGTAAAAATGATGTGTTTAATCTTTAAAAATTTTATTATAAATTTAGCTTATATTTTACCATGGATAAGGCTTTAATTTATTGATTTGATGAATGATTTGGGCTTAATTTTTTTGGACAAAATCTATCCAATTTTCTAGGATTGATGAAGACGAGTTCTTTTTGTAATTTCCACCAATGCCAAATAGAAATTTTATGCCTTCCTCGCTCATCTCAGGTATATTTTCTTTATCTCTATCGCCCCCATTAGCGAAAAAAATTTCATCATTTGGATACATATTCTTTACTGATTTTAAAGCATTAATACAGCTTCCTAAATGATCATCTTTAAAGCTTATTACCTGATTAACACTTTTGATATTTTCAAGAATTATCTTTCTTTCCTCAAAAGACATGAACTCTTTACCCTTTTTTTTAATAAGCCATTCATCACTGTTGAGAGCAACAATTAATTTATCTCCTTTTTTCCTTGCTTCTGATAAGTAGGATATATGCCCAGAATGAATTGGATCAAAGCCGCCACTAACGACGATAATTTTCATCTTTAATCTTTAAACTCAGATACAAGCCCGCTAATTGATTCTTTTGCATCACCAAAAAGCATTCTAGTATTTTCTTTAAAGAAAAGAGGATTTTGAACGCCTGCAAAACCTGAGGACATTGATCTTTTTAGAACGAATACTGTTCTTGCATTTGCTACTTCAAGAATGGGCATTCCATAAATTGGGCTTCCTGGCTCTTCAGTTGCAGATGGGTTAACAACGTCATTAGCTCCAATAACAATTGCAACATCTACGGTATCCATCATTGGGTTTACATCATCTGGTTCAGCAAGGAGGTCATAAGAAACATTAGCTTCCGCAAGCAGCACATTCATATGACCAGGCATCCTACCAGCAACTGGATGAATGCCATACTTAACATCAGTACCATTTTCTTCAAGGAGTTCGCCTAGTTCTCTTACAACATGTTGAGCTTGGGCAACTGCCATTCCATATCCAGGGACAATTAAAACTGATGAGGCATTCTCAAGGATTAAGAAAGCATCTTCAGCATTGATTGGTTTAACCTCACCCTGTTCAGAGCTTGAAGAGGTACCTGAGGCAGCATATCCAACAAATAAAATATTCCCTATAGTTCTGTTCATAGCTTTTGCCATGATAATGGTCAAGATTAGACCACTTGCACCAACAAGCGAGCCAGCAACAATTAATACATTATTGACAAGAATTAAGCCAGCAAATGCAGCAGCAATCCCAGAAAGAGAATTAAGCAACGATATTACAACTGGCATGTCCCCCCCTCCTATAGGTAGAACGAAACCAATTCCTCCTAACATCACTAATACAAGGTATATATAAAAAATTGTTTCAAAATTTAAAGGCAAGCTCCCAATCATTGGTAGTACAAGCATTGCTAATATTGAAATTAAAGATATATAGAAAAAAGAGATAAATACGTTTGTAACTAAATGGCCTTTCCCAATCTTAAGTCTCTCAGAAAGCTTTCCAAAGGCGATCAAGCTTCCTGAGAAGGTCACTCCTCCAATATAAATTGTCAGTATTACCAATAGATATTGAAAAAGATTATTATTTGCACTGCCCATCTCAGACCAAGCAATAAAGAAAGTTGCTAATCCTCCAAAGCCATTGAAAAGAGCAACCATCTCAGGGATGGAGGTCATTTTCACTTTGATTGCAATTATTGAGCCGATAAAAGCTCCTAGTAATATTCCACCTAGCACAACAAGAGGGTTAACAATATTAATAGCTGTGACGATAATCGCTATAAACATTCCAACAGCCGAAATAATATTACCTTTTTGAGCTGTTGCTTCTTTTCCAAGCATCTTGATACCTGTTATGAACAATATCGCAGCAAAAATGTAAGCGATGTTTTGCAGGAGTGTTATATCAAAATTTTCCATATTATTTCTTTTTAAACATGCTCAGCATCCTATTAGTGACTAAGTAGCCACCAAAAACATTAATTGATGCAAAAGTTATAGCTAAAAATGCAATTACAGTTTGAAGAAAAGTATCTTGAGTCAATGTTAATGCTCCAACAAGTGCAATTCCTGAGATAGCATTAGCACCAGACATTAATGGTGTGTGAAGAGTGCTTGGTACTTTTGAAATTAATTCAAGACCAAGATAAATGGAAAGAATAAGAACAAATCCTAACAAAATATATATTTCCATTATCTAAACCTCTCATTTTTTACTTCGCCGTCAAAAACTAAAACACTGTTTGAGATTATTTCATCTTCAAAATCAAATGTTATATTTTTACTTTCCTCATCATAAAATTCTAAAAGCCAGTTATTAAAGTTATTTGATAAAGCATAGGATGCGTGTCCAGCGACTTTTGATGCAAGGTTAGAAATCCCAACTATCTTAACTCCATCAACCTCTACAATCTCATCAACCTTTGAACCTTCCACATTACCACCAGACTCAACAGCCATGTCTAAAACTATACTTCCTCTTTTCATTTTTTTAATGGTGCTAATATCAATTATTCGTGGAGCTGGTCTCCCAAAAAGTTGAGCTGTAGTTATAACAATATCTGATCTTTCACAAACTTTTGATTGCAATTCTTTTTGCTTCGCTAACTGCTCTTCTGTCAATTCTTTTGCATAACCTTGACTGGTCTCACCTGTCTCCCCTAAATCAATCTTTACAAATTTGGCACCTAATGACTGAACTTGCTCCTCAACAACATCTCTTGTATCAAATGCCTCCACTCTTGCTCCGAGTCTCTTTGCCGTCGCTATTGCTTGAAGACCTGCTACTCCGACCCCAATTACAAATACTCTTGCAGGCTTAAGAGTTCCTGCAGCTGTCATCATCATTGGCATTGCGCTTGATAATAAAGCTGAAGACTCTATTACAGCAACATAGCCAGCTAAGTTCGCCTGAGAACTAAGAACATCCATTTTTTGTGCACGCGTAATTCTTGGAACAAACTCCATTGACACTAAATTAACATTTGATTCACTCAAGCTTTTAATTAAATCTAAATTATCAAAAGGATTCACCATCCCCATCAAGGTTTTACCACCAGCAATAAGTTTGGTTTCATGGTCATCAATTGGACTTGGAGATAAAATTATTTCAGCATCGGAAAAGCAACTTTCTCTACTTACTGCTTTTGCGCCTAAATCTTCAAAAGTCTGATCATCAAAATGAATACCTTCGCCAATACCACTCTCAAAAATAATATCTATTCCTTTCGATATTAGATTCTTAATAGTGTCTGGATGTAAAACAGATCTTTTATCTAATTTATCTTTTGATTTTATAGCTGAAATAATCAATTTGAACCCTTTTTTTATCTTTTTGATATTATTATAAAAAATAATGTGTTTTGATTATAAACTCAATATTAGCCTTAAATAAAATTAGTTTTTAGTTTTTTAAAAATGAACGAAAATATAGATCAAAATGAAGTAAATAAGTTTGCTGAACTTGCAGACAAATGGTGGGACTCTTCTGGAGAATTTAAACCGCTTCACAAGATAAACCCAATTAGATCTCAATATATTTCCTCAAAAATTGATCTCGAAGGTAAAAAAGTCTTGGATGTTGGATGTGGTGGAGGTTTATTAGCCGAAGCGCTTTATGATTTGGGGGCAGAGGTTGATGGAATCGATGCAGCTGGTCCCGGCATTGAAGTTGCAAGAATTCATGCAAAAAAAAGTCAAAAGGAAATAAACTATTCAACTGCACAAGCTGAAGATTTTTCTAAAAATAAAGAAAATTATTATGATGTTGTAACCTGTTTAGAAGTTTTAGAGCATGTACCAAGCCCAAGTTCTTTAGTAGAGGCATGTTCAAAAATGCTTAAAAAGGATGGTCTTTTATTTCTTTCAACAATAAATAGAAATCCAAGATCATGGATAACAGCGATTGTGGGAGCAGAATATATTTTTAATATTCTTCCCAAAGGAACACACGAATTTGAAAAATTTATAAAGCCATCGGAACTCAGTAACTATATGGAAAATGCTTCAGTGAAACTTATGGAAGCTAAAGGCATGTTCTATAATCCTGTAACACATCATGTAAGCTTAAATAATGATTTGGGTGTTAACTACATGATGTATGGAATCAATGAATAAAATTGAGGCTGTTCTATTTGATTTAGATGGAACTTTGCTGGATTCTTTTCCTGACTTTTTAGCATCTCTTCATAATATGCCTTTTAAAAATCAATCGAGAGAAATAAATGAGAACATTGTAAGAGCAAATGTATCTGATGGAAGCTCAAAACTACTTAAGCTTGTTTTTGACATAAATGAGGATGATAAAGATTTTGATGAACATAAAAGAAACTTCCTAAACGAATATGAAAAAAATATTTTTATGCATGGAAACTTGTTTCCTGGAATTTCTGATCTACTGAACTTTTTGTTAGAGAAAAAAATTCCATATGGGATAGTAACGAATAAGCCAAGAAAATATACTGAGATTATTTTAAAAAAATCAAGCTTGCTAAGACAATCTAAAGTAGTTATTTGCTGCGATGATGGCTTTAAATCAAAGCCTTATCCTGAGGGAATTAATCATGCCTGTAACATACTAGGGGTACCAAATTCAAAATGCATCTATATCGGTGATCACGCAAATGATTTAAATGCGTCATTAAGTGCTGGAACAATTTCAGGTGTGTGTACTTTTGGCTATGGCTTTGAGAAAGGATTGACTGTTGATGGTGCAGAGAGCTTTCAATCACCTGAACAAATTCTAGATTTTATTAAAAGAAATGTCTGATAAAAGAAATGTCTGAAGTTGTTAAGGGAAAAAATATTATGGTCACCGGAGCAACAAGCGGAATTGGTCTCGAGCTTGCAAGGTCATTTTCATCAAAAGGTGCCAATCTAATTATCCTTGGTAAAGATGAGGAAAAGCTTGACGAACTCTATGATGAGATTTCAATACATGGCGGAAAAAACTTGATTATAAAGTCTGATCTAAAAGAGTTAGATGAGAAAGGTGCAATCCAGATCTCAGATGAGATAAAAAAATACTATGGAAATATAGATGGGCTAATTCATAACGCAGCCATTCTTGGGAATCTCACAAGGATTGAAGATTATCAATCTAAAACTTGGGATGAGGTCCTGCAGGTTAATCTGACCTCTTCGTTTTTAATCACAAAGCATCTATTACAGTTAACATCTTCTTCTAATGAGGCGAGGATTATTTTTGTTTCTTCAAGGGTTTCAAATAATGGAAAGGCATTCTGGGGTGCATACTCTATATCAAAATTTGCACAAAGGGGTTTGGCTGAAATTCTTAGCGAAGAGACTGAGGTGAATAAAAATATAAAAGTTTTTACTCTTGATCCTGGGGCAACCAAAACGAAAATGCGTTTTGCAGCAAGGCCCTCTGAAGATCAGGACTCTATAAAAACTCCAAAAGACTTAATACATTGTTTTGAATGGTTTTTTTCAGATGAAAGCTCTCTTTCGGAGAAAGTGCATTTTAAATACTCAGATTTTCATCTTCCAAAAGACGCCACATAAATAAGCTTAGATAGGAATTATATGGACTGAATTTTTTATAAAATCTTTCGTCTATTTTTTCCTTTGGAAAAGCAATTTTATGAGCATATATAATCCCTAGATCTGTTAACGGCATTACATCTGAGTCTCCTAAATAAAATATCCTCGACATATCTACAGTCCACTTGCCAATTCCCTTAATAGACAGGAGAAGCTTTGAAAAGTCCTCGGTTGATTTAGTCTTTAATTTTTTTCTGTTAGAAGATCTAATTTCGTCGTTATAGATAATTCCAATCATGTAATCCACTTTCCTTGCTGAAAGACCTGCACCCTTTAATCTTTTTTCAAGATTTTTAGTTGGCTTCTTAGGCAGCTTTCCCTTTAAGATTTTTTCAACTCTTATCCAAATCGCATCAGCGGCCTTTGTGGAGATTTGTTGTCCTACGATTATCTTACATAAATGATGATCAAATTTGAGTTTTGATAGCTTTATTTTGAGTGGGCCAATATTTTTTATATGTCTGTGAAGCTCATCAAGTTTATATTTCTTTGTTAAAGTAAGAAGATTTTTGTAAGCCTGATTACTTTCCATAGGAATACATTTTTTCTATATCTTTAGATTTTAACTCTGACCAGTCACCCTCTTTCAGTCCTTTTGGCAGAAAGATTGGTCCAAATCTTACTCTCTTAAGCCTACTTACTTGAAGCCCTTGAGACTCAAATATTTTTCGTATTTCTCTATTACGTCCTGTGAGAAGACAAACTGTATACCACCTATTTGAACTTGTTTTATCCCCAACAATAATATCGCTTAATCGAAGCAACTGGTTATCTATCTTAATTCCTGTCAACATGTTTTCTTTTATCTCATCATCAAAGTTCCCTCGCGCCCTGACCAGATACTCTCTATCAAATAAATTACTTGGATGTGCAATAAATTCAGATAACTTTCCGTCATTGGTAAAAAAGATTAAGCCAGTAGAGTTTGCATCTAATCTCCCAACAATAATTAAGTTTTTTTCATTATCAATCTTTGGAAGCAAGTCATATATCGATTTTAAATTACCTTCAGTCTTTTTCGAACAAATGACTCCTGCTGGTTTGTTCAGAACAAATAATCGAGTTTGTATATCTACGAATTCAACTGTTTTGTCGCCTAATTTAATTTCATCATCTGCATCAACAGAACAACCAAGTTTTGCTATTTCGCCATTTACAGTTACTTTACCGGAGCTGATAATCTCCTCACAGCCCCGCCTTGAACCAAAGCCTGCCCTTGCAAGCACTTTTTGCAGCCTAGTTTTTTTCATAGGGATTTAACTCGCCTCTAAATTTATCTCAGTTGTATCAGTTTTTTCATCCTGAGATAAATCTTCTTTTTCAGGCAATGGCGGAAGATCTGAAATTTTCTTGATATTAAGATCATTCAAAAAAGTTTTTGTAGTTATAAACAAAGCTGGTCTACCAGGTGTCTCCCTGTATCCTGAAATCTTTATCCAGTCTCTCTCAAGTAAGTTCCTAATTATGTTTGTGCTGACTTGAACCCCTCTAATCTCTTCTATTTCTCCTCGAGTCACAGGTTGCTTGTAAGCAATTATAGAAATGGTTTCCATCAATGATTTAGATAACCTATTGTTCTCTGTCCATAGTGAAGATAAGAGATGACTAAAGTCTTTTTTAATCTGTAACCTGAAACCAGTAGCTACTTCGGATAACTCTAAAGATGTATCTGCATATCTTTCTTCAAGATTATTCAATCCAACTTTCACTTCTGCTAAATCAACTCTTATACCTTCGTTTTCAAGAATTGTTCTAATTTCAGACAATCTCAAGGGCCTGCCGGATGCAAATAATAATGACTCAATAAAATTTTCTATATTCCTATTCATTAACGGCATTAAGTACTTTTGATTTTATGTAAATTTCCTCATTTTTATT
>CACNXK010000008.1 GCA_902624425.1 uncultured SAR86 cluster bacterium | reverse complement strand
GTGAAGTCACTGAAGAAACTTCTGACGAAGATTCTGCGAATACAGAAGAAAAAGAAGAAGCTTCAGAATAGCAATCTAGTGCAGAAGGTATTTATTCTTGGTATCGGAAACCCTGAGGATAAATATAAAAATACCAGACATAACATCGGCAAAGACTGGATAGAGAGGTTAGCAAAAGATCATAACTGCTCTTTCATTAAGAAATCAAAACTCAAATGCAGTATCTGTGAAATAAAACCCAACATTTTTTTAGTGGTTCCTCATGTTTATGTTAATGAAACCGGGAAAGTTGCTGCTTTGCTCAAAAGGTATCTTAATGCCAATGCAGAGCAAATCTTGGTATTGCATGATGATATTGATACACAGATTGGTGCTGCAAAATTTAAATCTGGTGGCGGAGATGGGGGCCATAATGGAGTCAAAGATTTATCGAATACTATTGGAAAAAACTTTAAAAGATTAAAAATAGGTGTAAGTCATCCTGGTGTTAAGGATGATGTTACGAACTGGGTCTTAGGAAAATTCAATCCAAATGAAATGCTACTCCTTGAAGATTTATATGACAAGATTTTTATTCACCAAGACAAGATTTTTAATCTTGAAATTGAAGATCTTCAAAACTTGGTAAACTAGCATGGGTTTTAAATGTGGAATTATTGGTTTGCCAAATGTTGGAAAATCAACCTTATTCAATGCAATAACACAATCCTCGATCCCTGCAGAGAATTTTCCTTTCTGCACAATTGAGCCAAATATTGGGGTAGTTGAAGTACCTGATTCAAGGCTCAATGCCTTACAAGAAATTGTAAATGCAAAAAAAGTCATTCCTACAACTTTGAATCTTGTTGATATTGCTGGATTAGTAAAAGGTGCCTCTAAGGGAGAAGGTCTTGGGAATAGTTTTCTATCAAATATAAGAGAAATGAATGCATTAGCCCATGTAGTAAGGTGTTTTGATGACGATAATATTACTCATGTTGATGGAGAAATTAATTCAACTAGAGATGCAGAAGTAATTAATCTTGAGCTGATTTTTGCTGATCTTGAAACCTTGAATAAGAGAAAAGAAAAGATAGAAAAAAAATTAAGATCTGGTGATAAAGATTTAGCAAATGAATTTACTTTAATTGAGGATTGTTTAAAGACTCTAGAATCTGGTGATTTTATAAAATTAGATAAATACTCAAATAAAGAGGATATAAAAATAATTAAATCTTTTCAGCTTCTTACTGTAAAACCTATTTTCTTTATTGCAAATGTATCTGATACAGAGCACTCAAAAAAAAATCTCAATGATCTTAATGAGTATGCTAAGGGTATGAATCAAGATGTCATTGAGGTGCAGATAAAACTTGAGGAAGAAATAGCTAGTCTTGATGAACAAGATAAAAAAGATTTTTTAGAGTTAGAAGGAATTAAAGAGCCAGCCCTCAATAAAATCATAAAGAAAGGCTATGAAATCCTTGGTTTGGATACCTTTTTTACAGCTGGTCCAAATGAGTTGCGTGCATGGACAGTAAAAAGTGGTTCTCTTGCTCCGCAAGCAGCTGGAAGAATTCATACAGACTTTGAAAGAGGCTTCATTAAGGCAGAGGTTGTAAGCTTTGAAGACTATATTTCTTTTGGTGGTGAGGTGGGTTCAAAAGAAAATGGTAAATTAAGATTAGAAGGAAAGGATTATGTTTTTCAAGATGGAGATATTGCTCACTTTAAATTTAATGTTTGACTTTTATTCAGAGTAAATTATTATTTCGGGTCAATGGCTATGTAGCTCAGATGGTTAGAGCACAGCACTCATAACGCTGGGGTCGGTGGTTCAATTCCACCCATAGCCACCAATTCTTACTTCTTGTTTATTAAAAAAATTATTATTAGCGATACGAGCGCTACTACTCCACTATCGCCAATAGTATCTAAAATGTTAACAAGATTTGCATATACAGTTCCAACAAATGGAGCATCAGGTCCAAAAAGAACCCCGAGCAACAATGCAACTGCAACTACAACAAGCAACACATCGGTTACCTGTTTAAGGTAGCTTTTGATTTTATTTAATGAGTAATAAAAATCTAACTTCATTCTAAAGTTTTAAGATCAAAGGGAGAAATTAATCTCCCTTTGAAGGAATAAATGATTACTTAAGCAATCCTATTAAGATAGCAGCTACAAGTAGTCCGACTAGTCCAGCATCACCAAGCATTGAAACAACACCTAGAAGATTACCTAAAACATCGCCGACAAAGAAAGCATCGCCAAAAACGATACCAGCTACAACACCTAATCCGATAACAGCAACAAGAATCTTAGTAAGACTTGCTACTATATCCATTATCATTTTCAATCCAGTTTCCATAATTCCCCCCTATAAAGGTAATGGTTAACACGCATATGAAACCAAAATTGGTTGTTGATTTCAAATTACATTAATTGTATTTTTAACGTAATTTGACTTTTAGATATTTATTTACTAAGTGCTTTAATTGATAGCTTCATTTTGCCTCTATCAAAGCCTATTAGCTTAACAGTAACCTTCTGCCCTTCTTCGAGTACAGCTGAAACATCCTCAGTTCTCTCTTCAGAAATCTCTGAAATATGAAGTAGTCCATCTTTACCAGGTAAGATATTTACAAAAGCTCCAAAGTCTACGATCTTCACAACGGTACCTTCGTAAATTTTATCAACTTCTGGTTCTTCGATAATTTTGTCAATAATATCAAGTGCTGCTTGCATTTTCGCTTGGTTATCACCAAACACCGATATTTCTCCTGAATCGTTTATATCTACTACTGCACCAGATTCTTCCTGTATAGACTTTATAACTGCTCCGCCCTTTCCAATAATTTCTTTAATTTTATCCTTATTGACCATAAATTTTTGCATTGATGGAGCATCTGAAGCTAGCTCTTTAGGCTTTGAAAGCACTTCATTCATTTTTTCTAAAATATGCATTCTTGCTTCCTTTGCACTACTTAGAGCCTCATCCATTATTTTTTCATTGATTCCATCAATTTTAATGTCCATTTGAAGAGCAGTTATGCCTTTCTCAGAACCAGCAACTTTAAAATCCATATCGCCAAGGTGATCCTCGTCTCCAAGGATATCTGTAAGAACTGCAAATTCATCACCATCTTTAATTAACCCCATTGCTATTCCAGCAACAGGAGCTGTTAATGGCACTCCAGCATCCATTAATGATAAAGAGGTACCACAAACAGTTGCCATTGAGCTTGAGCCATTTGATTCTGTTATTTCAGATACTATTCGAACTGTATATCCAAAAGCATCGAAATCAGGGAGAACACCTTTAATAGCTCTTTTTGCTAAATTTCCATGACCAATTTCTCTTCTTTTTGGCCCCATTGGCATTCCAATCTCACCCACACAATATGCAGGGAAGTTGTAGTGAAGCATAAAATGGTCATGCTCTTCTCCATCAAGTGATTCAAGTCTTTGAGCATCTCTTGGAGATGCAAGAGTTGCAGCAACCAATGCCTGAGTTTCGCCTCTTGTGAATAAAGCTGAGCCGTGTGCTCTTTTAAGAACATCAGTTTCAACGGTAAGTTGTCTCACTGTATTTGGGTCTCGTCCATCAATTCTTGGTTTTCCTGAAAGAATATTCTTTCTTACTATTTGACTTTCAAGCTTTTTAAATGCTCCCATTACTTTTCCAATGGTTAATTCATCAAGATCTTCGTATTTTTCAAGAATTTCAAGACGGACCGCATTAATTGCTTCAGATCTTTCTGATTTCTTAGCAATTGTGAATGCTTCTTCAATTTTAGATGAAAAATCTGCTTCAAGTTCAGATAAAAATCTTGGTGTTTCTTCATCTTTTTCAATTATCCAATCTTCAACCCCAACTATTTCTTTAAATTCTTTTATTTTATCTATAACTATTTGCATAGATTTATGGCCGAATAATACTGCACCAAGCATGAGGTCTTCATTTAGCTCATTTGCCTCAGACTCAACCATTAGGACTGCTTCAGACGTCCCAGCAACAACCATATCAAGGAAGGATTGATCCATGATTTCTTTGGATGGATTGAGTGCATAACTTCCATCAATAAAACCAACTCTTGCAGCGCCTATTGGTCCTTGAAAAGGAACACCAGACAAGGACAATGCAGCAGATGCTCCAATCATAGCTGCGATGTCAGAAGAAAATTCTTTATCAGATGAGATAACTGTAGACATTATCTGAACGTCATTTTTAAATTCATCTGGGAACAACGGCCTTATAGGTCTATCGATTAATCTCGAAGTGAGTGTTTCTTTTTCGGTTGGTCTTGCTTCTCTTTTGAAATATCCCCCAGGAATTTTTCCAGCCGCATAAAATTTTTCTTGATAAAAAACTGCAAGTGGAAAGAAATCTTTGCCAGGATCGGCCTCTTTTTTTGCAACAACGGTTGTAAGTACTTGTGTTTGATCTACTGTTACAAGTACAGCAGCGGTTGCCTGTCTAGCAATTCTTCCTGTTTCGAGGGTAATTTCTTTACCCCCATATTCAAATGATATTGATTTTGGTTCTAAGTGTTTTTCCACGTTTTATCCTCTTAAATTAAGATCTGTAATGATTTTTTTGTAACTTTCAGGGTTTGTTCTTTTTAAATATGCTAAAAGTTTTCTTCTGAGATTAACCATCCTAATTAGCCCTGTTCTGGAATGATGATCTTTTTTATGTGTCTTGAAATGACTTTGAAGTTTATTAATATTTTCCGTTAGCAAAGCAATCTGGACCTCTGATGATCCAGTATCGTTTTCATCCTTTTGGAATTTCTTGACCAAGTCAGCTTTTTCGTCTTTTAAAAGCGCCATAATATATCTCCTAGGACATACATTTTAATTTATTTACACCTGTCAAACCTCGCATGTCTAAAGTTTGAGTGCGTAGCTTAAAGGTATTTAAAGATATTAACAACTAATTTCTTTTTTAATTAAAAGCTAATTTCTCGATATCAATTAAATCCTCCATCTCAACATCATCCACTTTTTTTGCATCATTGAGTTCAAATTTGCCCTGAGATAACCTCACAAGCTCTACCAAGTGACCTCCACAGTTAAGCTTGTTACCTAAGTCCCTTGCAATAGATCTTATGTAGGTGCCTTTAGAGCAAGATATTTCAAATGAGACAAAAGGATTATCTACTGTAATTCTCGATATGTTGTAAACATTAATATGTCTTGGTTGTTTTTCTACAAACTTTCCCTCTCTTGCATATTTATATAGGGGTTTTCCTTTGTGCTTGAGAGCAGAAAAAAATGGAGGTTTCTGCTTTGACTCTCCAATAAAAGTTTTTATCATTTCAATGATCTCATTTTCATCTACTTGTATCTCTTTCTTTAAAATTATGTCTCCCTCAGAATCATCAGTGGAAGTTTGAATGCCTAACATAATCCTTGAAAAATATGACTTGTCTAAATTAAGAAACTTATTTGAAAGCTTTGTACCCTTATTTATTCCACAAATTAATAGACCCTCTGCTAGAGGATCTAACGTGCCAAAATGGCCAATCTTTTTTATATCTAGCCTTTTTTTGATTTTCTGAATTGCTTGATTAGATGAAATGCCTTTGTCTTTATTTATTAAAAAAATACCTGAATTCATTTAATATTTTTCAAAAGGTTTTCGATGTTGTCTGCTTCTTCAGGTGTCTTATCAAAAACAAATATGATCTTAGGAACTCTTTTAATTTTCATAGATTTTGAAATTTCACTTCTGATCATTCCCGAAAATTTTGAGAGGATTTTTTCGTTTAATTCAACTTTGTCCTCATAAGAGGAGTAATAAACTTTTGCAATGGAGATGTCTGGTGAAACAGTTATATGGTTGATAACTATGGACTGAAGTCTCGGGTCTCTTACTTTTTGAAGGATAATATTTGAAATTTCTTTTTTTAGATAATCTGCAATTCTTTCAGGTCTTAAAGACATATTATCTTAAATTGATTGAGATTCCTCTTTTCTATCAAACACCTCAATCTTATCTCCCTCACGAATATCTTTATAATTTTTAATACCCATTCCGCATTCAGTTCCATTTTTTACTTCGTTAACATCATCTTTAAATCTTCTCAATGAGTCTAGCTCACCTTGGAAGATTACTATGTCATCCCTTAGAACCCTAACAGGCTTATTTCTTAGAACTGTACCCTCCACAACAACACATCCAGCAACTTGACCAAATTTTGGCGAGTTAAAAACTTCAAGAACATCTGCTGTTCCGACTATCTCCTCTCTTATAATTGGATCAAGCAAGCCGCTTAATTTAGCTTTTGCATCATCTATAAGTTCATAAATTATGCTGTAGTAAGTTAAATCAATTTCTTCTTTTTCAATTATTTTTTTAGCTGCATTATCTGCCCTCACATTAAAGCCAATGATGCTAGAGTTTGTAGTAATAGCGAGATTTGCATCAGATTCTGAAATACCACCAACACCAGATGCAACGATCTTCACTGAAACTTCATCATTCCCAATTTTTGAAAGTGAAGCATTTATTGCTTCAGCTGTTCCTGCAACATCAGTCTTTATGATTAAATTTAAAAACTTCATTGAGGCTTGTCCCATGGACTCAAAAATATCACCCATAGTGTCATCTTTTTGTTTAATTTGTTTCTTTTCTTTTTCCTTACTATCTCTAAAGTCAATAACCTCTCTGGCAGCTTTTTCATTTTTAACTACTTGAAAGGAACTTCCTGCATTAGGAGCACTATCTAAGCCCAAAACCTCTACAGCTGATGATGGCCCAGCTTGTTTAATCTTCTCTCCAGATGAATTAGTAATTGCTTTTACCTTTCCCATAGACATGTCACTAATTACAACATCTCCAACTTTTAAACATCCATTTTGGACCAAGAACGTTGAAACAGCTCCTCTAAATTTATCTAATTCGGATTCTATTACAACTCCTTGAGCGTCCCCCTTATGAAAAGCTTTAAGTTCTAGCATTTCTGCTTCTAAAGAAATGGCTTCAAGAAGTTTATCTACTCCATCGCCATTAAGAGCTGAAACGGGAATCATTTGGGTATTGCCACCCCAGTCTTCTGGCACCAAGTCTTTAGTTCCCAAATCTCCTTTTACCTTTTCAGCATCAGCGCCTTGTAAATCCATTTTATTAATTGCAACTATTATGGAAACATCGGCAGCTTTTGCATGATTAATCGCTTCTTCAGTTTGTGGCATTATGCTGTCATTTGCAGCTACCACTAAAACAACTATGTCAGTTGTATTCGCGCCCCTTGCTCTCATAGAGGAGAAAGCAGCATGACCTGGAGTATCTATAAAAGTAATACTTGAATCTTTAGATTTTACTTCATAAGCACCAATATGTTGGGTTATTCCTCCAGCCTCAGAATCTACAACCTTTGCCTTTCTAATGAAATCCAAAAGCGTAGTTTTACCATGATCTACATGACCCATTACCGTCACAACAGGAGATCTTATTTCTTCATCACAATCATATGTAATCTGATTTAATAACTCTTCCTCAACATCATCTGAGGCTTTTGCAATACTGTTATGTCCTATTTCTTCAACTGCTAAAATAGCAGTTTCTTGATCAAGCACGTCATTAATTGTTGCAGAAACACCAAGACTCATTAGAGTTTTGACCAGCTCACCACCTTTAATAGCCATTAACTTTGCTAATTCTCCAACCTGAATTGATTCTGGTATTTCAATATCTTTTTTTATGAATTCTTGTGGTTTTTCAAACTTATGTTTTGAATCATCAACATCCATACCATCTTTCTCAGCATACTTTTCTGCAGCTTTAGAAAGCTCCTCTTTCACATTTTGAGGCTTATCAGCAACCTTTTTGCTTGCCTTATTCTTTTGTTCTGCTTTAACTTTGGCTTCTCTTTTAGTGGCAGCTTCTTTCAGTTGTTCTTGCCTTTTGACTTGCTCAGCTTTTAGAGCCTCTGATGCTGCCTGTCTTTTTGCCTCTATATTGTCTGAGTAGCTTTTAGTTTCACCTGAATCAACAACAGCCTTACCACCCTTAGATTTAACTTTTATGCCAACCCCCGATGATGAAGATATTGAGGATGATGTTTGTTTTTGCTTCTGTTTTAGAGACCTTAGAAGAATTTGTTTGTGAGCAGTTGTCACTTCATCTGATGCGCTGCTGTGTGACAATCCAGCTGATGACATCCTTTTAAGCAAAGCTTCCTCAGAAATCTTTAAGGTCTTTGCAAAGTCTTTAACAGTCGTTTGTGCCATATTTTTATTTAAACCAATGCTCCCTTGCTTTCATAATCATTTCTGAAGCTGCTTCTTCAGAAATATCAATAATATCCATAAGTTCATCTGTAGCAAGTTCAGCTAGATCGTCTTTATTTTTGATACCGGATGAGCTGAGCGCATTGATATTCTCATCGCTAAGATCTAAATCACTTAGTGACTCTTGATCTTGTTCATCTTGTTCGACTTCGCTCATTGCCTCTAAAAGAGCTGCATCCTCAGCTGCACTTTTTACTCTTTGTACCTCTTCTTCGTCTTCAAAAATATTTGAGAGTTTCTTCTTTGATGCATATGCGATGTCGTCAAAATTTCTTAATCCTAATTCAATGATTGATTCAGCTGATTCTTCACTAATTTCTAAGCTCGATACAAGCTTTCCAAGAAATTCAGTTTCATCTACTTTTTCTTTAGCTTCCGCTTCTTCGCTGCTGATAATGTTTAAATCCCAACCCGATAACTTAGAAGCCAGTCTTATGTTTTGACCTCTTGCACCAATAGCCAAAGCAAGATTTTCTTGGTTTACTGCAATCTCCATAGATTTGGATGTTTCATCTAAAACAATTGATTCAACTTTTGCAGGCGCCAAAGAATTAATTACCAATTGAGCAGGATTATCATCATAGATAACGATATCAATTCTTTCGTTGCCCAATTCACCTGAAACTGCTTGCACTCTTGAGCCTCTCATACCAACACATGCTCCAACAGGGTCAATCCTGCCATCATTAGTTTTTACGGCTATTTTAGATCTTGATCCTGGGTCTCTTGCTACTCCTCGAATTTCAATTACATCTTCATTAACTTCAGGTACTTCTATCCTAAAGAGCTCTGTAACCATCTCAGCACAGATTCTGCTTAGCATTAATTGAAGGCCCCTTCCCTCAATTTCTTTTATTTGTAAAACAGCCCTCACTCTGTCGTTAATTTTAAAGATTTCTCCAGGTAAGATCTGGTCTCTTGGAAGAATAGCTTCAGCATCTTGTCCCAAGTCTATAATGATATTATCTCTTGTTACTCGTTTAACAAATCCAGATACTAAATTATTATCGCTTGATCTAAATTTTGAAACTATTAGCTCTTTTTCAGCCTCTCTGACTTTTTGGAGCATTACCTGTCTTGCCGCTTGAGTTTCAATCCTTCCAAATTCAACATTATCAACTTGTTCAAAATAATGCTCTCCAATAGTTAACGAAGAATCAGCTGGAGATACATGAGACTCCTTGTGGAATTCTTCATCATTTTCATCAAGCACTTCCCATTGTCTTTTTGTTATAAATTCTCCAGATTCTCTATCAACCTCAACAACTAATTGAGCATCTTCATGAAAATGTCTTTGTGAAGCAGATGCAATTGCTAACTCCATTGCAACAAAAATAACATCCTTCTCAAGACCCTTCTCAGAAGAGACAGAATCAACAACAGCTAAAATTTCTTTACCTTCCATTTTTTTCCCTCAAAATTTCTTTGTAATTTGGCATTAATTTGCACATATCTATTTTTCTAAAATCTACAGTCAATTTTTCCTTTCCTACGTTTAGCTCTAAAAAATCATCATCAACAGAATTTAAAACAGCTTTGAAGGTTTTTTTTTCATTTATTTTATCTTTGAGTTTAATTTTTAGTTTTTTCCCAATAAAGTCATTTAACTGATAACTGTAAAAAAATTTTCTATCAAGTCCTGGAGTGGAAACTTCAAGTATATAGTCCTCTATGAAGTCTGAATCCAAAGAAAGTTCTAAATTTAAGTCTCTAGAAACATTCTCACAATCTTCAATAGTTGCTCCATTAATAGCATCTATAAAAACCCTTAAAGTTGGTATATTTTTACCTTGAGATATCTCTAAGCCCCAAAAGTCACAACCATGATCTTGAGCAATTGGTTCAATAATTTCTTTTATTTTCTCTTTTTCCATATTCCATATACAAAAACAGGGCATATGCCCCATCAAAAATCTAATTTTGACTGGTAGCGGGGGCTGGATTTGAACCAACGACCTTCGGGTTATGAGCCCGACGAGCTACCAGACTGCTCCACCCCGCAACGCAGCGAAAGTGAAGTTTATAGAAATGATAGCCAGTTGGTCAAGGCATATCAAATTTTTTTTATTTAAATATTTTGAGTTATTATATGTTTTTTTATAAAAGCCGAAGTGGTGGAATTGGTAGACACGCTATCTTGAGGGGGTAGTGAGCTAATGCTCGTGCGGGTTCAAGTCCCGCCTTCGGCACCAAGTTACTCAGTTGGTAAAGAATCTAGCTCGTCAACTTCCTCTAAAATGATTTCTTGCTCTGGGAAGCTTAAATTATCTTGTGTATTCAAATTCTTTAAAAGCACTGCCTGTGTCATTGCAAGAATTAAAAAAAGTGAGCCAACAATCCATGTAAGACGTCCAAGAAGATTTGACGGACCTAAAGCTCCGAACATTGAATTTGAAGAACCGCCACCGAATGCTGAGCCAAGATCTGAACCTTTTCCTTGTTGGATTATTACTAAAACAACCAATAAAACTGCAAGTATGATGCATAGAATTTGTACAAATAAGATCATGATTTATAAAGTCTCCATAAAATCATTGTATATATCTAAGAACTCTCTTCCATTTAATGAAGCGCCCCCTATAAGAGCACCATCAATATTTTTCTCTAAGAAAAAAGTTTTAGCATTTTCTCTTTTAACACTCCCGCCATAAATTATATTTATGTCATTAATATTAGCGACGGATTGTACTATATCTTTTATGTGTTGGTGAATATTATTTACCTCTTTAGCAGATGGTGTTTTTCCAGATCCTATTGCCCATATAGGTTCATAAGCAACTATCAACTTATTTTCTGAAATTATTGAGGAAAATATTTCTTTTAATTGATTTTCAAGAACATCTAGAGTGTCGCCATTATTATAGTCTTCAAGACATTCTCCAATGCATACAACTGGAAGAATATTTTTTTCTAAACATATTTTAAGTTTTTCTGAAACAACATCATTTGTTTCGTTATGAAATTCTCTTCTTTCGGAATGTCCTATAATTGAAAAGGTGCATCCTCTATCAATTATCATATCCGCACTTATATCTCCTGTTTTAGCCCCATCTTGAAATCTTGAAATATCTTGAGATCCAAAATGTCCAAAATTCATTAGAGTTTTTAACTCAGATAAATGTGAGATAGGAGGACAAACTCCCATGAATTTAAAAAAAGAAGTTTTTTCTTCAAAGTCTTTTTCCTCATTACTTGATATCATTTCATTCAAAACCCATTCTGAAATGCCTTTACTAGGAAGGTTCATCTTCCAATTCGCTATAACTAAAGGATGAGACATCTTAAGCGGTTTTAGATTCAAACAACTTAATTAGGTCATTCGTATATTTCTTTGCAGTTTTTTCATTTTCTGATTCAATCATTATCCTAATTTTATTTTCTGTACCAGATGCTCTAACAAGAACCCTGTTTATTGTTAAATCAGATTTAATGTCATTTATAGCAGTTTTTATCTCCGCATCACTAACAATATCTTTATTAAGAACACTTATTGATTCGTTGATTTGAGGAATTCTATTATAGTTTGCAAGCACATCTTTTGGATCTTTCTCCAACATTACTAAAGAGCCAATTGTTTTCAATGCCGCTATAGTTCCATCTCCAGTACTTACAAGGTCTCTGCAAATAATATGACCAGACGGTTCCCCACCGAGAAGCCATCCCTCTTTTAATAATAGATCTGAAACATACTTGTCACCGACATCTGCTCTTTTAAAAGCATATCCAAGTTTATTAAGGCCGTCTTCTAATCCAACATTTGACATCTGAGTTCCAACAATACCAGACCATGGTCCTGTTCTATTTGGATTTGCAAAACCCAATATGTAGAGAATATCATCTCCATCTAATATGTTTGAATCTCTGTCAACAATAGTTACTCTATCTGCATCACCATCAAGGGAAATACCAAAATCCGCTCTGTGCTCTTTAACAAGTTTTTGAACAAGCTGTGGATTGGTTGAGCCGCAATCCTTATTAATATTAAAGCCATCTGGTTTGTCACCAACCACTATAATTTCCGCTCCCAACTCATGGAAAACATCTGGAGTAACTTTATAAGATGCACCATTAGCACAATCAAGGACAATTCTTAAATCACTAAAACTTATTTCATCGGGAACAGAAGATTTACAAAACTCTACGTACCTGGGTCCAGATTCATCAAATCTTTTTGCTTTTCCAATTTCTACTGATGGTAACGAAGTAATTTTCTCACTTAGAATGTTTTCAATCATCATTTCAATCTTTCTATCTATTTTTACACCGCTATTGTCGAAAATCTTTATTCCATTATCGTGATAATCGTTATGTGAAGCGCTGATAACCACTCCGCATTGATTTCTAAAAGATTTCGTTAAATATGCAACGCCAGGTGTTGGCAGAGGGCCCAAAAGCCTTACATTCATCCCAACAGATAAAAACCCTGCTTGAAGAGCAGCTTCAAGCATATATCCAGAGACTCTGGTGTCTTTTCCAATTAATACCGTATCCCAACCAAGCTCTTTGAAAACAATGCCAGCTGCATGGCCTATTCGAAGACAAGCTTCAGGAGTAACTTTAGTTTCGACTGGACCCCTAATTCCGTCGGTACCAAATTTAAGATTCATAAACCTATTATAACTCTTCTGCCGGCCCTTTTATTGAAGATTCTTTTGAAGGTTTTTTTGGAGTTTCATCGTCATTATTCCAATCACTTGGTTCTCTTGGCTCTGCTCCACTCATAATGTCATCGATTTGATGCTGATCAATTGTTTCATATTTGAGAAGTGCTTCTGCCATAGTATGAAGCTTATCCATATTTTCTTTAAGAATAGTTTCAGCTCTCTCGTAGCACGAATTGATAATGTCCTTGATCTCGTTATCAATTAGTTTTGAGGTTTCATCGCTGTAGGTCTGTGAAGTCTGAGATGCGGTTCTACCAAGAAACGGACTAGAATCATCCTCTCCAAACTTTAGAGGTCCTACCTTATCAGAGAATCCCCATTTAGTTACCATGTTTGTAGCAATTCCAGTAGCAACCTCAATATCATTTGATGCACCGGTAGTAATATTTCTCTCTCCATTAATTAGTTGCTCAGCAATTCTTCCACCGTACAGAGTACATATTCTACTGAGAAGATACTCTTTACTTTGCATGTATTTGTCATCTTCTGGTAAGAACATAGTTACGCCAAGTGCTCTTCCTCGAGGAATAATGGTTACTTTGTAAACTGGGTCATGTTCAGGGACGATTCTACCTACAATTGCATGCCCTGCCTCATGGTATGCCGTAAGACGTTTTTGTTCCTCTGTTAAGATCATTGACTTTCTTTCAGGACCCATCATTATCTTATCCTTTGCTAGATCTAAATGAGATTGTTCAACAGTTTTGTCACCATATCTAGCAGCAAACAAAGCAGCCTCATTAATGAGGTTTGCCAAGTCGGCCCCTGAAAAACCGGGCGTTCCTCTAGCAATAGCTCTTAAATCAACATTTTTATCAAGAGGTACTTTTTTTACATGAACTTTCAGTATCTGTTCTCTTCCTCTTATATCAGGTAAACCTACGACAACCTGTCTATCAAATCTTCCAGGCCTCAATAATGCTGGATCAAGAACATCAGGTCGGTTGGTAGCTGCAACAATTATTATGCCGTCATTGGCTTCGAAACCATCCATTTCGACAAGTAGCTGATTAAGCGTTTGTTCTCGCTCATCATGACCACCACCAAGACCAGCACCTCTGTGTCTGCCCACTGCATCAATCTCATCGATAAATACTATGCATGGTGAGTTCTTTTTGGCTTGATCAAACATATCTCTTACTCTTGATGCACCAACACCAACAAACATTTCAACAAAGTCTGATCCAGATATGCTAAAGAAAGGTACTCTAGCTTCACCAGCAGTAGCTCTTGCAAGAAGTGTTTTACCTGTTCCAGGAGGTCCAACCATAAGAACACCCCGAGGAATTTTACCTCCAACCTTCTGGAATCTAGTAGGATCTTTAAGATAATCAACTAATTCTTGAACATCTTGTTTTGCCTCTTCGCAACCAGCAACATCTTTGAATGTAGTTTTTACTTTTCCACCTTCCATTAATTTGGCTTTACTTTTACCAAAAGACATTGGGCCACCTCTTCCAGACATACTGCCCTGCATCTGCCTCATAAAGAAAAAGAATATTGCTAGGAGAAGTATTATTGGAAATGCGCCCACTAAAAGTTGTGACCATATCGAAGGCTGTTGAACTTCTTCATATGAAGTTATAACTCCGTTATCTTGAAGAGCTGCATCTAGAACAGGATCAGATTTATAAATTGGATGATTCGTCTTAAATTTTGATCCATCCAATCTTTGCCCAAATATAGTCATTTGGTCACCTTTATATGTAACTTCAGCTACTCTATCTGATAAAACTTCTTGCTTAAATTGGCTGTATGAAATAGTTTCTCTTGGAGATGTAGGTTCAACACTATTAAATACGAAAAATATTATTGACCCCAATACAAGCCAAACAAAAATATTCTTTAAAAAATCGTTCATAATTACTTAATACCGTATAAATATATCTCTTTTGACTGCTTCTTGGAAGCAGCGGGTTTAGCAGTTTGAACTATTTTGAAAATATTTTCCATTTCTTTCCTAAATTTTTTTAAGTTACTGTTTTGAAATGTTTTAACAATAAATATTCCATTATCATTTAGAAACTTTTCAGCCTGCTCTAATGTTAAAAGATTTAGCTCATATATATTAGCTTCATCAATACTGCGTATACCACTTAAATTTGGGGCTAAATCAGAAATCACAAGGCAAAACTCATTTTTTAGCTGATTTATCTGAACTATATTTTCAATGTTCCTTAAATCCTCCTGAAAAAAATTTACTCCTTTAATTTCTTTCATTTCTAAAAGATCAATAGCAAAAATTTCAGAGCTCGGATACTTATCTTTTAAATAATGAGACCACCCTCCAGGAGCAGATCCAATATCAAGAATTAAGCTTGGATTCTTTAATTTTTTTATTTTTTCCAATATTTGTATTAATTTAAATACAGCTCTGGATCTGTAGCCTAATGATTTTGCTTTCTGAGCCCAGTTATCGGCATGCATGAATTAAATATGCTCTACTTCTTCTATTTCAAAGTTAAGCTTTCCAGATGGTGTTTCAATATTTACCTCATCGCCTACCGACTTTCCAATCAAACCTTTACCAATGGGTGTATCAACAGAAATCATTCCTTTTGCAGGATCTGATTCTAGATTTCCAACAATCTTATAAGAAATTGATTCATCTGAATCTAAATTATAGAGTTTAATAGTTGCGCCAAAGACTACTTTACCTGTGTAAGGTAATTCTTTAACATCGATTACCTGCGCATTTGCTAGAGCATGCTCTAGCTCATTGATCTTTGCCTCAGTTAAGCCTTGTTGCTCTTTTGCAGCATGATATTCTGCATTTTCTTTTAAGTCGCCATGTGCTCTAGCTTCAGCTATTGCCTCTGAAATCTTTGGCCTTTCAACAAACTTAAGATTTGTAAGCCTTTCTTTTAAGAGCATTTCACCCTCTTTTGTAATTGGTACCCTAGACATGGGTTAATTATATCAATTTGTGAAAATTAGTTAATTTCCTGCAAAGAACTGAACTCCCAGTCTTCTTCTCGATTTTCTAATGCCTTTACTAATGCGTCTGCTCCAAACATCGTAGTTGTGCATAAAATCTTTTTTCTTAATGCTGTTTGTCTAATTGATGCTGAATCTTTAATAGATTGTCTTCCCTGGGTAGTATTAATTACAAGGCAAACTTGATCATTTAAAAGTGCATCAACAATATGGGGTCTCCCCTCAGCAACTTTATTTATTTCTTCCACCTCAAAACCAAGATTCTTTATATATTCCGCAGTACCTTTAGTTGCAATAATTTCAAACCCAAAACTAATCACGCTTTTTACAATCTTATCAAGGTATTTTTTATCGCCTTCCTTAACACTTATAAAAATTTTTCCTTTTCTTCTTAAAATTTTATTTGCAGCTTTTTGGGCTTTTCCATAAGCTTCTCCAAAATTCCTTCCTATGCCCATTACCTCTCCTGTAGATTTCATTTCAGGGCCAAGAATTGGATCTACATTTGGAAACTTATCAAATGGTAAAACGGCTTCTTTCACAAAGAACTTATTTTGAGGGAGCGCATTAGAAAATTTAAGCTCGGATAAACTTTTACCAACCATCGTTTTTGCAGCAACTTTTACTAGAGAGTTCCCTATACATTTAGATATGAATGGAACAGTTCTTGATGCTCTAGGGTTAACCTCTAGTATATAGACTTCATTATTTTTAATAGCGAATTGAACATTCATTAAGCCGATCACATTCAGTTCCTTTGCTAATTTTTTAGATTGTATTTCAAGTTCTTCTATAACTTCCTTGTTCAACGAATAAGGTGGCAGAGAGCAAGCTGAATCGCCAGAATGAATACCAGCTTGTTCTATATGCTGTAAAATTCCACCTATCATTATTTCTTTTCCATCAGAAACAACATCAACATCTACCTCAATAGCATTATTTAAATAATGATCAAGCAGAATAGGTCTTTCATTAGATGCTTGGACAGCATCAGAAATATATATTCCTAGCTCATCTTTATTATTAACTAATTCCATTGCTCTACCACCTAAAACATATGAAGGCCTGACAACAATTGGGAATCCAATTTCATCTGATTTCTCCAGAGCCTCATGGAGGCTAGAAACCGTGGCGTTTTTTGGTTGTAAAAGGTTTAATTTGTTTATTATTTCTTGAAACCTTTTTCTATCTTCTGATCTATCAATTGCATCTGGCTCAGTTCCAAGAATATTTACTCCGTAATTTTCAAGGTCATTTGAAAGCTTGAGAGGAGTTTGGCCACCGAATTGAATAATCACGCCATCAGGTTTTTCTAAATCAATTATGTCTAAAATCTTTTCAGAAGTAATTGGTTCAAAATATAGTCTATTTGAAACGTCATAATCTGTTGATACAGTCTCAGGGTTGCAATTAACCATGATCGATTCAAATCCTTCTTCCTGCATTGCCAATGAAGCGTGAACACAGCAATAATCAAACTCAATTCCTTGGCCTATTCTATTGGGGCCACTGCCAAGAACTAATATTTTCTTTTTTTTGGTGGGATTGCTTTCACAATTACCCTCATAAGTTGAGTACATATAGCACGTTGAAGTTTTAAATTCAGCAGCGCAGGTATCTACCCGTTTATATGAGGGAACAATGTTATGAGATTTTCTTGCTGATCTAATTTTTTCGTAGTCTTCGTTAAGCAGATTCGCAATTCTTTGATCACTAAACCCTTTTGCTTTAAGTCTGAAAAAATCTCGTTTTGATAATTTTTCTAATTTTGATCCTTTTATAATATTTTCTTCTTTAATTAAATCTTCAATTTGTCTTAAAAACCACGGATCTATGGATGTCAAATTAAAAATCTTTTCAAGAGACCAGCCACATCTAAATGCGTCTGCAATATAGAATAATCTTTCAGGACCCGGGAAAGTGAGTTCAAATCCAAGTTTTTCGTGAATTTCCTCTTCGTCATCAATAATTTTCTCTAATCCACACTTATCGTCCTCCATGCTGCAAATAGCTTTCTGCAAGGATTCTTGAAAGTTTGATCCAATTGACATTACCTCACCAACAGATTTCATCTGAGTTGAGAGTCTAGGTTCTGCTTGAGGGAACTTTTCAAATGCAAATTTTGGTATTTTTGTAACTATATAGTCAATAGATGGCTCGAATGATGCTGGGGTGAGTCCAGAGGTAATATCATTTTTAAGCTCATCGAGTGTATATCCAATTGACAGAAGAGCAGCAACTTTTGCGATGGGGAACCCTGTAGCTTTTGAAGCAAGAGCGGAAGATCTGCTAACTCTGGGATTCATTTCTATGACAACCATTCGTCCATCTGCTGGATTTATTGCAAATTGAACATTTGAACCGCCTGTTTCAACACCAATCTCTCTTAAGATTTTAAAAGAAGCATTTCGCATAATTTGGAATTCTTTGTCCGTCAAAGTTTGAGCAGGAGCTATTGTTATTGAATCACCGGTATGAACTCCCATTGGGTCGAAATTTTCAATTGAGCAAATGATAATACAATTGTCATTCTTGTCTCTAACAACCTCCATCTCATATTCTTTCCAGCCAAGTAGAGATTCATCAATAAGTAACTCATTTGTGGGTGAAAGATCTAACCCTTTTTCACAAATGGTTTTGAATTCTTCAATATTGTAGGCAACTCCTCCTCCAGAACCTCCGAGAGTGAATGAAGGTCTTATAATGCAAGGAAATCCTATTTCTTTTTGAACTTTTAGGGCATCTTCCATAGAATGCGCAATTCCAGATTGAGGTGTTTCCAGATTAATCTTTTTCATAGTTTCATCAAAAAGTTGTCTATCTTCCGCCTTATCAATTGCCTCTCTAGATGCTCCTATTAATTCAACATTATATTTTTTTAGAACTCCTTCTTTTGCCAGTGAGAGAGCAGTATTTAATCCTGTTTGCCCTCCCATGGTTGGAAGAAGTACATCTGGTCTTTCTTTTTCAATAATTTTTGCAACTGATTCCCAATGAATAGGTTCAATATAGGTTGCATCTGCAAGAAGAGGATCAGTCATGATTGTGGCTGGATTTGAGTTAACTAAAATTACTCTATAGCCCTCCTCTTTCAAAGCCTTACATGCTTGAGCACCAGAATAATCAAATTCGCATGCCTGACCAATAATAATTGGGCCTGCACCAATTATCATTACCGACTTTATGTCATTTCTTTTTGGCATTTTTATTTATCATTTCTTTAAATTGTTTAAATAAACCTACAATATCCTGAGGACCAGGACTTGCCTCTGGATGCCCCTGAAAGCTGAATGCAGGTTTATCTTTAAATGAAATTCCTTGAATCGATTTATCAAATAATGATATGTGAGAAATTTCGATATTATTTGGTAATGAGTCCTTGTTAACTGCAAAGCCATGATTTTGGCTGGTTATGAGAACTTCTTTGGTTGTTAAGGATTGAACGGGATGATTAGCACCATGGTGTCCAAACTTCATTTTTTCTGTTTTTGCTCCACCTGCAAGCGCTAGAAGCTGATGCCCAAGACAGATTCCAAAAATTGGTATTTTTTTATTGAGTGCCATTTTAATGTTTTTAATTGCATACTCGCATGGCTCTGGATCACCTGGACCATTTGATAAGAAGATGCCATCTGGCTTCATGCCCAAAACTTCATCTATGTCACATTTTGCATTTACCACTGTCACCTTGCCAACGTGCTCTGTAAGAAGTCTTAATATATTTTTTTTGATTCCGTAATCATATGCAATGACATGCAGATCACTATTTGATGATTTATGCTCTGGCCAAACTCCCTCGTTCCATGAATATGTATCTTTTGTTGAAACCTCCTTTGCTAAATCCATTCCTTCTAGGCCATCAAATTTTCTTGCCAAACTAATTGAAGCTTCTTCATTATTTTCTGACAATGGACTTATGCATGCTTTTAAAGCTCCTTTTTCCCTAAGAATAATGGTTAACCTCCTGGTATCAATCCCACAGATACCAATAGAGTTATGTCTTTTTAAAAATTCATGAAGATTTTCTTCAGATCTGAAGTTGCTTGGCTCAGAAATATAATTTCTTATGACAATACCTTCAGCATAAATTTGATCTGACTCATTATCCTCAGAATTTATGCCGGTATTACCTATATGTGGATGAGTAAATGTAATAATTTGTTTACAGTATGAAGGATCAGTTATTATTTCTTGATAACCAGTCATGGAAGTATTGAAGACAATTTCGCCAATTGCTACTTTTTCTGCACCAATGCCTTCACCGATGAATGTACTCCCGTCTTCAAGTGTTAAAATACAAGGAAATGGCATTAAAATATGCTCCTTGGAAAGGAAGATTTAGTAGAAAAAGAGTGGTAAAAAAAGATTTTTTTTGAAGATTTTAATGAGCTAAAATTATATGCTGGCATTAAAATTGTACTTTACAAGGATAATTATAATTAGTCTATAGCTATATTCTAAAAACTATGAATATTTCAATAAAAAATAAGAATGAGATAGAGAAATTGAGAAATGCTGGTCAGCTAGCTGCTGATGTTCTTAATATGATTACCGAGTATGTAAAACCTGGGATATCAACGGGGGAATTAGATAATATTTGTCATAATTTTATAGTCAATGAGCAAAAAGCAATTCCTGCCAATATTGGCTACAATGGATATGAGAAAACATCATGTATAAGTGTTAATCAAGTCATTTGTCATGGCATACCAGACCAAGAAAAAATCTTAAAGGATAATGATATTGTTAATATTGATGTCACAGTCTTAAAGGATGGATGGTATGGAGATACATCAAAAATGTTTTTAGTTGGAAAGGCGCAACCACATAATCAAAAATTAGTCTCTGTTACGCAAGAATGCTTATATAAAGCTATTGAAGTAGCAAAGCCTGGTGCCACACTAGGAGATATTGGTCATGTTATACAGAGTCATGCTGAAAAGAATCACTATAGTGTTGTTGAAGATTATTGTGGACATGGAATTGGGAGGGTCTATCATGAAGATCCTCAAGTCTTACATTTTGGAAAGCCAGGTACAGGAATTAAGCTCATTGAGGGAATGTGTTTTACAATCGAACCGATGATTAATCAAGGAACTAAATTTACTAAAGTACTTTCGGACGGATGGACAGTCGAAACAAAAGATGGCAGAAATTCTGCACAGTGGGAGCATACAATTGCAATTACATCTGATGGTTGCGATGTTCTTACCAAAAGAGATGAAGAGAATTTTTAATGAGTAACTTAGAACTTCTAAAAAAGTTGATTGAAATTGAATCTGTTAGCCCAAACGATAATGGATGTTTTGAGGTGATTAAAAAAGAATTTGATGGCCTAAACTTTTCATTTAAAGAAACTAAGTACAAAAATATTAGTAACTTAATCATAACCAATGGGAATTCAAAAAATAAAACATTTTGTTTTTTAGGTCATACCGATGTTGTTCCACCAGGACCTGAGAGTGAATGGACTGTTCCGCCCTTTTCTGGTGAGATCGTTGATAACAAAATATATGGAAGAGGAGCAGCTGATATGAAGGGTGGTGTATCTTGTTTCATATCTGCATTAAAAGAATTCCTTTTAGATTATAAAAATCCTAATTTCAACATAATGATTTTATTAAATAGCAATGAAGAAGGTAAATTAGAAAATGGTAAAGTTGATAGGGTTATAAATGAGATGATAGAGAATGGGCAATTTATAGATTTCTGCTTAATTGGCGAACCAAGCTCATCAAAACAAGTTGGTGATGTTATCAGAATAGGAAGAAGAGGATCGCTGTCAGGAAATTTAAAAGTCTTTGGCATCCAGGGGCATGTTGCATATCCAAAACAAGCATTAAATCCAATTTTAGGTATTGGGAAAACATTAGAGGATTTAAAAAATATGGAATGGGATCACGGAAATGAAAATTTTGATCCAACAAGCTTTCAAGTTTCAAATATTAAATCTGGAACGGGGGCGGAAAATGTAGTTCCTGGTCTATTGGAAATGAATTTCAATTTTAGATTTTCTCCTGAATCTTCTCCAGATCAACTTAAAGAAAAGTTTGAAACAGTTCTAAAAAAATCCAAAATGAAATATGAGGTTAATTGGACACTTAGTGCTCTTCCATTTTTGACGTCTAAAACTGATTTTATTGATATCGTTAGATCTGCAATTAAGGATATAAACAATATTGATACCAGAATCGATAATGGTGGGGGAACATCCGATGGTAGATGGGTCGCGCCTATGGGTTCAGAGATTGTTGAACTTGGACCGCTTAATAAAACCATCCATCAAATTGATGAGCATGTTGACATTGAAGACCTTAATACTTTGAAAGAAATATATAAAAAAATACTAATTAAAGTTCATCAATCAGCTTAGATTTTTCTTTTCTATTGTATTTGGATTTATCTTTATGAGTTTTAGGTTTATGGAACTTATCCATATTTTTCTTAACCGGGTCTCTTCTTTTATTAGCTGGAACCATGCATTAATTTTTTCAGCAAAGGAGTAATTAAAGCCAGTAATACTCCACACCCAATCGCCATTAAACCTACATCGGTATAAACATCTATGAATGATTGCTTCTGAGCTAAATTATATACTTCTCCTGATACACCTGAATTTTCTGATGAGGTTGCCCTTGCGATTAATCCAGCTACGTAATTACCAGCAGCTGATGCAAAAAACCACATACCCATCATAAATCCAACTATTCTCTGAGGTGATAATTTAGTTACTGATGATAATCCAACAGGTGAAAGACAAAGCTCACCCAATGTATGTAAAAGATATATTAATATAATCCAAATAACCCCAGTCTGAAGCCCTTCGGAAGATTGCATTCCATAAACAAGCGCCAAAAAGCCTAATCCAACAAGAACGATTCCAATTGAAAACTTAATTGGAGTCGAAGGTTCCATGTTTCTTTTTGCAAGCGCTATCCAAAGGAGAGCAAAGAGAGGCGCTATTGTAAAAATAAAGCCTGCATTTAATGATTGAAACATAGAGGCAGGTACTTCCCAGCCAAAAATTACTCTATCCACTCCTCTATCAGTAAGAATATTGAGCGATGATCCGGCTTGCTCAAAAAGTGCCCAAAATATTAATGAAAATAAAATTAATATGCCAACAACAATTAAGCGATCTCGCTCTTCAGGATCACATTTTAATAAAGCATACAAAAGCCATGCTCCAATAAATATAAAGCCAAAACCTCCAAGAAGTTGTCCAACAAGTTGAGAATTTTGGACAAGAAACCATGTAGTTAAAACCATAACAATACCAGAAATGTAAGCCCAATTCTCAAATGTGATTCCACCTCTTTTTTCTTTATATTGTTCTGAGGGAGGCTCAGCTAAACCTTCAAGATATTTTTGTCCCCAAAGAAATATCATTAGCCCTAGCAGCATTCCAATTCCAGCAGCCCCAAAGCCCCATGCCCAGCCTATTTCTTCTCCGAGATATCCGCATAAAAGAGTGGCAGTAAATGCACCTATATTTATGCCCATATAAAAAATAGTAAATCCTGAATCTCGTCTTGGATCACCTTCCTCATACAAGGCACCAACCATTGTCGATATATTTGGTTTTAAAAATCCAACTCCAGAAACAATTAATGCTAAAGAGAGATAAAAGATTTGTTCATTACTCTCGACAGTCATGCCTAAATGACCAAAAACTAAAAGAATTGCGCCATAGGTCACAGCTTTCTTTGATCCTAATATTTGATCAGCTAACATTCCCCCAAAAACCGGCATTATGTATACCAATGATGTATAGGCGCCATAAATAAGATAACTTGTGGCATCTGAAAACTCCCAATGCTTTGTTAAGTAAAGTATCAGAAGAGCTCTCATTCCGTAGTAAGAGAATCTCTCCCACATTTCAGTTGCAAAGCAAACGAATAATCCTTTTGGATGACCTAATATGTCTGAAGAAGTATGCATAATAATTTATTTTTGATAATAATTTAGTACTATACCAAAAATGGAACGAACAAATAAAAAAGTTTCGACGTTGAGGATAATTGCCTCAACTATTTATGACTCACTCCTGATGTTGGGAGTATGGTTTCTTGTTGGCTCAATAGCTTTGGGTATAAAGTTTCTCTTCACTCAAGAAATATCATCACTCAATCCCATAATTGGAATGAGCCTTGTAATTTTTAGTACATGGCTTTATTTTGCAATGTTCTGGATCTATGGTGGTAAGACTCTTGGAATGTCATCATGGAAATTAAGAATAGTTTCTGAAAATGGAAAACCAATAACCTTGCTTCAAACAGTCATAAGATTCTTTATGAACACCCTTACACTTTCATTAGCAGGGATTCCCCTACTTTTAAGGCACCTGAATAAAGATAAAAAATCATTAAGTGATTATTTATCTAAAACAATAATTGTTTCTTATTAAATTCTTTTATACAAAAAGTAAAAAAGGAATATTAGCAAAAAGTATGGCATTAGCGAGATAGCTATAATGTTTGATTGAATTGTTAAGCCCATGCTGAAAAAAAATTCTTGAATTAGATTAAAAATGAACGCTCCAAGAAATCCTCCGACTACATATGGTCCAAAAGATTTATTCCTTTGAGACCTAAAAAATAGCATTGCTGCGGTCAAAATTAAAAATAAAACTGAAAAAGGTAGTAAGAGTCTTTTTATAAATTCAACCTTTACAAAATTACTTTGCTTTCTATCAATTTTTTTTTCTTTTAAATAGGTCGCTAAATCTCCAATAGATATCTTCCCAACATTTGATCTATCTAAATTTTCATCTTCTGGCACCGAAAATATAAATTCAGATTTATCAAAATTTATATAGCCATTTGAGAATTGTGCTTGTTCAGATGAATTTATTTCTATTATGAAACCGTTTTCATCTAGGGTTATCAATGTTGGATTAAGAATGACCAAATCATTTTTTGATGAATATCGTAATAATTTATTTCCATCTTTTATCCAAGAAAAATTTATATCATTTTGATTTTTATTTTTTTGTTGCTCATATGTCTCTGCATAATTTGCAGCTTGAATAAAAATTTTGTTATCCAAAGAAACCATAATCAATGAGAAAATAATTGGCCCGAGTGCAAAAATCGTTGATATCTTGATTGGAGATAATCCATTTGATCGGATTACAGTCAAGTTTCCGTCTCTATTAAAAAGGCCTAGTGAAATCAAAGCGCCTAATAGGCATGATCCTTGAATGTAATCCATTGAATCATGTAACAAACCGTATAAAGTTATTGTGATTAAATCATTTAAATTAAATTCATTGTTTAAATCTTCTGCATCACCAATGATTGAGAAAATTAAATCGAGAGCAGTGATACCCAAATAGACAAATACAGTAATTGTAAAAGTTCTGATTATTATGTGTCTTGAAAAGATTCCTATTAGATCAGCCATAATAAAATAATAAGTAACACAAGTAGCATAAGCACTCGAGTGATATTGGTTTTTGATAAAAAGGTATCAAGATCCTCCCCGCCCTTTATAAAAACTAGAACTGAAATTAACAAAACAAACAAATGAATAGGCCACATTCCAAAATAGGCAAAAGGCTTGCCCTCTGAAATACCATCTCTAAAGATAATTAAAAAGCTTAAATACAAGAAGAAGGTTACAAGGCCAGGTAAGAGAGATATCATCCTTCCTTGCCTTGGGGCTGATCCTGAAAGACATACTCCTAGAATCATTAAATTTATAATCATTATTGGTATTGCAAGTGCCCATTCAAATTTAGCCTTCTCAGAAAGATCATCAATGTTAAAAACTTTTTCGAAGGTCTCTTGTTGGGTTTGACTTTTTTTAAAATCAGTTTTCAGACTTTTAAAGGAACTAGTCAAAGAATTAGATTTACCAATATTTATAAAAATTTTTCCATCTTCAAATTCAAAATTTGTAACTTGATTATTTTCTATTAGCTTAAGCTTTTCTGCTGATATGACAGAAATTCCTTGATCAGCATCTTCAATAAAAATACTTTGATTAAAGTTTTCTCCATCTCTTTTAGTAAAAAATAGATATGAATTATTTGAGATAAGGCTAAGTTCATTCTCATTTAATAAGTTTAGTTTTTTCTCAAGAGTAGAATAATTGAGCACCTCATCTGCCCTCTTTTCAAAATCTGGGGTTATATAAAAACTAAGAAAAACTGATATTAAAGATAAGACCAATGTTTGGGGTAGAAAAGATCTTATAAAAGTAATTTGTGAGTATCCAGCTGAGTAGAAAGAATAAATTTCATTATCTGTGTAAAGTCTTCCAAGGACAATTAGCACTGATAAATATAAACTTAGGGGTAAGAGAAGATTTATAAATTCTGGCGATCTAAAAATTAAAATAGAAAGAATTAATTCTGACTCTAGATTACCCGCAATTGATTTATCAAAATATCCCAGTAACCTTGAGCTAGCTACAAGGATAAATAAAATGGTTAAGCATCCTAAAAAGTTTTTAAAGACTTCAAGGTTAATGCTTTTATAAAGAATATTCTTTTTAAACATGCCTTTAGTAAGTATGATGCATTACAATAAATATATTAACAATGTTGAAGTAGGAGAATTTCATGAGTTATAGAGTATTAAATAGTATTTCAGTAAAGAATCTTTCAGGAAGAGAGCTTGCTAAGGATAAATCCTCTCTATTAGTAATCCTTGTAGATAAAACTGCTAAGAAAAATAATTTATTAGTTCATTTAGATAAAGTTTCTAAAGGAGGTCTTTTTGGATCAATAAATTCCTTAATGAAATCAAAAGCTAAATCTCTAAATCTTCATAGTGTTGCTGGAGTTTCATCTAAAGAAATTCTTCTCATGAAAACTCCTGAAAAATCAGATACATACGTGTGGTTAAACTTTTTTAAATCAATATCCAAGGTCGCAAATTCACTTGGGAAGCAAGATATTTCAGTAATGTTTGCATGCAAAACTCTTAAGAATAGAGATGATAATTGGATGATTGAAGCTTGTTGCAGGCAAATAGAAGCATCAGCATATATTTTTGGAAGCTCAAAAAATAAAACAGTCGTAAAACCTAGCCTCAAAAGAGCATCAATTATTGTTGGATCAGTATCTGCTTCATCTCTTAAAAAACTTAAAAATTCAGCAAAAGTAGGATTCGCTGCTGGTGAGGGTATGAATGCAGCAAAACATCTTGGAGATATGCCTGCGAACCTTTGTACTCCAAGAATAATTGAGAAAAAAGTTAAGGCGTTAAAGAAGCCTTTTCCAAAGTTGAAAATTTCTAGCTTCAATGAAAAAGACTTGGCTAAACTTAAAATGGGTTCTTTCCTAAGCGTTGGAAGAGGTAGTGACGAGCCTTCCAGAATGATGACTATTGAGCATAAGGGTGGAAAAAAAGGTGAAAAACCAATTGTGCTTGTTGGAAAGGGTATAACTTTTGATACTGGGGGTATTTCCTTGAAGCCCTCTCCAGCAATGGATGAAATGAAGTGGGATATGTGTGGTGCAGCTTCAGTATTTGGCGTAATGATTGCTCTTGCTAGATTAAATGCAAAGGTCAATGTTATAGGTTTACTTGCTTGTGCTGAAAATATGCCTTCTGCACATGCTACAAAGCCTGGAGATGTTGTAACCTCGATGTCAGGACAAACAATTGAGATTCTTAATACGGATGCGGAGGGAAGACTTGTTCTTTGTGATGCTCTCACTTATGTCAAAAGATATAAGCCTGCTCATGTAATTGATATTGCTACATTAACTGGAGCGTGTGTTGTTGCTCTTGGTAACTTTGCTACTGGGTTAATGGCAAATGATCAAAAGCTTGCTGATAAGTTGCTTCAAGCTGGTGAAAATTCTGGTGATAGAGCTTGGCAATTACCTCTTTGGGATGAGTATAAGGCATGCACTAAAACAAATTTTGCAGATTTAGCTAATATAGGTGGTGCCGGTGCCGGCACTGTAACTGCTGCATGTTTCTTATCAAAGTTTACTGAAGACTATAGCTGGGCTCACTTAGATATTGCTGGAACTGCGTGGGTTAAAGGGAATGAAAAAGGTGGAACTGGAAGACCAGTACCACTTCTCCTAGATCATATTCTTTCCTAAAAGAGACTTTGCCTAAATGGAAAAAAGATATGAACCGCTTAAGATTGAAGAAAAGTGGTCAGAAATTTGGGCAAAAGAAAATTTAGAGCAAAAGAAATCATCTGATACTTTTTCACAAGTTATACCTCCTCCAAATGTAACCGGAACTCTCCATATGGGGCACAGCTTTCAATATTCCATAATGGATTTCTATGCAAGATATAACCATCTCAAGGGAATAGATACTCATTGGCAGATAGGAACTGATCATGCAGGGATTGCAACTCAAATGGTAGTTGAAAATAACCTTGCAAGAGAAGGTATTGATAAAAATGAACTTGGTAGAGAAAGTTTTACAAAAAAAGTCTGGGAGTGGAAGAATTTTTCTGAGGAAAAGATAACTGGTCAAATAAAAAGATTAGGAAATTCAGTTGATTGGAAGAATTATAGATTTACTCTTGATGATGGCTTTAATGAAGCTGTACTAAAAGCATTTGTAGAGCTTTATCGGAATGAAAAAATATATCGTGGCTACAGATTAGTTAATTGGGATCCCTCTCTTAAAACTGCAGTTTCAGACCTTGAAGTTATAAGACAAGAAAAAAAAGGTTTTATTTGGCACATTAAGTATCCAATTCTTGATACTGATAGTTTTGTTACAGTTGCAACGACGAGACCTGAAACTATGTTTGGTGACATGGCAGTTGCGGTTAATCCAAATGATGAAAGATATAAAAATATAATTGGTAAAAAAGTTGTGTTGCCTTTTGTAAATAGGAAGATTCCAGTAATTGGTGATGAGTATGTAGATATGGATTTTGGAACTGGGTGCTTAAAGATAACCCCAGGGCATGATTTTAATGATTATGAAATAGGTAAAAAATATTGTCTTCACTTGGTCGATAATGAGGTTCATATTTCTAAAAATATTGAGGATTTTGAACCAATTAATATTTTTACTGATGATGCTTGGAGTAATGAAAATGTTCCTGCTCCATTCAACAACTTAGATAGATTTAAAGTAAGAAAGCTAGTTCTTGAAGAGATAAAGAACTTGGACTTATTTGTAAAAGAAGAGCCCCATGATATCAGTGTTCCTCGAGGGGAAAGATCTAATATTGTTATTGAGCCCAAGCTGAGCTACCAGTGGTATGTAAAAACCAAAGAAATGGCATCTAAGGCTAATGAAGCTGTAAGAAAAGGACAAATAAAGTTTCATCCTGAAAACTGGATTAAAACATATTTTAATTGGATGGATAATATTGAAGACTGGTGTATTAGCCGACAAATCTGGTGGGGTCATAGAATTCCTGCTTGGTATGATGAGGATGGAAATGTTTATGTTGGATACTCCGAAGAAGAGGTTCGCTCATACTATTCAATTGGGGATAAGCAATTAACTCAGGATGAGGATGTGCTTGATACATGGTTTTCATCCAGTCTTTGGCCTTTTGCTTCTATGGGATGGCCAAATAATACAAAAAACTTAGAAACCTTTTTCCCTACAAACCTTTTAGTTACTGGTTTCGACATAATCTTTTTCTGGGTTGCAAGAATGATAATGATGAGTATCGAATTTACAGGAAAGATTCCATTTAAGGACGTATACGTTACTGGTCTTATAAGAGATGAGAATGGGCAAAAAATGTCAAAATCAAAGGGTAATATAATTGATCCTCTAGATTTGATATATGGAATTTCTCTTGAGAATCTTTTACAAAAGAGAACCTCAAATCTTATGCAAGAAGGGTTAGCTGATAAAATATCAAGAAAAACATCCAAACAATTTCCTAATGGGATTGAGTCATATGGAACAGATGCATTGAGGATGACTTTCTTTTCTATAGCAACGAATGCTAAAGATATAAGCTTTGAAATTGGAAGACTAAAAGGGTTTAGGAATTTTTGTACAAAAATGTGGAATGCTGCAAGATTCATCAACGGTTATGAGAATAAAGGTAACGCTTTTGAAGCAAGATCTGATTCTGATAAGCGGATAATGGATGAATTTAAAGAATTAAAGTCTAATGTTGAAGATAATATTGATCACTATAGATTAGATTTGGCAATTAATCATGTGTATGAATTCTTCTGGAATAAATTTTGTGATGTTTATATTGAGGAATGCAAGAAAAGTGGAGACACAGATAACCTGCATCCACTCCTTAAAGAAATACTAACTTTTATTCATCCCTTTGCTCCATTTATTACAGAGGAAATACATACAATTATTTTTAAAGAGCCAGTAATAAAAAGATGAAATCATAATTTTTGGAATTCATATATTGATCCAACATCAAATATTTGTGTAAGTTCATCTAAAACTCTTCTGCTTTCATCAAGTAAATTAGGGTCTGGAAGATCGTCAGGATGCAGATTATCTCTATACTCTCTCTCGATCAAAGATTTGATAGCGTCAAGTTTTTCTGAAGTCATTAGGAAGTTTTGATTTAGTTCTTTTGTCTCATTCTCATCTAGAACTACTTTCAATCTTAAGCATGCAGGCCCTCCACCGTTCATCATGCTTTGCCTAATATTCACAAAATCATACAGTTTTATATCAGATATTTGTTTTAATTTATCAAGCCAAGCCATGCAAGTTTCATACGATTTAACCTCTTCAGGAAGAATTAACATCATTTCATTTTGACCATTAGTAGCAAGTTGTGAATTTAAAAGATATGAATCAATAATATTTTTCAATGGTATTTCAGAATCTGATATCTCAATAAATTGAAAATTATCTATTTTTGCCTCAAGATTCTTCAATAGTTTGGTCAATTTATTTCTATCTTGGAAAGCTTTTTCGTGAGCTATAAAAATATTTTCATTCGAAAGGCTAACAATATCGTTATGAAAACTTCCCATTTCAATCGCTTCAGAATTCTGTTGAAGAAAAAAAGTGTTTTCATCATCGAGTTTGTGATTATTTGCAATTGATTTAGAAACTTCTAAAGCTTGTCTCTTTATTGATAAATTATCCCTAGAAAAACCGCTATCGCCGTAAACAAAGATTTCAAACCCTTTTTCATTGTGTGATCTACTTATTCTGAGATGATTGGCAGCTCCCTCATCTCCCCTACCAGATATTGATAAAGCAGGCTCATGAACTTTAAAGCAATTCCCTTTAAAAATGAGCTTGCACTGATTAAAAGTAAATTCAGTTTCAATACTTCTATGAAACATACTCTTTAGGTTAGCTGGAGTTATATGAGTTTTTTTATCTTGAGTATCGAAACTTGGAGATATGGTTGCAGCATTTGCAGCCCACATTGACGATGCTGATGTAAAGTTACTCAACAAAACTTTTGAAAATTTATATGCTGATTTTAATATTTGTTCGTTAGAACCATTGAATCCAAGCTGTTTAAGGCCAGGCAAAAAAGGTCTTTCATGTGGAAGAAAAAAACCTTGTTGAAGACCTGATTTTATTAATATCTCAGCTTTTTCTATGCCCTGAAGTGCAGCTTTCTTTGGATTTGAAGGAGATGCAAAGTTTTTCTTTGATGCTATGTTACCTTCAGATAGTCCAGAATAATTATGCGTTGGTCCAATCAAACCATCAAAATTTACCTCAGGCATTTATCGCAACTTTGCTTTTTTGATTAAGGTTGAGATCCCTTAATAAACTTCTGTGAAGATTTATCCTATCTTTGTCTATAGAATAACTTGATCTTACAACTCTAAAATCTTTGCGTGAGGTATTTGAAACTAGGCCCGTAAATTCATTTTTAGGCATACCAAATGATTGGACTTTAATTACTTTATTTGTCTTTATTGTCTGAATATTTTCAAGATTGCAATCTAGACAAGGACCAGCATCAATGATGTCAACTAGTCCATTTGGTTTAAAGTTTTGAGATTCCATCATTTTAAAAGCAGGAAATGCGTTATCATTCGGCTTTCCAATTATTAATTGAGCATTTTTGTTTAATGGACTTATCAAAAATGGATGTTTGGGTATTGATTCACTTATAAAACTATTATCTATATAACTTATTTCATCATTATCAAAAACATCTTCATTATAAAAATGCCTACTAAAGTATTTCCAAAAGATGGATTGGTTATCTTTATCAACCTTGCCCCTAATTTCTGCAAAAACTCTTTTATCAAATCTTTCTGGCCATAAAGCCATAAACTTAAATCGTGCTAAAGAAAGCAAAGAACCTCTTCCTTTCCCTCTAAAATTAGGATGCAAAAAAAGAGTCCCTAATTCTGTGTACGGTTTATTCACTCTGTGAAGCTGAATAACATCAATATCTTTATCGAAATTTAAAGATTTGGATGTTAATTTTTTTTTCTTTCTTTTAAAAAAGATAGAGGATCCATTTTTTGAGACGGAAGTATAAATTGCTGAAATGCCAACTATTTTTTTCTTTTCTTCAAGGACAAAAAAATAGCAGTCTTTTGATGGCTTTTTATTCAGCTTTTTTAAAGATTTTTGTGACCATCTAATTCTTTCTAAAACCTCATTCTCATTTTTTGGCAATGTTGTCATTCCAGCATCGCCGTCTTTAATAAGATTAAAAATTTGGGATCGATCAGAAGATTTTGCAAGTCTTACAATTTGCATTGAAATCTAAAATAATGAGTTATTAAGGAATAGTTTAAAATTATATTCTACTGTATTCCCATCACTTGATATCTGGGGAATCATTAATATAACGTCAATATCATTATCATTATCGAAATCAATCCATGAGTTATTAACGCTTGAGGAATCTAAACCTAAGATGTCAGAAATATCTTGAGTAATCCAATCCTGAGTTACTGTATCATCCTCATTAACTATTACACTTTTTTCAAAAGCAAGAAAATGCTTATCGCTTTCTGCATTTCCTTGCTCATACGGAAGTTCCGTGTATGGAATAAAAACATCTAGAAAGCCGTTTGAATCTAAATCAAATACTAAAAATTCATTTGAGAAACTAAGGTTATCTTCAAATGTATATTCCTCCGGAAAGTCTCCATTATTTGTTCTTGTTATTTCATTGACTGTATCATCTTCTTCTGAAACAAACTTCTCATAAATACTTAACTTATAAGTATCTGAGTTAATACTTTTTTCAAGAGAGAATAAGTCAGTTCTTCCATCTAAATTTCCATCCGCTGGAGCTAGACGAACTGCGATACCGTCACCTGAAGAAATCGATGAATCAATGTAATCCTCAACTGGAAGAGACCAATCAAAAAAAGTATCTTCAAACCTTGTGTTGTATAGATCATATTTTGGTCCATCAATTGTACTTACAGAATTTAAAATATCTAAAACACCATCTCCATCGGCATTTATGATGACAGAAAATTCAAATTTATAATCTTTTGAAAGCCAATCACATAAATAAGTAATGCCTTCTAAACAACCTTGATTTCTTGTATAGGGACTGAGAGTGCTAAGCGGATTCGAAAGAAGAATAGATGGTCCATCTTCAGATGGCGAAACATAAAATGGGAGATCAGTAGTGCCACCATTTCCTAAAAGCATAAAGTCAGGTCTTAAATTAGATGTTACATCATAAGAAACATTTGATCCGACTTCGATATTTGAGAGGTCTAGAGCGGTTTCATTAATTAAGAAAGTTTCTTCTTGAAGAACCAATCCTTCATCTGTTCCAAGAAAGAAACATATTCCTCTTTTGTTAATTGACTCTTCTGCAGAGCCTGATAGCGTCATGATATCAACATCACCATCTATATTAAAATCTCCTCTAATTAATTTATTAGCAACACAATTACCATTATTTATTTCTTGCAAAACATATGGATTGTCTGAAGTAATTGTTGATGAGTCTTGACCATAAAAAGCCAAAATGAAATATTCAGAATCTCCTAAGTTTGCAGTCTTTGAATCTTCAACGAGCAGAATGACATCAAGACGGAAATCTCCGTTGAAGTCGCTCAGAGCAGTATCCAATACCTTAATAGAACTTGTTGCATCAAATGATATGGAGCCAAGATCAAGAGTTTGTGCATCTTCATAATCAAAATAATCAATAAAATCCTTTGATACATCTACATCAGTTGAAGCATTAACAAAGTTGATACTTTTCCTACATTGGACGCCATAATTGGATATGCCTCCTTTTTTTGCAACAAATTCTTGACTTCCCGAAGGGTCAAGCTCACCTAGCCAGGATCCTGTTGTTGAGTTTGCATAACATTGGCTAGCATTTGACTCCCAGCTGATTGTATATGTTTCGTTATATGCAGGATTATCATTTGAGGAAGAAATAGAAGCTTCTAAAACGAAGGTATTATCATCGTCACCACCACTACAACTCATCAGAAGAAGGATTACAGGAATTGTCTTTAGAAGATTAATTTTGAACATATTTTTTCATGCCAATTATCTCATATTATTAGAGATGTTTTATAGAAGCTTTTAATTTTTATGTAATTCTAAGATCATTTTAATATGATCTATTCCATCTTCAAGATAAACATCGCCCTCACTTTCAAAGCCTAAATCTTTATAAAAATTTACAAGTCTATATTGTGCTGATATAGAAACATTTGATTTAGGAAAATTCTTTCTTATGTAATTGATAGATTCATCTGTAATCATTTTGCCAAAGCCCTCTCCTCTTTGATCTAATTCAATCACAATTCTGCCTATTGAAGCGGTTTGGTACTTAATGCCAGGTGGAAATACTCGTGCGTAGCCTATAAGCCTTTCTTTCTTGTACAAAAGTAGATGATGAGCATCTTTATCTGAATAGTCTAAATCTTCATAAAAACAGTCTTGCTCAATAATGAAAACTCTTTGTCGGAGGCTTAAAATATCATAAAGCTGTTCTTTTGAAATACTTTCAAAATCATGCCAAATTAACTCAGTTTTGTAAGTCATAATATAAAAATTAATCCTGTATAATAGCGTTAAGGAAGATATTTCTACAAATTAACTTTTTATTACGTCATTAGATATATGGATGATATATACGATATACAGGTAAAAGATTCACTTAAAAAAGATATCTCTTTATCTGAGTACTCTGGTAAAACGCTTTTGGTTGTGAATGTTGCAAGTAAATGTGGTCTAACGCCGCAATATGAAGGACTGCAAGAACTTTACGATCGGTATAAGGAGAGAAACTTCGTCGTTCTTGGATTCCCCTGTAACCAGTTCGGAGGTCAGGAACCAGGAACGGATGCAGAAATTAATGATTTTTGTGATATTAATTACTCTGTAACATTTCCTATTTTCTCCAAAATAGAAGTTAATGGTCCTAACGCTCATCCTCTCTTTAAGCTTCTTAAGCGGGACAAACCCGGTATTTTTAGAACACAGTCTATTAAATGGAACTTCACAAAATTTCTAATCAACAGTAATGGCAAAATCGTTGAAAGATTTAGTCCGAGAGTTGAACCAAAATACATAAAAGAGCAAATCGAAAGAATCTTATAAAGCTTGTTTTGACATCAGCAACGCGTCCTCTCTTGGATCACCTTCATAGTAGTTATATCTAATAGCATCTCTCTTAAATCCAAAACTTTCATAAAAGTTGATAGCTTTATCGTTACTTACTCTGACCTCAAGAAAAATTACTGTTGCGCCTAAGACTTTTGATTGAAAAACCACTTGTTCTAGTATTTTTTTTCCGTAACCATTTCTCTGATGGTCTTTTGAAACCGTTATATTCAATAAGTGTGAATCAGTTGCTGCGACAGAGAAGAAAGCATAGCCAATGATTTCATTTTCAATCTTTAGCACTATCGAACTGTTACCAGCATGAAGAGAAGATTCAAAATTTTTAAAACTCCAAGGATTTTCATTCGTATATCTTTCGATTTCATTAATTCGATCTAAATCTTTAAAACTAGCTAACTGAAGATCCATTTTTAAATTCCTTAATTTTTAACCATAATCTTTTCTTAAGTTCCAAGTTATCCAGAAGGACATGCAAAGGCTCAGATTTGATTGTTGGAGAGACGTCTTTAGTTAGTTCTAGTTTCCCATCAGTAAAAAGAATTGATAACTGAGGTTTGATAGATAACTCATTAAGATTTTCTAATTGTTTACTGAATGAGGGATCACTTTCATTATCTGATATAGCTTTAATTATCTTTTTTAATAGATCTAATTCATTTTCATCTAATTCGTTAAATGGCTTGTCTATGAGTGTTAGAATATTGCCCCATAGAGCTCCAAAGATTTCTTCTTTGTTAGGTTTTTTATCTCTAGGTATAAACCCTTGAATTCCTAATTTAGATAAAATGAAGGATGATTTAGTATCAAACATTTTTTGATGTTAACATTTTGCTTAATAGAATGGATAAAACAAATAAAAAATATAAACAATATAAGCCTGTAGATAAGGATAATCGGCTTTGGCCTTCCAAAGTAATTAATAAAGCTCCTATTTGGTGTTCTGTTGATTTGCGCGATGGTAATCAAGCCCTAATTGAACCAATGGGTGATGAAAGAAAGAGGAGGATGTTCGATCTCTTATGCAAGATTGGTTTTAAAGAAATTGAGATAGGATTTCCTGCTGCATCTCAGACAGATTTTGACTTTACAAGATATTTGATAGAAGAAAAAGTTATACCATCAGATGTGACTATTCAGGTTCTAACTCAAGCTAGGCCCGAGATAATAAAAAGAACATTTGAAGCTCTTGATGGCGTTCCAAATGCTATTCTTCATTTTTATAACTCAACTTCAACTCTGCAGAGAAAGGTTGTTTTTAACAAAGATAAAGAAGGAGTTAAGAAAATTGCAACTGATGCAGCAAACTACATTAAAGAATTAGCTTGCAAGTATAAAAATACTAATTGGTCATTTGAGTACTCTCCTGAAAGTTTTACAGGAACTGAATTAGAATATGCAGTAGATGTATGCGATGAAGTTGTTGATATTCTCAAAGATTTTACAAAAAATAAGATTATTATAAATTTGCCTGCAACTGTAGAAATGGCAACAGCAAATATATATGGCGACCAAATAGAATGGATGAATGATAACTTTAGAAATAGAGAAAATATTTGCTTATCTCTTCACCCACATAATGATCGTGGTACTGCAGTAGCAGCAACCGAGTTTGGTTTGATGGCTGGTGCCGACAGGGTTGAAGGTACATTGTTTGGCAATGGTGAAAGAACTGGTAATGTTGATATAGTAACTTTAGCTTTAAATATGTATAGCCAAGGCATAGAGCCAAACCTAGATTTTTCACAAATTAATAATGTAATGAGAGAGGTTGAGTATTGTAATCAACTTCCGGTTCATCCAAGACATCCGTATGCTGGAGATTTAGTCTTTACAGCCTTCTCAGGCTCGCATCAAGATGCCATTAAAAAAGGTTTAGATGCGATGAGAGGTTCAAATAACCCTATGTGGGAAGTGCCCTATTTGCCAATTGATCCAGCAGATTTGGGAAGAACCTACGAAGCTGTTGTCAGAATCAACTCACAATCTGGCAAAGGTGGTGTGGCATTTCTTTTAGAAAAAGATCATGGTGTATCTCTTCCTAGAAGACTACAAATAAGCATGAGCCAAAAAATTCAAAAAATAGCTGATGAAACAGGTAAAGAAATTTCCACAACAGAAATTTGGGAAATCTTTCATTCAAATTTTGTCATGCCAAAAGCAGGACATAGTTTTAAAAACTATTCATTAAAAACTTCTGATCACGAAGAAAATAATGATCAAATTAAGGCAGAAATTGAGATTAATGGAGAAAACCATGAAATATCTGGATCTGGTAATGGTCCAATTGATGCTTTTGTAAATGCTTTAAATGAAAAACTATCGTTAAATATTAAAGTCTCTGATTATCATCAAAGCGCAATATCATCAGGTTCTGATGCTCAAGCTGGAGCTTATATAGAACTTCAAAAAGGTGAAAAAACAAGTTGGGGTGTTGGGATAAACAGGAATACAAATAAAGCCTCATTTGAAGCAATAATTGTTGGTGTTGCTAAATTAATCTAGTCAAATTTTGGCTGTCTTTTCTCTATAAATGCTTTTACAGCTTCTCTATGTTCAGCTGAGCCAAAAATCTGATTTTGTATTTCTGCTTCCTGCTTGAAAGTATCGAAATAAGACTTGCTAAGAGAATCTCTCATGAGTTTTTTTGTATTCGAAAGAGCTTGCGGTGATCTTTTTGAAATTAATTTTGCCCAGCTGTTAACCTCATCAATTAGCTGCTCATCTTCA
>CACNXK010000007.1 GCA_902624425.1 uncultured SAR86 cluster bacterium | reverse complement strand
AAGAATGAATCAGACAGCAAAGAAAAATGATGAAAAAGTATTTGCCAACCCTAGAAATGCTGCCTCTGGATCCTTGCGACAGCTCGATCCAAAAATTACTTCTAAAAGACCACTTTCATTCATTGCTCATGGATTAGGTGAATGTGATGGAATTGATTTCTCATCAATATCTGAATTTTATGATCATTTAAAAGCTTGGAAAATACCGACTAGCAATTTATGCAAGAAAGTAACAAAAAAAGAGGATTGTCTGGTTTTTCATGACAAAATCTTAGGCCTTAGAGATTCTATACCTTATGAAATAGATGGGGTGGTTTTTAAGGTCAATGATTATGATCTTCAAAAAAGATTAGGTTTTATTTCGAGGGCTCCTCGATGGGCCATTGCACACAAGTTTCCTGCTGAAGAGGCAACAACAATTTTAGAAGAGATTGAGTTCCAAGTTGGAAGAACAGGAATATTAACTCCTGTAGCAAGATTGCAGCCAGTTATTGTTGGAGGAGTTACTGTGCAAAATGCTACTTTGCATAATATTGACGAAATCAAAAGATTGGGAATTGATTTAGGGGATAGAGTTATTCTCAGAAGAGCAGGAGATGTAATTCCTAAGATTGTTAAAGTGGCTGAAAAGGGCGCATCAAGCAAACCACTTCGAATTCCCAAAAAATGCCCTTCGTGTAATTCTGACGTAGTTTTAGTAAATACCTCAGATTTAAAATGTTCAGGAGGTTTGAGTTGTGATGAAATCCAAAAAGGGCAAATTGTTCATTTTGTCTCAAGGAAAGCTTTTGATATTGAGGGGTTAGGCATCGAAATAATTAATACATTTTTTAAAAATGGCTTCATAAAAGACCCTAGTGATATTTTTAGACTAGAAAATAAAAGAGAGGAGATTATAAGCTTGGAAGGCTTTGGCGAAAAATCCTTTGATAATCTTATCTCATCGATAAATAGCTCACGAAATATAGCGCTTCATAGATTTATTTATTCCCTAGGAATACCTGAGGTTGGTGAGTCAACCGCAAGGAATCTTGAGAATCATTTTGAAAAATTTAAGCTAATTATTGAAGCATCTTACGATCAGCTTTTGGATGTTAAAGATATTGGACCAAAAGTAGCAGAAAATATCATCCAATTTTTTGAAAATACTCTAATATCCGAAATGGTCCCGCGTCTTTTAAAAGAAATAGAGCTAAAAGAATTATCTAAGGAAGATTTTAAAGATATGCCCCTTAGAGGACAGCAAATAGTACTTACTGGTAAATTAGAGAATTATTCAAGAGACGAATTAAAAGAGATTCTCATTGGGATGGGAGCTAATGTTACATCATCAGTTTCTTCAAAAACATCGCTTTTAATAGCCGGTGAGAAAGCAGGCTCAAAACTTCGAAAAGCTGAATCTTTAGGTGTTAATATAATTAGTAATGAACAATGTCAGGAATTCTTAAATGATACAAAAAAATTTCTTTAAGATTATTTTTTTATCACTGTTGGTAGTAGGGTGCACTGCAACGCCTCCACAACAACCCGATAATATTTGTAGCATTTTTAAGGAAAAGAAATCTTGGTATAAAGCTGCAATAAGAACTGAGAAAAGATGGAAGTTACCACCTTATGTATTAATGTCATTTGTTTTTCAAGAGTCTAGCTACAATGCCAAAGCAAAGCCAGAAAGAGATAAGTTGCTTGGCTTTATTCCTTGGTTTAGACCATCCTCTGCAAAAGGCTATTCTCAAGCGCTTGAAAAGACATGGGAAGATTATCAAGATGAAACTGGAAATAGGTTTGCAAGAAGGGATAATTTTGCAGATTCAGCTGATTTCATAGGTTGGTATGCATCCAAAGGATATTTCCAGGGTTTTGATAAGCAAGATGCGAGATCTTTATATCTTGCATATCATGAAGGATACACTGGCTTTAGAAAAAAAACTTATAGGAAGAAGCAGTGGCTAATTCAGGTAGCAGACAGAGTCCAGGCAAAATCTCAGATTTATCAACAACAGTACTGGGGCTGCGCTAAAGAACTTAAGAAAAAAAGATTTATAATTTTTTAATCTTTTTTATTTCATTTGCCTTGAATTTTTAAAGTATGAACTGCATATTAGTAGTATGAAAAATTTTAAAAACTCACTCGCATTACTGACAATAGTTTTTTTAACTGGATGTGTTACAACACAATCCTTCTCTGTAAAAGTTGATTCAGTAAATCAATTCACTCTTTTAAACTACAGCGATTTCAGCCTTTCAACTAACAGCGAAAATCTTTCTCCAGAGGTAAATCCCTTGGTACTTGAAGCAATTGAATCGAGATTAGCGAATGAATTAGAGTTAAGGGGCCTAAAATCTTCTGAAGATTCTGACCTTTTATTTGAACTTTCCATATCAGCTAAAGATGAAATTGAGTCTAATAGATTTGGTTCAAGAAGTTACTATTATGATAGAAGATATTTTTATTTAGATGATGATATTGAAACTGAAGAAAGATTTGTTTTAAGGTTAACCATTAAAGATAAAACTCAAGATAAGTCATTATGGACTGGTTTTACCAGTTGGAATCAAAACAGGCTTAACGATTCAAGCGATACTGAAATAATTCAAACACTCGTAAACAATCTCTTAGAAGAACTATAGAATTAAATCTTTAGTAAAGTTAATACCCCTTCACTAATAGGTATCTGTTTATTTTGAATCATTGATGAAACTATTTCTGCTAGAAAAGGAGCATAAGATAAACCTCTTGATCCCAACGCGCCTATACAGTAAATATTTTTTGTATTCGCAAGTCTTGACGCCCTTGGCAAATTATTCATTGCAGACACACGCTCACCCTTCCAATAATCTTTAATTTCAACCGCAAAATCTTCGTGATCAAAAATTTCAAGATTTAATTGAACTTTCTTTTTAATTTCGTCTTTTTTAAATTCAGGAGAATTTTCATATGTGCTTCCAATCCAATTAATACCATTAACTTTTGGAATAACATATCCTTGATGATTAAGAGGTTTTTTAATATTAAATAGGTCCTTATTTTCAACACCTGCCATTAATCCATAGCTAACTTTGAGATTTTTATCAAAATCTTTAAGATTTTTACCTGAACAAATAATGAGTGCATCATAGGATTTATTTAGCCCAGATCTAAAATTTACTTCGATATTATTTTTATCTTCCAAAAATGATACAAATTCCTCATTTAAAAATTTTTTAATATTGTCATGTTTGAGTAATTTATTCCTTAATTCCAATGGCTGAAGAAATAAACCTTTTTTTACGTTTAAGATCTCTTTAATTTTGCTTTTTCCCAGATAATTAATGATCTCATCATCTATTAATAGCTCAAAGAGGTCATCTCTTCCTAGCGCAGAGATTTTAGAGATCCATTTACTTTTAGCGTCATCAGATCCATAAAATAGTAATCCAGTATTTTTAAATCCAAGAGTTTTTTTATAAAAATTTAATGAAAAGAAATAGGATGAAATTAAAAAATTAGATCTTAGATCATTATTTAGAGAAAATTTTGGATACATGGAAGCAATTGGACCTCCAGATGATCCCTTACTTAAATCATCATGAGTATCAAATATATCTACTTTAATATTTGAATTTGCCAAGTTGTAAGCTATGTTACTTCCTGATAGTCCAGTTCCAATGACAGCAACTCTTTTAATATCATGAGATTTCTTTTTTTCTTTTGATTTCTTGCCAATTAATCTATGTCTTTTAGAACCAAATCCAGACACTTTTTTTATTTCAAAGCCATTTGCTGAAAGCGCTCTTCTTATTCTACCTACTGAAGTAAATGTACTAAAAGATGAATCAGATGAGCTAAGATTAAAAACTGCTTTAAGAACATCATCTGCCCACATTTCAGGATTTTTCTTTGGATCAAATCCATCCAAGAACCATGCATCTATATTTGATATGCAAATGTCATTTACTGCCTTTTGAATATCCTCAGTTATTAAAATTAATCTGATTTTGAGATTAGGTATAGAAATGCATTCGAAACCATTGTGGCCTACCACATCGCACTCTTTAAGAATTTTTATTTCTTTATGCAGTTTAGGGAACCTTTCCTCAAGCAGTCTTAAATTTCTCTTTTGTAATACCTTTTTATCAATACCGATGTAATCAAGATTAAAAGCCCTTTCTTTTTTTAACCAACAATGAAGTGTAGTTAAGAAATTTAAACCTAATCCGAAGCCTAACTCTCCGATGGTAAAAGAACTTCCTGAGAAATTTTCCCACCTCTTTTCTAAGTCATTACCATCAATATAAACTTCCTTTGACTCATCAAATCCATTATCTTGGAAGTACCTATCTTTATAATCCCTAGAAGTAATAGATGCACCATCTAAGGTTACTCTGTGATGTTCTACTTTTAATGGATGATCGTTCACTTTCAAGTTAGAATTATGATGAGGCTCTTAATGAGAATTTTCTTAATAATACCTATTTTATTCATTTTTTTGGCAAGTTGTTCAAATTCGAATGATTTTGATATTCCCCAAATAAGCGAGCTTGAAAAACTTGAGGAACATTCAAATCAATTTTTAAAGGGCATATATTCTTATGATAACGGAATTCATGTTGCCATAGGCTTTGGTATCGCTAACTCAATAATGGTTGAAGGAGATGGGGGCAATATTATTATTGATACTACAGATGATGTATCTCAAGCAAAAGAAGTTTTGAGTGAATTCCAAAAGATCAATCAAAATCCAATCAAAGCGATTATATATACGCATAATCATGGAGATCACGTTTTTGGTGCTTCTGAATTTTATAATTCACAAGAAGAAAAACCTTTAGTGATTGCCCATTCCACAACTGCAGAAAAAGTTGAGAAAATCCTTGGAATTATAAATCCAATAATTACGCTCAGGAGCGGTAAGATGTTTGGAACAAATCTTGATGATGATGAGCTTATTAATGTAGGTCTTGGGCCTTATTTAAGTGCTGGAAGGACTTCGCCTGGATACATAGCTCCAACAATGACTTTTGAAAAAGAGCTTAAGCTTGAATTAGCAGGGCACAAAGTTGAACTCTACCATGCTCCAGGTGAAACTGATGATCAATTATTTGTATGGTTCCCAGAATTATCTGCGCTTATGCCAGGTGATAATTTTTATACAACATTCCCTAATCTTTATACTATTAGAGGTACTTCTCACCGCGATGTTATTGGGTGGGTAAATAGTATTGATAAAATGAGATCATTAGATCCGCAATATCTTTTCCCAAGCCATACTATGCCAATTGTAGGTGAGGAGATATCAAATGCACTCATTATTTATAGAGATGGCATGCAGTATGTTCACGATCAAACTGTTAGATTGATGAACAAGGGACTTACACCAGATCAGATTGTTGAAGAGCTTGATCTTCCTCAAAATCTAAAAGAATCACCATACTTAGCTGAGTTTTATGGAACTGTTAGATATTCAGTTAGAAGTATTTTTAATGGATATTTAGGCTGGTTTAGCGGAGATTTAGCAGATTTAGATCCTTTAAATATAGACGAGAGGTCTCAAAAAATTTCTGATCTAGTTGGGGGTGCCGAAAATTTATTTTTTGAGATTATTAGAGCAAGTGATGCAGGCGAACATCAATGGGTTTTGGAGCTTTCAAATATGTTAATAAGCTTAGACTTCAAGACTGAAGAAGTAATGAAAATTAGGAATAAGTCAGTCATGGAGATTGGCATTTATGAAACTAATCCACCCAAGAGGAATTTTTTCCTTTCTTCTGCGAAAGAGTTCATGGAAGGAAGAGATCCAGCAATAGGATTGTCTAACAGCGATACACTTTATCAGATACCTGTAGAAAACTTTTTCAGCATATTATCCGTTAGGCTAAATCCCTCTAAAGTTGATGGAGAGTTAACGAATGGATGTTTTGTTTTTGATAATAAGAAACAAATTAAAACCACTATAAGAAACCAAGTATTAGAGATTTCATCTTCTTTCGAAGAAGAGGATTGCGATTTTATTGTTCAAAGTGAAGAAATAACTTTTAAAGAGGTATTAGCTGGACTGAAGGGACCCATAAAAACTTTAGGCGCTGGTGAGATGGAAATGAAAAAAGGCAACTCAGTTGCCTTTCTCACTTATTTATCAAAATTTACTGATTAAGAGCCGCTAGGTATATCCTTAAAGGCAAGACCCTTATCAGCTCTCGCTTCTTGAGGTAAGCCTAGAACACGCTCAGCAATGATATTTTTAAGAATTTCATCAGTTCCACCGGCTATTCTCAATCCAGCTGCGCCCATCCATGCCATTTGGAATTTAATAAAATCAGACTCCTCATCCATCAACATGCCTGACATGTCTGATGAATCCATTCCAAAGTTACCTATTGCTTGAAGCTTATTGGCGCTTACAATTTTCGTGATTGAAGCTTCAGGTCCAGGAGTATCTCCTCTAGAAAGAGCCGACATAGTTCTGAGTTTTGTATTTTTAAGCCCTGATGCCTCACAATACCAATCAGCAATAGACTCCCTTACAGCATTATTATCGATTAGCTGTTCTCCGTCTTTATCATGTTTTTTTGCAAGTTCAAAAGCCTCATTAGCATCCACTCCATCAGCATCACCAACAGCAAGCCTCTCATTCATAAGAGTAGTAATAGCAACCTTCCATCCATCACCAATCTCACCAAGTCTTTGTGAGTCAGGTATTACCACATCATTAAAATAAACTTCATTAAAACTAGAGCCGCCAGTAAGTTGTTTGATTGGCTTGACCTCAATCCCTGGAGATTTCATATCAACGAAGAAGAAAGTAAGTCCTTTATGTTTTTCTAAGCTAGGATCATGCCTTACAACTAAAATACCATAGTCAGAAAAATGAGCTCCAGAGGTCCATACCTTTTGACCATTAACAATCCAATTCTCACCATCTTGAACAGCTTTTGATCTCAAGCCTGCAACATCAGAACCAGCAGATGGTTCTGAGAAGAGCTGACACCATATTTCTTTTCCTTCTGCCATTGGTGGTAAATATCTTTCTTTCTGTTCATCAGTTGCATATTCCATCATTACAGGACCAGCCATACCTAAACCAATCTCATAAACGCCTTTTGGAACATTAAATTTGGACTCTTCTTGCGCCCAAATGATTCTTTCAATAGGCGTAGCACCAATTCCTCCAAACTCTTTAGGCCAATGAATCATTGCCCACCCCGCATCATATTTTTTCTTTTGCCATTCAGCAGCCGCCTCAAGGAGACTTTTATTTCCAACATTCATATTTTTTGCAGAATTAGTTTTCTTTGTTTTGAGCTCAGCATTGGCTTCTAACCAAGTTCTGCACTTTGCTCTAAATTCTGCCTCTTGTGGAGTATCATTAAAATCCATTTTTTCTCCTATAGTTTAACGTTTGCTTGTTCTAAGCTTTTAATAAGTTTTTCGCGCCATGACGGAAGCGAACCCAAGTTAAGTGAAAGTACTTTTGATCTTTTGTAGAACATATGACAATCATATTCCCATGTGAAGCCATTACCGCCATGAGTTTGAATATTTTCTTGTGAACATAGCTGGAAAGCTTTGGTTGCAGATACTCTGGCTGTCGCAGCAGCTGTCGGAAGTTCGGCAGCATTTGAAGATAAAGCCCATGCTCCATAAAAAGAATTTGATTTGGCTAAGGTAAGAGCTACATACATATCAGCCAATTTATGTTTCATAGATTGAAAAGATCCTATAGGTCTTCCAAACGCATATCTTTCTTTAGCATAAGTATTTGCCATATCTAGACTTGCTTGAGCACCACCTATTTGCTCAAAAGAGAATAAAACTGCCCCATGGTCCATAATTTTTTCGAGGTTTGACCAACCTGAATCCTCATCACCAATAATTTCAGCATCAACATCATTAAAAGATACAGAATAATAACCTCTGCTTTCATCGATATTTCTTTGGACATTAATCTCAACATCATTTGAATTTAAATCTACAACGCATAAGGAGACACTATCACCATTCTTTGCAACTACAACTGCATGAGTTGCTACTTCTGCGTCAGGAACAGCGATCTTAGTTCCAGAAAGTTTTCCATCCTTGAGCTCTACTAAAATATTGTCTTTATTTGGAGCTGAATTTGTTTCTGCAATTGCAAGAGTTCCGATAACATCGCCGCTAACTAATTTTGGAAGTATTGAATTTTTTTGTTGCTCACTGCCAAATTCTATTAAAGCCTCTGTAAACAAATATACCGAAGAAGAAAAGGGTACTGGCGCAAGCTGTCTTCCAAGCTCTTCAGCAATTACACAAAGTTCTAAATGAGAAAGTCCAAGCCCCTGATACTCTTCTGGAATTCTTATACCAGTCCATCCAAGCTCTACAATCTTATCCCAAAGCCCTTGATCGAAGGTTTTATCACTATCCATTACTGCTCTATTTATCTTTAGAGCATCTTCCTTAGTAAGAAATTTTTTAGCTTCTTCTTGGAGAAGTTTTTGATCATCTGAGAAATCTAGATTCATAATTTTTTTTTCAGTTAAAATATACTTTTACAAAGATAGTAAATTATATTACTTTTAAAAAAATATATAAATTAACTTATGAAAGTTAGCAGAGAAGATAGTATTAATTTTAAACCACAAAAAAATAGCAGTTTGATGTTAGGAATGATCTTTGCTGCAATCCTTGGTTCAGTTCTTTTCTTACTTCTTAGGTCTGAACAAACAAGCACTAAAATTGATTCAACATCAGCATCATTAGATGAGAGATTATCCAAAATTGAAGATCAGTTGCTTATGCTCGATGAAGTTAACTCAGATTCATTGATTGAAGTAGGCGCAGAGCTTCAGTTTTTAGATAAAGAAATAAGAAAACTTTGGGATCTAAGCAACAAAAGAAATAAGGTTAATATTGAAAAACTTACCAAAAGTTTAAATGAACTCATTCAAAAATATAATAAAACTGATAGAGAGATTGATGATGCTATTGCCTCTATAAATACAGAGTTAAATAATCTTTCACAGTCAATTGAGAATATGCCTGACTTATCCGGAACTGTTAATCAGTCAGAGACGGAAATAAGATCTCTTAAGAGGCAAATTCTTTTTATTGAGGAGTCAGTTCAGGCACTCGAAGCATATAGAACACAAAACAACCAGATATTACTTGAAATACAAAACTCTATAAATAACGATGATGTTGTAGATGAATAGATATTTTCTGCAGGCGCTTACATTATTAGCATTTATCCCACTTATAATATTGGCTGGCAGCATTTTCATCGTTGTCCTTCCAATTATTCTTTCTGGCATGACCTATAATGCATACAATTTTAATAGAATGAATGAATTCTATATTTTTCTAGCACTTACTTTTTTGAGTATTTTTTTAGCACTCAATCTTTTAGGAGTTCTTTAAAAAATGAAGTCCGAGAGAATTACTCTAATTGGAGCACCTCCATCTCCGTATACAAGAAAAATGATTTCATTGTTGAGATATAGACACATAAACTATGAAATTATTTGGGGTGATCCAGGTACTATCCTCGATAGCAATGAGATTTTTGCAGAACTCAATATTGAAAAACCAAAACCAGCCTTACTCCCTACATTCATCCTTCCCAATGAAGATGGTGATATGGTTGCAGTTACTGACTCTACGCCGATTATAAGACGCTTTGAAAAGGAGTACTTAGAAAGGAGTGTAATACCAAAGAATTCAGTTCTGTCTTTTCTAAACTTTTTATTGGAAGATTTTGGAGATGAATGGGTTACAAAATATATGTTCCATTATCGATGGCATTTTAAAGAGGATGCTCAAAACGCAGCTTATTTGTTACCTCTTAATCATAATGCAAGCTTGCCAGATGAGCATTGGAAACAATTCAGTGATTATATAGGACCAAGACAGATTGAAAGATTGTGGGTTGTTGGCTCTAACGATAATACAGCACCGGTAATTGAAGAAAGCTATAAACGTTTTCTGTCAATTATGGAAAAACATCTTGCTAATAGTCCATTCATTCTGGGACAAAAACCAAGCTCTGCAGATTTCGCGATATTCGGTCAGCTTACGCAATTAATTGGATTCGACCCAACATCTAGGAATATAGCTCATGAAATATCTAAGAGAACAGTTGCTTGGATAAACTCAATGGAGGATTTATCAGGTTTAAAGATTGAGAATAAAGAGTGGTTGGATCTTGACTCTATTCCAAGTAGTCTAAAAGAGCTTTTTGCAGAAATCGGTAAAGTTTATGCTCCAGCATTGATAGCAAATGCCAAAGCATTAGAAAATGGAGATGAAACTTGGGAAACGGAAATAGATGGTGTTGTATGGAGTCAAAAAGCTTTTCCATACCAGGCTAAGTGCTTAAAGTGGATAAGAGAAGAATTTGAAAGTCTCTCTGAAGAGGATAGGGCGAAGGTGTTAGAGATACTCGATGGTTCAGGTTGTGAAAGATTGCTAAATAGCTGACATGAAAATTCTGAGAACTCCTGATGAATGTTTTAATAATTTAGAAGGTTATCCTTTTGAGCCAAATTATATTGACATAGATCATGATAATCAGACTTTAAGGATGCATTATCTTGATGAAAATCATGAATCTGAGGAAGTTGTTCTTTTAATGCATGGTGAACCAACGTGGTCATACCTATATAGAAAAATTATCCCTATCTTAGTTTCTAATGGCAAAAGAGTCATTGCTCCTGATCTAATTGGATTTGGAAAATCAGATAAGCCCTCATCAAGAGAGGATTATTCTTATGCAAACCATATCATTTGGGTTGAGACATTAATAAAGAAACTCGATTTAAAAAACATCATTTTTTTTGCGCAAGATTGGGGTGGCCTCATCGGTCTTAGGTTATTAACAAAATATCCAGATTTATATGAAGGATTAGTAGTATCAAACTCAGGCCTTCCTGTTGGTAGCGGAGCAACTGAGGGTTTTATGCAGTGGCTGGATTTTAGCCAAAATGTAGAAGACTTTGACTGCGGAAAGATAGTAAATCAAGGAAGTCTAAAACAACTTAGTGAAGCTGAAATAGCAGCATATAATGCTCCATTTCCTGATGATTCATATAAAGCAGGACCAAGAGTTTTTCCTACTTTAGTCCCAATAACCAAAGAACATCCCCAAGTTCAAGAAAATATACAAGCATGGGAAGTCCTTAGAAGCTTTGATAAACCTACCATTACTCTTTTTGGTGAGCACGATATGGCTTTTATAGGTGGAGAAAAATTTTTCATAGAAAAGATCCCTGGTGCCAAAGATATGCATCATCAAATAATCGATGCAGGACACTTTTCTCAAGAAAATCAGCCAGAGCTAATTGCACAAACAATCCTATCAATCTAAGTAAGATAATATATAATTCTTCTACCCCGGGGATGTGATGGAACTGGTAGACATGCTTGGCTTAGAACCAAGTGCCGCAAGGCGTGGGGGTTCGACTCCCTCCATCCCTACCAATTTGTAATATAATAAAATTATGGACAAATTATTTAATATTCTTACCTATGTAATAGGTTTTCTTTTCTTATTGATGGGTCTTCAGTGGTTGGTTGATCCAACTTCAGCTGCAGCAGGTTTAGGTATGAGCTTGCTCTCAGGACACGGCCTCAGTACGCAAATTGGAGATCTTGCAAGTTTCTTTCTTGTTGTTGGTGTTTTTACTCTTTGTGCGGCTATTAAAAAGAATAAAGTTTGGTTATATACGCCAATTGCCTTATTTGGGTTTGCAGCTGTTTCAAGATTAGTTGCATTTGTATTTCATGATGCAGCTTTATCAACTGACAAGATCTTAGTCGAATTAGTATTAGCAGGATTTTTGCTCTTTTTAGTAAAACGAAAAGAAAACAGTTTTTCCTAACCAATGGAAAAGATAGGGATTTTTGGGAAGAAGAATTCTGTTGTAAAGTACAATTTGGATACACACGAATCTTTGTGGGTTGCAGATTTACCTAATGGACAAACACCAAAAGCCATTGCTCAGTACGAAGATTTTCTCTTGGTTATTCATCAAAATTGGGCAGGGACAAAAAATATAAGCTGTTTTAGCGAAAGCTCAGGCAACTTATTATGGAGATATAGATATGATTTTCTATGCGGCTGGAATATTTATTTCCAACCAATCTTTGTAGGTAAAAATTTAATTTTTAAATCTGGTGCTGTAGATTTTACAAAACTTTGTTGTGAGACAGGAACAATAATTTTTAAAAAAAACATCAAGCAGAAAAGATTTCTCTCCTTTGAAAAATTTGAAATTATTTATGTCGGTAAGACATTAATAGCTTTCTCTGAAAAAGAAATCCGCAAAATTGATATTGAAACAGGAGATAGTGCATTAGATGAAGAGCTTACTGAAAAGTTTAATGTAAAAGGTGTTACTGCATATCTGGGCAATGGCGTATCTTTTGTTTCATCAATTTCATCGCTAAATCAGCAATTAGAGGATGAAGCTGCAGCGGCTTCTTCAACCGTCACACATGGCTAAATATATGTTTATTAGCATTTTTAGTTTTGATTGATATAATTTTTTGCATGGAAACAAAAATACCACCACCAATTGTTACGTTGATTTTTATTTTTTTAATCAGCTTATCAAACAGACTCATTGAACCGTTTAGTTTTGAATATCAGCTACCAGTTGGAATCTTAATAGTAGTCTCCGGCTTAGCAGTTTTAATTTCAGCTGCGAGAGTTTTTAAGCAATTAGAAACCACAATCAATCCAATGGACCCTTCACAAGCCTCTAAACTTGCCATAATTGGTCCCTTCAAATATACCCGAAATCCAATGTATCTCGGAATGAGCATAATGCTTTTAGGGTTTGGCATTATCTTTGGTGCAAAGCTCACAATTTGTTTATTGGTCTTGTTCGTCCTCTATATTACTTTCTTCCAAATAATGCCTGAGGAACGAGCCATGCAAGAAAAATTTGATGATTGGGAGGAATACACATCAAAAGTCAGAAGATGGTTATAAAAAAATGAGTACAGGTTTCGTTTTATCAGATGAAGTTCTAAAAAATAAGATCAACGATCCTGCCTTTCCTAATAACTCTTCTTACAAAGCAAGTGAGTCACTGAATGATTTAGATCTCTTTACAAAAGGCCAACCTACAAATTTATATAAAGAACTTCGAGATAACGCGCCAGTATATTTTCACGATCCAATGCCTACAGACCCCGAACCCGGTTATTGGGTATTAACAAGACATGAAGATATAAAATATGTATCAATGAATCCCAAAATATTCTCTTCGCAATATGCAACTGGGAATATGTTGACTCAAGGATCTGAAGAAAATAGACATCCCAGACTATTCAAATCAACCATTGATCACATGCTTAATCTTGATGGTGAAATGCATATCGGGCTTAGAAAAGAACATATGCCTTTTTTTAAACCAGGCTTCGTTGAGGATTTGCAAAAAAAAGTTACCTTTAAGGTAGGACAACTTTTAGACCAAATAGCTCCAATGGGTGAGTGTAACTTGGTAAGTGAAGTTTCTCAGCAACTGCCTATTTATACTTTATCTGAAATCTTGGGAATTCCTGAAGCTGATAGACAAAAGCTTGTTTCTTGGATGGAGTTTTTGGAATTAGCTCAATACTTTGCAGTTGAGCAAATCAAACAACAAAATGAAGGTGTCACTGATTCTTCGCCTGATCCAGAAATGATTAATCTTTTTAATGCTATGGTCGATGAAATGTTTGATTATGGAAAATTTATTTTGCATGACAAGAGAAAAAATCCTAAAAACGATCTATTAAGCGCAATAGCCAATGCAAAAATTGAAGGCGAGGAATTGTCACAAGAATTTTTAGATGGATCATGGCTATTAATAATTTTTGCAGGAAATGATACTACTAGAAATACTATGAGCGGTGGTATCAAGTTGCTGCATGATAATCAAGATCAGAAAGAGCTATTAATTAATAACTTAGACCATCTTCCAAATTTTATAAATGAGACAGTAAGATGTGTTTCTCCAGTAATTCATATGCGAAGAACTTCTTTGGAAGAAACAGAAATAAATGGACAAAAGATTGGACCCTATGAAAAGATTTCATTGTGGTATGGCGCGGCTAATAGGGATCCTGAAGTCTTTGAGGATCCGGATACTTTTAATATTCTTAGAGAAAATGCTGATAAACATCTAGCATTTGGTATCGGCAGGCATACTTGTTTAGGAAAACCTGTTGCTTTAATGCAGTTGAGAGAATTTTATTCACAATTTCTTACTAGATTCCCTGATTTTGAAATGAATGGTGAATGGAAAGTAGCACCGAATAATTTTGTTCACGCTATTCAAGAAATGCCGATAAAATTTACGCCTAAATAGTAGGCATGGTGCCACAAAGAATTAATTTAATCTTTTATTCAACTCTTGCTGTAATTATCTGTTACATAGATAGAGTAAATATTTCTGTTGCAATCATTCCCATGCAAGAGCAGTTTGGCTGGAGTGACTCTCAGGTCGGTTTTATTTTTTCATCTTTTTATCTTGGATATATGCTTACTATGGCTTTAGGTGGATATCTATCTGATAAGTTTGGAGGTAAGCGAGTTTTGGGTTGGGGAGTCGTACTTTGGTCAATCTTTACAATTCTTACACCACTCGCTGCCCACAACGGATTTTTTGCATTATTTTTTATAAGAATTTTAATGGGAGTAGGAGAGGGAGTTACTTTTCCTGCATGGCACAGTCTATATGCAAGATGGATACCATTCAATGAAAGAACAAGAGCTATAGCTTTTACTAATAGTGGAATATCTATTGGAACTATTATTGGCTATATAGGCACACAGATGATTATTATTGCAATGGGCTGGGAGTGGGCTTTTTATATTTTTGGCATTGTCGGCATAGTATGGTTTTTCTTTTGGTATAGGAATGTGACTTCATATCCAAGTGAGCACAAGAGTATCACCTATAAAGAATTAAATTATATTCAAGAAAATGCTCCCTCATCGAAGCCTGCAAAAAAAATTCCACTTAAAAAGTTGTTAGTAAATAAGCCTTTTTTAGCAATTGTTGCTGCAACTTTTGCCAATAATTGGAGTCTTTTTGTTTTTTTATCATTTCTACCAAAGTTTATAGATAATGAATTAGGAATAGATCTTGAATCGAGTACTTTTGTAATTCTCATTATTATTCCTAGCATTATCTCTGTAATAGCACTTAATGCTGGTGGGTATTTAGCTGATAGCCTCATTAAGAGAGGCATTAGAGTAATTAAAGTAAGAAAAATACTGAATTCAATAGGGTTTTTTGGATCTGCTATATGCCTATTTATGGTGCCATTTTTTGAATCAATCATGATAATAATTGTTTTAATCTGCATCACAAACCTATTTACAGGCGCAGCTGCTGGTGGATTTGGTGTTAATCATGCCGATATTGGTCCAAACACAACTGGAACGCTCGTTGGCATAGCATCTACATTTGGAATGATTGCAGGAGTAATAGGAAATGCAGTCTCAGGATATGTATTAGACATGACCAACTCGTGGACATTGGTTTTTCATATAGCAGCCACTCTAATAGTTGTAGGCGGGCTTGTTTACTTATTTTTTGCAAGTGATCAAAAACAATTTGACTAAAAAAACCTTTAAGAACAATACTTTCAGGAGCAAAAAATATTTTTTTTAAGCATATTTAGTGCTATATTTAATAAATAAATTTATTTTTAGGGGAAAAAATATGCATTTTCTAAACAAATTAGCTTTTATGGCTCTTTTAACTCCATTTGCTTTTATTCAAGCTGATGTCGAAGAAGTGATAGTTACAGCTAACAAAAAGGTAGAAACAGTTCAAGAAATTCCAATGAATATTTCAGTTATCACTGAGGTTGATATTCAAGAAAGGGGTATTTCAAATCCAGAAGATTTTTTAAGAACTTTAGCTGGTGTCACAACACCAGGTGGAGCGAGGTATTACTCATTTAGAGGATTAAATACCAGCTCAGCTCAAAGATCATCTGGAACAACATCTACTTATATTGATGAAATTCCTGGTACTACAATGAACATTTGGGATATAGAAAGAATTGAGGTACTTAGAGGTCCACAAGGAACTTTATATGGATCAAATGCAATCGGTGGAACCATAAGATATATAACAAAGAAACCAGATTTATCAGGTTTTGATTATGCATACTCTGTAGAGTATGGAAAGAAGCGTTTCGCTGGAAATGCAATTGTTAACTACAATGCTATGGTTAATGTTCCTCTGAATGATCTTTTTGCGTTGAGAGCAACTTATTCACAATCTTTAGATCCAGGTATATATGAAAATATCATTACTCAAAACAAGGATGTAGGTGATCAAGATGATGAAAGATATACCATAACTCTTGGTTTTGAAAGAGATGACTCTCCTATTCATGATGGCAATATCTCAAGCATGATTAGATACATAGTTAGTGATCGATTTGATGAAGGCATGAAGGAAAAAGGTAATGGTGATAAGCCAGGAACCGCAGATATTTTTGATCCTAACTGTAATACAAGTACGGCTTTTTATTATGGAGAGTCTTGTACAAGATTGACTGCCTTGGCTGATGCTTATGGAAGAGACCTATCTGATTATCATCCGTTGCTATCTTTTGCAGATGTTACTGATGAGGTTCATAACGTCGTTTTGACAACTTTGGCTTCAACAACTAAAGTCGGTTTCGATTGGGGTTCAGCAACATTAACTACAATGTTTAGAGACTATGATGAAGATAGTGATACTGAATGGGGAAGGATTGATACTGATGATTTATATCCTGCTCCACTAATTGTTACATCAGACAGTGAGACAGAAATTACTGAATTAAGGCTTAGCTCAAATCCTGGAATGATTGAGTGGACAGTTGGTCTTTATGATTTTGAGTCAAATGCTGATCCAGATTCCATTGTTGAAAATCAAGCTCTGCTTAGTGCCGAAGCATTCGATTATATTGGATTCATGGTACCAGATGGATACGATGGTGCTGCATATTGCCCACCTTACTGTGGTGACGATGCAAGTCCATATTTCTACTATGGAAGCTATACTTTTTATAGCTACTCAACTGAAAAAGCTATGTATGGAGAGGTTGCTCTAAATCTTGATAAATGGAAATTTACGGCTGGATTAAGAGATTATGAGATATCAGATGGTTACAAGCAGTCTGAATTTGGAATCTTCTACTCCGGCAATGGATGTGATGGGACTGCTACGGAAGGGACGACATGTAATCAAGAGGCAGGAACGGAATCAGATACAAGACCTAAGCTTACAGCTTCATATATGCCAAATGAAGATCTTACTTTATTTGCAGTTTCATCGGCAGGTTATAGACCTGGTGGAAATAATTCTGCATTACCACCTTTTTGTGCAGGCGATCCAGAAGCATCAACATTCCAAAGAAGATATACATCAGATAAAGCTGAAAATACTGAATTTGGATTGAAAGCTAGAGGTGATACTTTCAACTTTAATGCTACTTACTTTATGATCGACTGGACTGACATCCAAATCGGTATTGCTCCTGCATGTGGATGGAGTTTCACAAGTAATGGTGGTGAAGCAGAAACAAAAGGTGTTGAACTAGATTTTGATCTAATGTTAGCTGAAGGTCTTTATATGGACTTTGCTGGATCATTTATGACAGCAGAAACTACAATTGATATGCCAAGTTTTGGTGCTTCAGCTGGCGATAGTTTGCCTGGAACAGTTGAAGAACAATATAACATCGGTTTCTCCTATGATCATACAATTGGTTCCAAACCAGCCTATACAAGATTAGATTATCTATATTATGGCGATAGTTATGCTACTTTTGGACAATCTGAAGATCAGATGTCACCAGAATATGAAAAATTTAATCTTAATATTGGCGTTGAGCTGAATGAAAACTCTTCACTTCAGTTAAGTGTTGATAACTTAATGGATAACAGAGCAGAGGCGTTTAAGTTTTCTGCTGATAGTCCTGGCTGGAGACCAAGAAATTATCTTCAGTGGATTCCTCCAAGAAGTGTTTCATTAAGGTATACGTTTAGATATTAAAGAAATATTAGATTATAAAAAGCCAGGTTTATGCCTGGCTTTTTTTATTCCTTATATTCTTGAAAATAGTTAAATATTTCTTGTTTAGTTCTGGACCTAGCTGTTGTCCATTCACCTGTGTCTTTGATATTAAGTACTTCTCTATTCTTATTTAAAACAACAACTCGAGGGATTCCTTGTTGAGGCATGATATTAAAAAACTCCATCATAGACATATTGATATCATATCTTCCTAAATCTATATATAAGACTTCAAAATTTTCATCCATATACTCTTGAATAGTTGGGAGCTCAATAACTGCACTTAATATCCTGCAATCAGGACACCAGTTTGCACCAAAAACAATAACAGGCTGCTTATTATTTGCTATTGTTAAATCAATAAAATCTACTAAATCTTTTTCCGTTAGATCTATCCTTTCATAAGGCAAAGGAAAAGGCTTTTGCAGAATTTCCTCATTTGGAACGATAATATTTGACGACATCATAGGCAATGATACTAAAACTAAGTAAAATGTTAAAAACGTATTTTTAGCTTTTATGAACATTATTGAAAATTTAGTCCTTATCTCGTTATTTATTTTTTTAGTAATTATGTCTGGCATTTTTATGTTTGCCAATCATTTAGTGTTAGTTTTTCCAGGAACCGAATTTGATCCAATGCTAATGGCTGAATGGCGAACGAGAACTATTCAACCAGCTTTTTATATGACAGCATCATATTTTTTAATGAGGCATTTTCTAGGAAAAAGTCCAACTACCACACTCTGGCCGGTTTTTTTGATACTTCTTTTTTTTACCCTAACACAAGGACTTCTATTTTTTGATGATCCATATAAATTTGGTTTTCCTGGAATGGTAATGTTTTTAGTTTCAATTTTTGTAACTCTTTTTGTTCGGTTAAGTCATGCAAAAAGGAAAAAAGAAATAAGAATGGGTACATTTTAATGAATATAGTTTTAAGAATAAGTTTAATAATTTTTCTACTTATGATGGCGGCGGTATATTTACCAATAGGTTTATGGGCCATTATTGCTCCTGCTCAAGATGCTTTGGGCTTAGAGCTTCCATCTTTTTATGAAGCAGTGGGTTTGTCTGTAATCTCACCAATAGGATACTCCGAATTTGCAGGCATATATGGCGGAATTAATATTGTTATTGGTTTGATGTTTCTAATTGGCATTTTTAAAAGAAAGGTCGCATTATTTTCAATAAAAGTTCTTGTATTCTTAGTTGGCTCAATAGCCCTAGGAAGATTTTTACTGATGCTGCTTGGATCCCAAGCTGGATTACCTGCGGAAATAAACGCTTTTCTTATATTTGAAATTATTGTTTTTTTAGTTGGCTTATTTTTTATTCAAGCCTTAAAAAACACTGATTAAATTAATTAGATTTAAGATATATACAATATAGAATCCTACAAATCCAAATCCTAAAAGAAATCCTAAATACTTAGGCATCTGCGCTCTCGATAAAAAGAGCATTATAAGAGTGAAAGCTATGGTTAAAATAATCAGGGGAGTTGAGTCCCTTTCCCACAATTCTACAGGCATCACGGCTGATGAGAATATTCCAATAATAGGGACAATTATTACAAGATTAAGTATGTTTGAGCCAATAATATTTCCTATTACCATTTGGTTTTTACCTTTTATGATGGCAGACATTGTTGCAGCAAGCTCTGGAAGGCTTGTCCCAAGTGCTAAAATTGTTAAACCAATTATTACTTCTGAGATACCAATAGAAAGGGCAAACTTTTCTGCATAAATAACTGCAAAATTAGAACCAACCACCAAAAGAATCAAACCAATAACAAGTATTATTGAATTTTTTAGCATGTCAGCCGATCCTGAAACAACCTCCATAACATTTGAGCGCTCCTTTGAAAGTATCATCAAAAAATAAAATAAGATTGCAATAAATCCAAGACTTTCGATTAAGCTAAATTTCAAATCTTTAAGGGCGAATAAAAACAAAAGAAAACTTAATAAGAAAGGAATAAGAGATTCTAGTGAAAATTTATTTTTTATTTGATTAACTGCAAAACATGATAAGCCAAATATAAGTGCAATGTTTGTAATATTTGAGCCAACTATTGTTCCAATAGAAACAGATTCGACTGAATTAACAATAGAGCTAATTGCAACAAATATTTCAGGCGCTGAAGTTCCAAGAGCAACAATCGTTAGACCTACAAATAAGTCGCTAATACCAAAGTTTTTAGCTATTTTAGAAGAGGCATCTACAAACCGTTCAGCCCCAAAGACTAGAGTTGCTATAGATAAAATAAGGAGTGAGATATTTATAAACACAGATATATTGTATAGATTTAATTAAAAAAATTAAAAGAATCTAGAAGGCCTGAAATCATTTAAAAGCAAACTGTCAACTTCATCTACTATTTCTTGAGTGACTAGAGTACCCACAATTGCAGCAAGACTTATACCGCTATGCATCACAGCCAAATAAATTGATTTATTTTTAAACCTTCCAATAATTGGTAAGTCATCTTTTGGAATGGGTCTCCATCCAATCAATACTTCTGATGCATTTAAGTTGTTCGAGGTTCTTACCATATTTTTAAAATGTTTATTAATTCTTCGTAAATGATTTTTAGGACTTTCCTTTAAAGGGGTCGTAATTTGTTCACCAATTATTAGCTGACCATTTCTTTGCTGATGAGCATGAATTTGAGGTCCATAAACAATAGAATTTACAAGACTTTCAGTAGGTTCAGTCTTGATTATTACTCCTGGCCTCGGTGCTTTTAAAAATTTCGTACCAAAACTATTATCAAGATCGGTTCCGTTGCAAAAAATTATATTTTGACATTTTAATATTCCCGTTGATGTTTTAATCTTTGTAAAAGCATCATTACTCTCTAAAATTTTTTCAAACTTACAAGGATATAAAACTGAGCCTCCATTTGTTCTAATTCCGCTTATCATTTTTGATATAGCATCTTTAGGATCAATTGCACCATCCGATCTTGAGAAAACGATGCTTTTATTATTTTTAAACTTTATGTTGGGCTCTAATTGCTCTGCCTTTTTATATCCAATAATCTCAGTTGGTGAAAATTTAGGATAACTCTTCAACTTATTAATACTCTTAATAAGTTTGCTTTGATCTTCTATTTTTAAAGCCCATTCTAAAGATCCATTCCATTTAATATCAAGTGACAATTCCTTTTCTATTAAATGAAATGCATTAATACCAAGTTGTGAAAACAAATTGTATGAGTATGGCTGTTTTGGATAAGTTGCATTGATCCATGCAAATGAACTTCCACTACAGCCAGAGCCTGGCTTATTTTTATCAATCAAGATTACATTTGTTCCACGTTTTGATAACTCGTAAGCAATTGTGGTGCCAATAATTCCTGCCCCAACGACAATAACTTCTTTAGTTTTATTTTTTTGGGCATAGATTTTTTTTGGAGATATGGCAAAAAGGCCTAAGATCTTCAGAAAGTCTCTTCTGTTCATTATTAAGATTATATTACTTAAACAATTTCGTAATACAATTCTTTTCAAAGTTATAATAATGTTTAAAAAGAGAGGAAAAATGGATATACAAAAATTATTTAATATTGATGGAAAGACAGCACTTATAACGGGGGGATCTAGGGGCATAGGTGAGATGATTGCTGCAGGATTCTTAGCTAATGGTGTTAAGGTCTACATCACTGCCAGAAAGGAAGCCCCATTAATAGAAAAAGCAAAGGAGCTATCAGAAAAATTTGATGGAGAATGCATAGCAATACCTTGTGACCTAAGTAATATGGAAGGAATACAGAAGCTTGCTTCTGACTATCTTAATTATGAAGAAAGTTTAGATATTTTGGTTAACAATGCTGGTGCTGCTTGGGGTGAACCCTATGAGAAATTTTCAGAAAAGGGCTGGGATAAAGTAATGGATACAAATGTTAAAAGCATGTTTTTTTTAACAAGAGATTTAACTCCTGCTCTTGTGAAAAATGCTTCAGATGAAGAGCCATCCAGAGTTATAAATATTGGATCAATTGATGGAATAAATGTACCTATATTTGAAACTTTTTCTTACAGTGCTTCAAAAGCCGCAGTTCACCATCTAACTAGGGCACTTGCCAGCAAGCTAGTTAAAGAAAATGTTCTTGTTAACGCTATTGCGCCTGGCCCATTTCCAAGTATGATGCTGGGCTCTGCTGTAAATCATGATTATTCCGGAATTGCAGTTAGAAATCCAAGAAAAAGAGTTGGAACTCCTGAGGATATTGCAGGATTAGCCATATTTTTATGTTCTAGAGCAGGTTCATATACTATAGGCGAGACAATTACTTGTGACGGAGGCCTAGTAAATGCCTCAGGACATGATTTAAGCTAGATTTTTTGAGCTTCGGCAAAGGCTTCCATTAATAAATCTTTCATCCAAAGATGCGGACCCTCGTTATCATCACTGGAATGCCATATTAAATGTTGCTCAACTTTCGGTAAATCTATTGGAAGCTTTTGAAAAGCTAGGTTATTTTTAATAGCAAAAGTTTTTGAGCAAATTAATACGTAATCACTGTTTTTGACAATTTGAGGTGTCACCATAAAATGCTGCGCTCTTAATGCAATATCTCTCTTAAGTTGAAGTTTTTCTAACTCAACATCGATTAAAGAAGGACCTCTTCTTCTGTTAGATATATTGATATGTTTCAAACTTAAAAATTCTTTCATAGTGAGTTTCTTCTCATCACCAATTGGATGATTTTTTCTATGCGCACAAACAAACTCATCCTCAAAAATCAGATCATGTTTAATATCTTTAGATCTTGGAATAACTGGATCAACAACAAAATTTAATTGATTAGTTGCAAGAGCATGAACAAAATCTTTTCTCTCAAACTGGTAACTTTCAATTGATACCTTAGGCGCAATTGTTTTAATCTTTTTTAATATATAAGGAAGGACTCTCTCCTCAGAAATATCACTCAAAGAAATTCTAAAAGTTAGTTCACTAGTTTCAGGATTAAATTCATCAGGCTCATTTACACTCTTCTGCATTAAATCCAAGGCCTTTTTAACATCTAAAATAATATTTTCAGTTTTTTGGGTAGGGGTCATGCCTGAACCTGTTCTGATAAAGAGATCATCATCAAATTTTTCTCTTAATCGAGCTAAAGCATTACTTACTGCAGGTTGAGTTATCCCAACAACTTCAGCTGCTTTTGTAAGACTTCCCTCTGTATATATGGCGTTAAGAACTACAAAAAGATTTAAATCAAACGTACTTATTTTCATATTTTGAGAGACATATATAGATTTGCTTTATACTTAAAGTTATCATGATAACAATATATTTGTAATATTCACAGTATTTATAATGTACTGTAAGTCAAACCATAGTGAGGATAAAAAATGAGTATGAATTTAAGACCTGAAGCTCAAGATCTATTAGAAAGAGTCACTAATTTTCTTGAAAATGAGGTTGCTCCTAATGAAGCTAAATTTCATGAACAAATTAAAACTGATGAGGATAGATGGAATTATTTTCCTGAGATTGTTGAAGAAATTAAAGATAAAGCTAAATCTCAAGGTCTTTGGAATCTTTTTTTACCAGAAAGCGAGTTTGGAGCAGGACTTACAAATTATGAATACGCGCATCTAGCTGAGCAAATGGGAAAATACAGCATGGGATCAGAGGTTTTTAATTGTTCAGCTCCTGATACCGGGAACATGGAAGTAATAGCTAGATATGGCAATGAAAAGCATCAAGAAGAATGGCTAAAACCATTGCTTGATGGGGAAATAAGATCATGTTTTGGTATGACAGAACCTGGTGTTGCTTCATCTGATGCAACAAATATGCAAGCAACTGCTGTCTTGGATGGTAATGAGTATGTAATAAATGGTGAGAAATGGTGGACTTCGGGTGCAGGCGATCCAAGATGTAAGATCATGATTTTTATGGGAGTAACTAATCCAGATAATGCAAAACATCAGAGACACTCAATGATCTTAGTGCCAATGGATGTTGAGGGTTTAGAAGTTCAAAAAATGATGCATGTATTTGGATATGATGATGCTCCGCATGGACACGCTCATATTAAATTCAATAATGTAAGAGTTCCAAAAGATAATTTACTTCTTGGTGAAGGAAGAGGATTTGAAATTGCACAAGGTAGACTAGGTCCTGGAAGGATTCATCATTGTATGAGAGCAATAGGTGTAGGTGAAAGAGCTCTTGAATTGATGTGTACTCGTGGGATAGATCCAAATAAAAATGCTTTTGGTAAACCTCTTGCTCAACTTGGCGGTAACTTTGATCATATTGCAAACTCAAGAATTGAACTTAATGCAGCAAGATTACTCACACTAGACGCTGCTCACAAGATGGATACAGTTGGAAATAAGGTTGCAGCTAGTGAAATCGCTCAAATTAAGGTCATGGTTCCTAACGTTGTTCTGGATATAATTGACAGAGCAATACAAATACACGGTGGTGAGGGTGTTTCACAACTAACTCCACTGGCATCAATGTTTGCTCATATGAGAACTTTGAGGCTTGCTGATGGGCCGGATGAGGTTCATAGAAGGGCTGTTGCAAGATATGAGCTAGGAAAGTATATAAGTAGATAAATTTGTTTTGACTCTGTAGCTCAGTTTGGTTAGAGTGCTTGCTTGACATGCAAGAGGTCGCTGGTTCAAGTCCAGCCAGAGTCACCATTTAAAAGGAGTATTTATGTTGATTAAATCTTTATTATTTTTAAGTTTGTTATTAAATTTAAATTTAATAGCTAATGAAAACTTGGAAACCAAAAATCCAAATGACCTAGGTATAAATCAATCTAATATAGATAATTTATTTAATTTATCTTTTCAAGACGATTCGACTCAATCAGTCGCTCTTTTAAAAAATGGCTATCTTATTGGAGAAAGATATGCTGATGGATTCACTAAAGACTCATATGGAACTTCATGGTCCATGGCAAAGAGTTTTTATGCTGCTCTAATTTTAATCTCCATAGATAAGGGAGAGATAAAAAGTCTTGATGAAAAAGCTTCAAATTATCTTACTTTTTTTGATGATGAAAGATCAGCTATAACAATCAGACAACTTTTAAATATGTCTAGCGGACTCAGATATCCTGATCATCAACATGAAACTATGTTTTTTAGAAAAGATCATCTTGAATATTCAAGAAATGTTAAATTAGAAAAAGAACCTGATACCTTGTTTGAATATAATAATGTTAATTCAATGCTTTTGGGCGAGATATTAGAAGTTGCTACAGGCAAAAAAGCAGATATCCTGCTTGAAGAGAGAATACTTAATAAGATAGGAGTCAAGAAAAAAACACTTTGGCGTGATGAAGCCCAAAATGTTCTAACTTATTGCTGTATTGATATGTCAGCGCGGGATTATGCAAAATTTGGACAGCTATTCTCCAATGGTGGTAGTTGGAATGGCGAACAAATTATTTCAAAAGAGCTTGTTGATGAAACATTCCAATATGTTTGGGATACACCTAATTGGTGGACTGACGAGAAAAGGGGATATTCACTTCACTGGTGGGTATCAAGATATACAGAAGAATCAAAAATCTTTAATGCGAGTGGAAGGTTTGGACAATATATTTTTGTTGACCCAAAAAATGACATTGTCTTTGTAAGAATTACTAAATATAAGCCATCAGAGGGATCTGTTCAAAAATGGGGCAACCTTTCATGGTTGAGTGCTCTAAATAATGTTGAATTCTTAATTTGGTTTTATCAAAAATTAGAAAAATGGGGATTTATATCCATTGAAGCTAAAGAAGGAAGAGAAGTTACTGTTATTACACCTAATACAGATAGAGACGGCGCTTCTAAAGAGTTTTATGAAAACTATGGCCTTATTCTTGATGCAATAGACGAATTGTCCTCTAGTTAGAGCCAGACAAAAAGTATCATTGGAATTGATGCTAAAACTATAAGAACATCTAACGGCAATCCAAGTCTCCAATAGTCAGAGAACTTATAGTTGCCTGGACCCATCACCAATGTATTGCATTGATGTCCGATAGGCGTTAAAAAAGCACAGCTCGCACCAACAGCAACTACCATAAGAAATGGTTCTAAAGGTTGACCTAATTGAAGGGCAATATTTACAGAGAAGGGAGCCATAATTACAGCTGTTGCAGCATTATTGATTACATCTGTTATTAGCATTGTAATTATTAGAATGATCATTAGGACCCAAAAGACATGAAGATCACCCGCCAATGTAACAACTTCACTTGCTATTTGAGCAGTAATACCTGTTGACTCAAGGGCTTGTCCAATAGGAATCATAGCTGCAAGCATTATTACAATTGGCCACTCAATATGCCTGTAAAGATTACTTTTTAGAATCTTAATGCCAACAAAACCTAAGACACATAAAAGAAATGCAGTAAGAACATTAATTACATTAAAGGCAGTCAGCAAAATAGCTGTAGTGAAAAATATTATTGCTTTTAAGAATCTACTTCTGCTTGGAAGAGTTGAAATTTCTCTTGATCTTATCGGCATAAGACCTAGCAGATTAATTTTTGCAGAAACATCCTCTTTATCTGGATCTCGAACCCCTAAGAGCAAAACATCTCCAACTTTAAAAATCTGTTTTGAAAGCCTAGTCCTAAATTTAGCACCTTTTCTCCACATACCTAGCAAAAACAGTTCTTCATATGCTAACTTCATAAAATAATTCTGTTTTCTTCCTACAAGCCTAGATCCCGGAGTAATCACAACCTCTATCTCATCAATTAACTCTTCCTTTAATTCTTCAGAGCTTTCAGCAATCTTAAGACCAAATCTATCCTGTATAGAAGAGATATGATTTGGTGAAATTTTCATCACTAAGTGCTGATTCGCTTTTATTTTTGAATTATTTCCAACTTTTGATACAGCCCCTTTTTCATTTACAAGGCCCAGTATTTCAGTTTCATTACCAGCTTTCTTAACAAAGCTTGAAAATGTTAATCCGATTGCATTACTTCCTTCTGGAACAACGAGCTCAAACAAAAAATTATCAAGATCTATAAGATTATTAGTTTTTGCAAGCTTTCTCTTTGCAACAAGTTTATGACTAATTAAACCGATAAAGATTATGCTTAAAAAGCTAACGAGCAAGCCGACATAAGAAAAGTCAAAGAAATTAAAAGCTTCACCAGTATATGTTTCTTTAAATTCAGCAATGATTATGTTTGGAGGTGTACCAATTAATGTATTCATTCCTCCTAAAATAGATGCAAAAGCTAGAGGCATAAGAAATTTTCCTGCATGCCATCCCATTTTTTGGCATGTCGACAGCGTTATTGGCAGGAGCAAAGCCATAGCACCTATATTATTGATAAATGATGAAAGAATGGCAGCTATAAACATAACAAGAAATAAAAACTGAGTTTCTGAAGGAGAGAATCTCCCGATAATATTTCCCGTAACAGCGGACAAGCCTGCATCTTGAAGACCTTTGCTAATTAGTAAAACTAGAGCGACTGTTATAACTGCAGGATGAGAAAAGCCTATAAAAGCATTCTCAATTTTAATTACATCAAATAATATTAGAAGAGCAAGGGCACCGAGTGAAACATAATCATATCTGTATTTGCCTGAAATAAAAAAAACTAAAAGTCCAATTATTACAAGGGACAGTATTAGCTGATCATTCACTATTCTTTGGGAATGACTCTACAAAAACGGAAGAGGTTGGGAACGCAAATTCAGAATTATTGGCCTCAACTATCTTTATTATATTCTTGATAAGCCTATGCTTAATCTTTTTGAAATCAGAGAAACCACATACATCAGAGTAGCAAAGTACTCCAACATCTATTGAGCTAGCAGCCAATTCATTAATTGTTACAAGATGTTCTTGATTTGGATTATCTATGAAGTCATCTGAACTCTTAATATGATCTGAAATCTGCTCACAAATATTTTCTAAATCCTCAAGAGATGTTGAGTAAATAAGATTTATCACCCAGTTGATTCTTCTGTATTCCATATTGCCATGGTTTATTAGTCTCATGTCTGATAAGTCTTTGTTAGGAATGATCATTGGCGCTGTATCAAAAGTTTTAATAATCGTTGATCTAAAACCAATTGTATCCACTATTCCATGGAGTTGACCTGGTACCTCAATCCTATCTCCAGGCTGGAATCTGTTTTCACCAATTATCAAGATCCCTGAAATAAGATTTTTAAAGAAATCTTGAGCTCCAAGTGCAACTGCAACAGAAAATAAACCTAAACCTGCAACAAGTGGCCCGATTTGTATTCCAAAAAGCTCAAGGATAATTGCAATACCGATAATCCAAATTATTACTCTAGAAGACCTTTCTAGCCATATTTGCATAGACTCCGTTAGCCACGAGGTGGAGGACATAGCTGTAAATATAGGATGTATTGAGTTTGCTAATGCAGAAAAAATTGTAAAAACTATTAAAGCTTTTACTACATTTGAAGATATATCGCCGGCAACACCTTCAAGAGGTAAAACCATTGTCACTATATATATTCCAACGGTAACAGGCACATAACTTAAAGGTTTTTTTACAGCTTTAAGAATTTCATCGTCGAGTGTTGATTCTGTGCTTTTAGCAAGTCTCTCAATTGCTGAGACAACCACAGTAACAACAAATCCCCTAAGCAAGAAAGAAAGCAACAAAACAGCAATGGAGATAATAATCTTGGTCATACTGACCCCAAGGAGGCCATTAGCCCAGACTTCATTTAAAATTGTCAAAAAGTTATCCATTATTGATACCTAAAAGCTCATTGTATCTATTTGCATCTATATTTCCACCTGACAGAATTGTGAAAATCCTTTTATTTTGACAAATATCTTTATTTTGAAGTAAGCATGCCAGTCCTATCGCACCACTTGGTTCAACAATTAGATCAAACTCATCATAAAGAATTTTCATTGCCTCAATTATGTGCTTGTCATCTGCTGATAAACCCTTTGTATTTAGAGCAAGATTTATTCTAAAAGTAACTTCTCCTGGTTGAGGATTCTCAAGTGCGTCACAGATACCATGATTTTGCGATTTAATTGAAACCCTATTTTTTTGAATGAATGATTCTTCATGATCATTCCAATTTTTAGGTTCCGCGGTATAAAGCTGACATTCACTCACTTTGTTTTTAAGAACAATCCCAGTGCCCGCAGCTAAACCACCGCCACTGCAACATATCACAGACATATCAAACTTTGTATCCACTTCGTTTATAACTTCAAGAGCAGCAGTTCCTTGACCGTATATTACATTTAGATCATCAAATGGTTTTATAAGTTTCCTTTTTTCATTCTTTGCAATAGCTAACCCAATTATCTCTCTGTTATCTTTGTCTCTGTCATAAAAAATAACTTCTGCCCCATATTCTTGAGTTTTTTGTATTTTTATTTTTGGCGCATCAGATGGCATAACTATTTTTGCATTTGTTCCAAGCTTTCTTGAGGCAAAGGCGATTCCTTGAGCATGATTGCCTGATGAAAAAGCAACAACTCCTCGCGATCTTTCTTCTTCAGATAATATTGATATTGCTGATGATGCACCTCTCAACTTAAATGATCCAGTTTCTTGAAGGCACTCAGCTTTAAAGGTTATTTCAGCACCCAAAATTTTGTTAATGCTTGAGCTTTCAAGAATGGGAGTTTGATAAACAATATCAGAAATCCTGTGGAAGGAATCTTGGATTTTGTTAAACTCTTTTTGAAGGTCTAACAATTACTATTTAATCCTGTCTTTAATGAAATATGGAAGATAAACCAAATAAAAAGCGGCGAGAGCAATTGGCAATGTATACACAATATGCATTGGAGGCTCAGGCATGAAATCCATAATACTTCCGCCAGCCGGTTTATCAGCTAAGTACCAAAAATTAGCAGGCTCGCCAAGAATGACGTTAATAAAGTATATCGGAATCGCCAAGAGTAAAGTAAATACAATTACTCGATTCATTTCTTTAAAATAAGGCCTTTGATTTAAAGCAATTACAGCATAAAAGACACCAAAAAGTATTAACCCATGACCATAAAAGAACATTAAGAAGTTCATGCTGGGAAACCCATAAGGAATATCTGGTGTAAGAAGAGCCATTGAAGCTCCAGCAATTCCCCAAAAGAAGGCACAATTAAAGAAAAACTTATTACCACCGAGAAGGTAAATTGCAATAAATATCAAAGAAAAGTCGCACATATGAAATGGAAGTACCTCTTTCCAACTGTAGGGTTCAACAACTAAGAAGAGATCACTGTAGGGCGAAAAAAATGTGTGAAAGATTGCAAGATATCCTATAACTTTTGCTATTAAATCCTTTTTCAAGGAAAAATATTTATTTACAATCTTTGGAAAAGCAATCATCATAATAAAAATAAGTGCAAGACTTATCAGGTGCGTTGCCCCAAATAAATTAAATTCTGGTCCTTCCATAATTCCTTCCCAAACTTTAATAAAAAGTATTGAATTGGTTCTTCGTCACAATTATAGTATTTTTAAAATAAATTTACATAGGAATAAAGATTTGTCACGAGATTGCCTTCTACTCAATGGTAACGGAAAGCCAGTAAGCTTTTTTCCGCTTTCTGTAATAAATTGGAAAACGGCTGTAAAGCTTTTGCTCGCAAGAAATGTCATCCTTATAAAAGCTCATGACAACAAGTATGTTCGATCTCCATCAATTTCTATAGAGCTTCCAAGTATTCTAATGCTTAAAAGATTTCATAAATTTCATAATTATGTAAAGTTTTCTCGATCAAATGTTTTTTTAAGAGATATGTATACATGTCAGTATTGTCAAAATATTTTTTCTAGGAATGAATTGACACTTGATCATGTTATTCCCAAATCCAAAAATGGCCTAACTAATTGGGAGAATGTTGTCACTTCTTGTAAATCATGTAATTCTGAAAAAGGCTCAAGTCTCCAAAAGCCAATAAGAGAACCCTTCAAACCAACTTTCTCACATTTATTGAATGGGCACAAAATAGATGAAAATACTTTTCCCGACAGTGAGTGGGCAAAGTATATATTTTAAATATTATTTCTAATTATTTGATCTGTAAGTATTGCAGGTAGAATTTTTGGATTTGCGTATCCTGGCTCCCAATAAACGTAAAAAGGAACTCCAGATCTGCCATATTTTTTTAAAGATTTCGTAATAGCATCATTTCTATTAGTCCAGTCAGCTTTAATGTATTCGATATTTCTTTCTTTTAGTAGATTTTTAAAATCCTGTTTTGAAAAAGCAGTAATTTCATTACTCTGACAAGTTATGCACCAAGCTGCAGTAAAGTTTATGAAGTAGGGTTGATTTTTGTTTCTCATTTCGTCTTCAATTCCCTCATACCACTGTGTAGCCGAACCGATGATTTGATTCTGTTCAATTTCAACATCCTCAGATGATGGTAGAAAATAAAGCATACTAACAAGCGAAACAACAAGGAATATAATTTTAGTTATTGTTTTATAATTTTTTTGAAAAATCCAAAAATTTAATGCTAGCAATAGCCAACCAATTAATAAGAAAATTACAAGATTTTGACTAACCTGAAGAGAAAATACCCACAATAACCATATAGCAGTAGCCATCATAGGAAAAGCAAAAAATTCTTTTAGAGTCACCATCCAATTTCCTGGCTTAGGTAAAAAATCAATCAATTTGGGATTTACTGCTAAAAGTAAATATGGAAGTGAAAATCCAAAGGATAATGATAAGAAAATTGGAACAGTTTCACCAGAGGGTTGTATTAAAGCATACCCAATAGCGGTTCCCATGAAGGGCGCAGTGCATGGAGATGCAACTACAACTGCTAAAACTCCTGTCAAGAAAGATGAATAATATCCATTTTGGCTATTTCCAATATTTCCTAGTTTTGTAAGAGATTCTCCAAAACTATTATCTGTAATTAGAACAAGAGAAATAAAGACCATTATCATACTAAGTATTCCAACAATCAGAGGTGATTGCAGTTGAAATCCCCATCCAACGGCATTCCCAGCTTGTTTAAACAGAACAATAACCAAGGCAATTAACATGAAGGAGGCAATAACGCCAGCAGTAAAAATTAAAGCATGATTGCGTATTTTTTGCGATGAGCTTCCTCCCATTGAGACAAAGCTCAACACTTTAAGTGAAATGACAGGAAATACGCAGGGCATTAAATTAAGAATTAAACCTCCAATTAATGCAAAAATTAATGCAGTAATAAAAGAGGCGCCTTCTTCATTAGAATCTTTAACACCGCTACTCGAAACGTTATAACCAGTTCCGTCTATATCTAAAACACCAGATATGCTTTGTAGTTCATCATCAAAAAGATTTATAGAAAGGAGATAGCTATCATCATTTTTATAAAAATTTTGGTTTGATGAATAATCAATTGAACGATTTTCATCAGGAAAAAAATAAATTTCTTTTACTTCTTTTTCAAAAGTAAATTCTATTTCTAAAATATTATTTCTTATCGAAGTCTGAATTGGAATAGACTTTGACGGAATAGATTCTAGCCACTCATATATTAGAGAGTCACTTTCAATCTCTAATAGGTTGGAAGATATTTTTCCAGATTCTGGTATACAAACATCGGCACAAATAAGTATATCTGCCACCATTTCAAAACCATCTTCTTTATAATTATCAGGAATTGTTAAAATCATGGGGTATATAACAAAATCTTCATATCCGTAAGTCATTAATGGTGGATATTCAATCTTTTCGGGGAGAGGCCACTGTATATCGCTCACACTGAAGCCATCAGGCAAGTCCCAACTAATTTCAATAGGTCCACCGGAATCACCAGGATTTTTCCAATATGTATGCCAGCCTGTATCCATCGAAACCTTCAAACCTATATTAATCGAAGTTCCTGGAACAAAGTCACTATGGTCTTTTATAAGACTAATTCTGGCATGTCCAGTATCAACTGGTTCAGATGCAACAAAGCAAGAAAAAATTACTATGATTGAAAAGATGCTTTTATTCATATTGAATTAAAAAATGGGGCTTAAAGCCCCATTTTCTCATACTTATTTTTTTCCTAATATTCTTTTAGGAGATTTAATTTCAATTTTTTTAGGTTTTCTCTCGTCAGGAATTATCTTCTCTAAGTATAGAGTTAGAAGTCCATTCACAAGTTCTGCACCTTTTACAACTACATCATCAGATAATGTGAATTGTTGTTGAAAAGCTCTTTGCGCAATACCTTGATAAACAAGATCATTACTTCCATTTACCACTTGGGTATTTGGACCAGCATATGAAATTGAGAGTATTCCATCAGCTAGCTCAATGTCTAAATCTTCTTTTGAAAGACCTGCAACAGCTACTTCAACGAATATATCATTTCCATCACGCCTTATATTGTATGGCGGGTAAGATGATCTTGAAGATGATTCAGATAGGGTTTGCAGCCTATCAAAAAGTGATTCAAATCCTAAAACTCTTGTTGAGAAAAATGGATCAGTAAAATTTAACATAATAGTCCTCCTTAGCGACTAAGTAGCATCCATAAAGGCATGCTTGGTTAATAATATGTAAGCCCTAATGGCGCTTACACTATTTATTTGTGGCTAAAAATAAAAAATTCAATAAAATTTCATCTTTTTTATTACAAAACATCAAGAAAAAACTACAATAAATGGAACTTAACTAACGTTACAGAATCTATATAAATATGAACAAAAAAAATAAATATCTAAGATTATTATTAACACTTCCATTATTTGTAGGCTTTCACTCGTATGCAAATGATGACTCTATTGAGGTTGGTCAAATATGGAAGCTCAATGTAAGGAGTAGCGCATCCATGAATGGGTCCGGTGAAGTTTTATATCAGATTGCTTCTGATGCATACCATACTCACAGAGCTCGAATGTTTGATGATTGGGATATATTTTCAGTTGTTGATTCAAGAGACCTTGTAAGATTGAGAAAAGGATATGAGATCGAAGTAACAGAAAAACTTTATTCTAATGAGGTTCTAAAAGTAAAGCTCCTTGACGGAAGATTTAAGGGAAGATTCTATTATGCAATAGCTGATGATTTAACAAAAAAGTACTTGTTAGAGGAGAACGAAGAAAATGAGGACTCTTAAGAGCATTAGCTTAATATCTTTACTCTTTTTGGGCACAGCTTGCTCTATGGCCGATTACAAGCCCGAATCAATCACAAAGTATCAAGCAGGAGAAATTGAAACTGTTCTGTTAGGAAAAATTCTTCAGTTAGAGTTTGTAGTTCTTGAGGGTGATAGAGATCTTGGTGCCGCTGCAGGTGCTGCAGTTGGAGGCGATTTAGGATCCGACAATGATAAAGCGCCACTTGCAGCTGGAGTGATAGGAGCCTTGATAGGATCTGCTGTAGGAGCAGAAATTGGAGCGAAGATTAATGAAAAAAGGGCAGTTGAGCTTACAATTGAACTAGACAATGGAAAAATTATATCTATTGTTCAGGAAGTTTCTGATAAGTACAGTTTTTTTGAAGGTCAAAGAGTTAAAGTAGTTAAATCAAACTATAGAAGTAGAGTTCAACCTTTTAATAATTAATGGCGTCAGCCGAAATCTATAACAAGGCTTTAGATCTTTTATCAAGAAGAGAGCATTCCAGAAAAGAGCTGTATCTTAAACTTATATCTCGTTTTGAATCAAAAGAGGATATAAATTTAATTCTTAACAAGTTAGAGAAAAATAAGCTTTTAAGTGATTCAAGATTTACTGAAGAATATGTGCAAGCAAGAAGAAGAAAAGGCTTTGGACCAATAAAAATTTCTGCTGAGCTTGAAAAAAGAGGTATAAGTGATTCACTTATTTCTGCACAGATTAATATTTATGAGGATTGGGATGATTTAGCTCAGTCAACCTTTCAAAAGAGATTTCCAGAAGGCATCAGCAAAGATTTTAAAGAACTTCAAAAACAAAAAAACTTTCTATCCAATAAAGGATTTACTTTTTATCAAATTGAATCAGTTTTAGACTAGTACATGGTATTATTTGATACTTATGTCGTATCAAGTTCTTGCAAGAAAATATAGGCCAAACTCCTTTGATGAAGTTATTGGCCAGGATCATATAGTTCAAGTAATCAAGAATAGTATTGAGCAGAATCGAGTCCATCAGGCTTTTCTTTTTAGTGGGACTCGAGGAGTAGGAAAGACAACAATTGCAAGGCTACTCGCTAAATGTCTTAACTGTATGTCTTCTGACTCTCCAACCTCAGAACCTTGTGGAAAATGTGAGTCATCTATAGGAATTCAAGAGGGAAAAAGTATTGATTTTCTTGAGATTGATGCTGCTTCAAGAACTGGAGTCGAGCATATGAGAGAACTTCTTTCGTCTGTTCATACATCGCCAAGCGTTTCCAGATATAAGATTTTTTTAATCGATGAGGTTCATATGCTTTCTAAAGGCAGCTTTAATGCTCTTCTGAAAACGCTAGAAGAGCCACCAAGTCATGTAATTTTTCTTATGGCTACCACAGACCCTGAAAAGGTTCCCAAAACAGTGATTTCGAGATGTCTGCAATTGAATTTAAAAACAGTATCTAGGCCTGAACTTTGCGAGCACTTCAGGAATATCTGTAAAAAAGAAGGAATCAAATCAGATGATGAGTCTCTTTCTTTAGTTGCAAAGGCAGCTGATGGATCTGTTCGGGATGGTTTAACATTGCTTGATCAAGCTATTGCTCATGGGAGTGGAAAACTAGATGCACATGAAGTAAAAAATCTTTTAGGCACCATAGACGACAGTTTGATACATGAATTGCTTGAATCTATTGTAGATGGAAGAAAAGAGGACGCATTCATGACATTGAGTGAAATCGAAAAACTTAATCCAGATTATGAATCTCTTTTGAAAGACTTAATCTCAAATATTCATGAAGTTTCTTTGCATCAAGTTATTGGCGATTCAAATAATGAATCTATTTCAAATATTGCCTCTAAAATCGATCCTCAGTTTTGCCAACTTATCTATGAAATAGGGCTTAATTCTTTCCAAAAAATCCACACCCATCCTTCACCAAGAGAAGCGGTGGAGATGTGCTTATTAAGGATGTTAGCCTTCCAGCCTGTTCAAAATATAAATGAAGGCGATTCAAAAACTCAAAAAAAAAAGACTAACAAAGCTGCAGCAAAAGAAACTAAAAAGGAAAAACAGATAGTTAATAAGGTTGTTCATGAAAATGAACAAATAACTTCATCCTCATGGCCTGATCTTTTTAACAAATTGCAGTTATCATCCTTTGCTAAGAATTATTTTGGAAATCTTTCATTTGTTAAAAGTAATGACAAAAATATATTTTTGTGTGGACCAAAAGATCAGCTTGATATTCCTAAAAAAATCCTAAGTGAGTTTCAAGATAAGGTTAATGAGAAATTTGGTAAAATTGAAGTTGTTTTAGAAGAGGGAATATCTTCATCTTCTCCAAACAAAATTAACGAAGAAAAAAAACTTAAAGATATTGAAGACACAAAAAAAGAACTTTCAAATGATTCTGAAATTAAAGATTTTCTGAATGAATTTGATGGCCAAATAGAGACAGTAACTAAAATAAAAAATTAGAAATGAGTTCTGATTTATTAGAGAAATTAATTAAAGATTTGACAGTGCTTCCTGGAGTTGGGAAGAAATCTGCACAGAGAATGGCTTTATATCTTCTTGATAAGAATAAGAATGGTGCCAAGGAGATAGCAAGCTCATTAAGTGATGCACTAGAAAATATTCAAAGGTGTAAGTCTTGCAGAATGCTAACAACAAATGATCAATGTATTGTTTGTGAAGATGAAACAAGGGATTCTCAATGTATCTGCGTTGTTGAAAGTCCATCTGATCTTCTAGCGATTGAGTCAACAGGTGGCTATAAAGGAAAATATTATGTTCTTATGGGGAGACTGTCACCTTTAGATAACTTAGGTCCTGATGAATTAGGAATTCCACAACTTTTAGAGACAATTAAAAGAGATAGTATCAAAGAAATAATACTTGCACTCAGCTCGACTGTTGAGGGCGATGCTACTGCAATTTTTATCAAAGATCACGTCGAAAATATAAAGGTTTCAAGAATTTCTTATGGTATTCCAATTGGAGGAGAGTTAGAGTATGTAGATAGTAATACAATTGCAAGATCAATAATTAGCAGAGTTGAAATAAATGACGATTAAATCAGATAAATGGATTAAAAAGATGGCTGTTGATCATGGCATGATCGACCCATTCCAAGAGGATCAAATTAGATATGCCGAAGATAAGTCTCGACTCATTTCATATGGTCTATCAAGCTATGGGTACGATGTAAGATGTGCAAATGAATTTAAGGTTTTTACCAACATCCACTCTGCGATCGTAGATCCAAAATCTTTTGATGAAAAAAGCTTCGTAGATATTAACTCAGATGTTTGTGTAATACCTCCAAATTCTTTTGCTTTGGCAAGAACAGTAGAGTATTTCAGGATTCCAAGAGATGTACTTACTATTTGTCTTGGTAAATCAACTTATGCAAGATGTGGAATAATTGTAAATGTCACGCCGCTTGAGCCTGAGTGGGAAGGTCATGTAACTCTTGAGTTCTCAAATACAAGCAATTTACCGGCAAAGATTTATGCTGGTGAAGGTGTTGCACAAATGATATTTCATCAATCTGATGAGCAATGTGAGGTAAGCTATAAAGATAGAGATGGCAAATATCAAGGCCAAACGGGCGTTACGCTACCCAAAACTTAAAACTTTCTCTGCTTCTATTGAAAGCCTTCTTTCTTTTCTATCATCAGAAACCTTAATCAAAATAAAATCCAAAGTTTTTGCAACATAATATAGAGTTTTACGATTATTATTAACTCTCTGAAGAACTATGCATGGATATTTAGTGTCTTTAATTTCAAGAACTTCCTCACCAACAACTGAGTATGAGTTTTTGTAAATAAGGCCTTCATCAAGCTTTATTAAATTTATATCAAAGTCAGTCAGTCCTTTCTTAACATTTTCTCTAATCTGGAAGCCGCTGGATAAAGGATCAAGGGGAGTAGACTCACCTAGAAAATCTATGACCCAATTCACATCACCAGTTGAAGTGATTTTTTGATTTTTAAAATCATAGTTTATTGTCTGCTTTAACGCACCTCTCAAGGGCACTTTAATTTTTTGAGAATAATATTCAGGAAAGACTTTTGAGTTTATATATTTAAATTCTGCTTCCTGATTTAGCTCAGCATTGAGCATTCTGTTTTTACCAGTAAAA
>CACNXK010000006.1 GCA_902624425.1 uncultured SAR86 cluster bacterium | reverse complement strand
TAGACGAAAGTTGAAGGAACGCGCCGTTAGTCGGATAACGTTAATCGTTCATCTTCGAAAGAAGACGGAAGTAGGTGAAAACCGAAGGAACGCGACCGTTAAACCCAGTCGAGTTTAACTTCTAAATTGCTGCAATAAGAATGCAAATTAAATTTTGAATTTTTTCTTAGGAGAAAAATATGACTGATATTAAAACGTATGAATACGTCTGGTTAGACGGATATAAACCTGAGCCTTCTATTAGGAGCAAAATAAAAGCTACTGATTTGCGAGGAACTGATAAAGGGGATCTTAATGATGATATGCCTCCAAAGTGGTCTTTCGATGGATCTTCAACTCAACAAGCTGAAGGAAGTAGTTCAGATTGTGTACTAATTCCAATTCAGATGTATGAGAACCCAACAACACCTGATCATCTTGTTATGTGTCAGGTTTTAGCCGCTGACGGATCAATACATCCATCAAATACTAGAGCAGCAGCAGAAGCTGTTGTAACAGATGAGTGGTGGTTTGGTTTTGAACAAGAATACTTCTTTACAGATCCGGCTACCGGAGAAATTCTGGGCTGGGAAGATGGCACACCGAGACCACAAGGTGATTATTATTGCGGTGTTGGTGCAAATAATGTTGTTGGAAGAGAAATTTCTGAAGTTCATCTTCAAGCTTGTATTGATGCAGGTATTAATCTTACTGGAACAAATGCTGAGGTTGCTCTTGGTCAATGGGAGTATCAATGTTTCGGTAAAGGAATAAAAGCTGCGGATGACTTGTGGATATCAAGATATCTACTTTATAAAATTGCTGAGGAATTTGGTGTTGGTGTAAATATTCATCCAAAGCCTAAGACAGGTGATTGGAATGGTTCTGGAATGCACTGTAACTTTTCAAATGATGAGATGAGGACTGCTGGATCTGAAGAATTATTCACATCAATGTGTGACAAGCTTGGCGAGGTTCACTCTGAAGGAATTGCTGCTTATGGTTCTGATAATGATATGAGACTTACTGGTCTTCATGAAACTCAAAGTATTGATAAGTTTTCTTATGGGGTAAGTGATCGAGGAGCAAGTATCAGAATCCCAGTATATACAGTAGAGCATAATTGGAATGGATATCTTGAAGATAGAAGACCAGCATCCAATGCTGATCCATACAAGATATTAGCTCACATAGTAGGAACTCTTACTAAATAAATTTTGTAACATTAATGCGCGAGAAATTTCTTCTCGCGTATTTACTTTTGAACAACGGGAAGATTTTCTTGCGTCCATGTCATCATCCCTCCATTAAGCCTAAAGGTATTTTTAAAATCAGCTTTCTTTAATTTCTCACCTATATTGGCTGAATTTCTTCCCATATCACAAACTAAAATTATGGGACGTTCTTTATATCTATCCAGTTCATGCATCTGATTTTCAAAATCTTGGTGAGGATAATTTAATGCCGACATTATGTGGCCAGCGTCATAATCCTCCTTGGGCCTGAGATCTACAAGAATTGCATTTTCCCTATTTATCAATGTTGTTAGCTCATTAGGTTCAATTTTTTTACCTCCCTTATTCATTTCAGAGTAAGCGAATAAAAAAATGAACAAAAAAAGTGGCAGAGAGAAGTACCAGTAATCAATTAAAAAAAGATTAAATTCCAACATAAGAAGTCATATTATCTATTAAAATAAGATTTTATCTAATAAAAAATGAATCTAATTTTAATAAGACATGGGCAGAGTGAGTGGAATGCACTAAATCAATTCACTGGTTGGAAAGATCCTGGCTTAACGAAACAAGGGATTGAGGAAGCTCAAAATGCTGCCAAAATTATAAATAATCTTGGTATTCACTTTGATTTAGCTTTTACCTCTGCTTTGATAAGAGCTCAGGATACGGCGGATATAATTCTTCAAGAAATAAAACAGCCCCTCATAACAATTAAAGATAAGGCTTTAAATGAAAGAAATTATGGTGACTTAGCAGGACTAAACAAGGATGACGCAAGAAAAAAATGGGGTAATGAGCAAGTACATATTTGGAGAAGATCTTATGACACTCCTCCTCCAGGTGGAGAAAGTCTTAAAGATACCGGCGAGAGAGTATTACCTTACTTTATGGAAAAAATCCTACCAAAAGTTTGTGAGGGTAAAAATATTTTAGTTGCTGCTCATGGAAATTCTCTAAGATCTCTAATTAAATACCTAGATAAAATATCCAATGAAGATATTGTAAAGTTGGAAATTCCTACAGGCGCACCTATTCATTATGTAATTAATGGCGATGGTTCAGTTAAATCAAAAAAAGACTTCTTCAATGAATAACTTTGGTCGCAAAATTGTTAACTGGTATAAAAAATATGGAAGGCATGATCTTCCTTGGAGAACTGATATATCTCCATATTCAATATGGATATCAGAAATAATGCTCCAGCAGACACAAGTTAAGACAGTTATCCCATACTTTAATAATTTCATGCAAAAATATCCAAATCTTGATGCTTTACTCGAAGCATCAGAAGACGAAATCTTGGCTCAATGGTCTGGCTTAGGATTCTATAGAAGAGCAAAAAATATTTACAAAGCATGTAGAACTATTTGTGAAGAATATAATAGAAAACTGCCTGATAATATAAGCGACCTAGAATCTTTGCCTGGAATTGGTAGATCTACCGCTGGTGCCATTATGTCTATCGCTTACAATGAAGGTTACCCAATTCTTGATGCCAATGTGAAAAGAGTGCTTGGTAGGTATGAGAAAATATCTTTTAAGACCGAGAATGAACGAAACAAAAATCTTTGGCTAATTTCTGAGAAACTAACACCAAAAAAAGAATCATTTGAATATACTCAGGGGATTATGGACTTAGGGGCAACTCATTGCTCAAAATCTAAGCCTGTTTGCAATTTGTGTCCTATAAATAAAGGTTGTGATAGCGCATTCCAAGAAATAGAAAAAGTAACACTTGCCAAAAAAATAACTCCTAAGCCTACAGTAAAGTTAGATTTTATTTTGCCTTATACAAAGAATGAAGTATTGATGCATAAGAAGCGAGCATCTGAATATTGGGAAAGTTTGTGGATTCCAGTTGATGAAAAGCTAGGAAATATAAGCGATGATATTAAATGTTTAAAAATAAATATAAATCACCCCTTAAGCCATTTAAATCTCGATATGAGTATAAGAGCTTTTGAAATTGATAAAAAATATGATCTAGGTTCTAATCTAGATTATAAATGGATTAAAAAAAATAAGGTTAATGATTATGCAATGCCAACTCCAATTAAAAAAATTGTGAATACTTTATGAGTAAAACAGTATTTTGCAAAAAATATAAAGAAGATCTGCCAGCTTTAGAAATTCCTCCAATGCCAGGACAATTAGGTATTGAGCTGCAGAAAACAGTATCTGCAAAAGCTTGGGAAGAGTGGAAGAGTCATCAAGTTACTCTTATTAATGAAAAGATGTTAGATATGTCCGATCATGAAAATAGAAAATGGCTTATCAAACAAATGCATCTATTCTTTGATAATGCTGATTATGCAAAGGCTGATGGTTTTAAGTCTTTGGACTGATTAATGACATTATCTTCATTCTTTCATATAATCCTTTGATCAAATTTGCCCAGATAGCTCAGTTGGTAGAGCAAAGGACTGAAAATCCTTGTGTCGGTGGTTCGATCCCACCTCTGGGCACCATTAGCACTCCCATGATCTATCAATTTTTATACTTGCATCCCTTATTCCAAATAAATTACATATTTCAAGAAGCATTTTTCCATGATTAATACCCTCGCTTTCAGGCGAAATAACGCCTTTTATAGGAATCTCTCCTTCAACAAACATTCTGAGGCCAAGAGCTAAAGGTAATCCGGTAGCATCACCCATCGACAGCTCTCGTGTTAGCGTTCCTTCATAAGATACTCCTACAGATTCTAATTTATTATTTTTTTGATCCGATTGCTAATGCATAAATTTCTGGGAGACCATTCTGTTTCTGTGAATTATTTGAAGTGGTTTTCCTCTCCAACCAATCTAAAAACCTTGCTGCATTTTTTTTTGAAAGCAGCCTAAGTCCAATAAGTTTATTTAGAAGTCTTAAAATAGTCATAATTTGTCTGTCTCCATGGACTAAATTCATAGAAGCTTGGAGATTTTTATAATGTTTAGGAAAAGTAATAGCCTCTGGATGACCAAATATACTTGCTTTGAAGTTCCCAGCTTTTGGATAGTTAATCTCTAACTCTTCTAGGGGTTTAATCATCTGAAATTTGTTATCTTTGAAAATCTTTACCTTCCCTGAAATCTGTTCAATGGCATGAATCATAGCTGCATTAGTGTCTTTTTGAGATGAGATTTCTTCAGGTTTTGCTTCATCCATGCCCCACCCTGTATATATAGTTTCAGCCTGATCAAGCTCATTGATAGCAATTGCTCCAAGTAGATTTGTGATACCAGGGCTTGCTCCTAACCCTAATATTGCTAGAAGACCTTTTTCTTTAGCAAGATGATCTAGCTCTAACATTTTTTCGGTAGGCTCCCAGTCGTCGCAAATATCCATATAGTGACAATTTGCATCTAAAGACGTCTTAAGTACTTCATATCCGTATTTAAAAAATGGTCCAACCGTATTAAGTACAACATCAAAATCCTTAAGTGTCTCATAAAGGTTTTCTTTATCATTAATATCTAGTCCGATTCCGTTTACATGAGTACCGAGTTCTTTTGCAAACTCCTCAGCGTCATTTTGATGGAGATCGGCTATAGTAAAAAGTTGGATTTGATTAAATGAAGAAATCGTTTTTGCGGCATATCGCCCCATTCCACCACAGCCTCCAAGAATAATTACTTTCATAAATTAAATTTATAAATTCTATCCATTTGTTTGTCTATGATAGATGTTTTTGACATAAGGAAATTCCTTGTCTTTCTCAGTAATGGATTAGATATATGATTATGAAGAGCTTGTTCCTTAGATAATCTTGTGATCATCTTCACTCTAGGCTTTCTTACTCTCTCATAGCTTTTTTGCGCATCTTCTAAAGCCTTGTTGTCATTTAAAAGCTTAGAAAAAGAAAATCCGTCTTCAATTGCAAGACATCCACCCTGACCTAGAAATGGGACTATAGGATGAGCTGCATCTCCAAATAGAGTAATGTTTTTAGCAAAATATTTTTTTAATAGTGGTCTAGTATAAATGCCCCATCTAAAGAATTTTTTTGAAGAGTGAACTGTATCTCTATGATTGTCAGACATAAATCCAATATCACTTATTAGTTCATCTATACTCCCTTCAGCTATCCAAGACTCATTATTTTCTGTGCTTGTTTTAATGCATCCTACAAAACTTGATAATGAACCTGTTATTGGATAAAGAACTAAATGCTTATTTGCAGAAAGTTGAAGGAATGCATCTTTGTGAGGATTCTCACCTATACATCTCCATGCAGAATAGCCACTATAAACTGGCTCTGCAAAATCAAAGAAATCATTTCTTATTTTTGACTTTATTCCGTCACAAGCAGCTAAGTGAAGGATTTTATATGATTGATTATTTTTGAAATTAAGAATCTTGGTGTCTGAATCAAATGAAGTATATTCATGGTCAAAAATAACCTTTCCTCCAAGCTCAATAAATCTTTTATACAAAATACTCACTAGTTTTTCTCTAGAAATGCAACAAACTCTTGATTCAATAGAGGTGATTGGATCATCTTCATCTAAAAAGTTTATTTTTTCTGGAAAAAATCCTTCATTTGATAGACTTTCTTTTAGATTAATTTTGTCTAGCAGATTTATAGCATTTGGAGAAATTGATATACCAGCTCCACCTTCTCTGATCTTAGATGATCTTTCAAAGATTATACATTTAATGTTCTCGCTCAATAAAAAACAACCGAGGGATAGGCCTGATATGCCTCCACCAATTATGGCAATATGTTTAGAATAGTCATCCATAAATTATTTTCATTATATAATCTTTAAATGCATAAGTTCTTTGCAGTATTTATTTCTTTTCTATTTATGACTTTGTCTTACTCTGAAGAGTCAAATGATGTTTCTTCGATAATGTTAGTTGGGAACAGTTTTTTTTATTACAACAATAGCTTACATAATCATCTTGGTGACCTTTATGATGCTGATCCTGAGCTTAAAACTCCAAAGAGACGCTCAATAACCATAAATGGATCCTCGTTATCATGGCACGATGTAGAAAGCTATCTTTCAAATGATGAGATCGGCAGTTTTAAAATTAATTCAGAAACGAACACTTATGAACCGTATGAAGATAGAGAAATAGATGTTGTAATAATGATGGATTGTAGTCTATGTCCAATAAATGATGAAAGAAAATCCAGTTTTTATAAATATGTTAAAAAACACTCAAAAACTGTCAGATCAAAAGGTGCGGAGCCAATCTTATTTATGAGTTGGCCATATAAAAATAAACCGGAAATGCAAAACCAACTTGAAGAAGAGTTCCTTAAGGTTTCCAAAATAAACAAATTAAGAATGATTCCAGCTGGACAAGCATTTTTTCATGTTAATCAAAATTATCCAAGTATTAATCTTTACACAAATGATCTAAGGCATCCGAGTAAAGAAGGTACTTATCTTGCTGCTCTTATGGTGTTCACAACTCTTAATAATAAATCTCCAGAAGGTAATGCTTATATGATAGATTTAGAACCAGAAATAGCAGAAACTCTTCAAAGGGTTGCATGGATTACGCATGAAAAGTTCCAAAAAAAAATAGCTGATTATGGTTTATAATTACTAAATAGTTTTTTAATGGTATTAATATGAAATTATCTTCTTATGCTTTGGTCTTTGTTCTATTATTTTCAACAAGTTGTTCTCTTTTCGTTGATGAATATCAAGTAAATTCAAGAAAAGTTATTGCTTTTCTCCTTGAAGATCTTCCATTGCCTGATGATGCTGACATTATCAAGGTTCCCACGGTCTTACTTGGGACTGGTGATGCTATTTCAGGAAGGATTATTCTAAAATCTGGTTACAGCCCTGCTGAAAACCTTATTTATTATGGTAATGAAACTCTGACGACAGGATGGCAATTAATTTCATCAAAGGTCGGTGAAGAAGTAACCCTTATTTACTTCAAAAATGGCAGATATGCTACCCTTGAGATGAAGCCCAGAAACACTGTAGCAGGTTTTATTGCAGGTGATGTAGGAAGTGATATTGTCATCTCAGTAGTGCATCCAGATGCCATTGCTAATCAAAATCCTTACGATGATCTTGATTACAATAATCTCCCAGAAGTCCCGTAATTTTTTAATATATGACTTCGCCAGTATCCCTTGTAGCAGGAGGAACCGGTCTCGTTGGCAGTTATATTATAGATTCTCTTTCCAAAAAATCAGGTACGCAACTTATACTAGCAAGATCTTTTGATGCTGATGTTCCTCATAATGCTGAGCTTCGAATAATAAATTTTGATGATCTTGAGTTAAAGAAAATTAAACTCGAGTCCAAAATTGATAATGTCTATTTATGCCTGGGTAAAAGACTTGCGACATATGAGCTTTTATACATGCAAGATAGCTCCAGAGAGAGCTTTAAAATAATTGATTTTGATTATCCATTATCGATAGCAAAACTGGCTTTTGATGCTGGTGCAAAAAATATTGCTGTTGTTTCTGCAGTTGGAGCTCAAGAAGGATCAAGTAACTATTATTTTCATATCAAAGGAAAGCTAGAAGAGGAGATAAAAAAAATAGGTTATAAAAATATCGTTATTGCTCAACCAGGCCATCTTCTTGGAGAGAGAAATGAATTTAGAGGATATGAGATCCCTGTTCTTGAATTTGGTTTAGGCGTTGCGCATCCTCTTATGCGAGGTCCACTAAAAAACTTTAGGCAAGTTGAGGCAAAAAAAGTAGCAGCTGCAATGGTTGCTAATAATAATGCAAGGTATTCTGATTCAGGGGTTGTTAAGTATCTAACTTACGATGATTTTCTGTAAACAGATACTTTTGAATAAATATCATCAGACTGTAAGAACTTGATCTTCATCTCATCACCTTCAAGTACTATATAAATACTCTCTAACCATTTCTTATTCTCTTTTAATAATACCTCTGACGCATATGGGTTTGGATAGATGAAAACTCCCGTATTAAGATAACTTACATGTGCTGAATTGCTATCAATGGAGATCGTAAAATCAGAAAGAAACCATTCGGTCGACAGCCATCCGAGATATCCAGCAGACTCAATAAAGTCTGTAAATTCATTGAGTGTGAACTTTTCACCCATCTCAAAAATAATAAAATCATTAGTAACTTTTTGACTTAATGCCTCTTTATCATAATTCTGAATGTTAAGAGCGCTAAAAAATTCATTGATATGATCCACAACTCTCTCTTCAGTAAGTTGCTCCTGTGAAAAAGCAATGAAAGGCAATAAAAGAAAAGTTAAAAATTTTTTCATAACTAAATTATTATATTAGAAAATATTTATTTAGCTAACTAACCAAAGTCTTTAAGCATTTTCTTTAGTTCTAATGAATGCTGCTCTTCTTCGCCAATCATTCCTCTAGCATATTCTTCAAGATACACTGACTTGTTCTCAACTAGAGATAAAAGATCTTTATATAGTTCAACAGCTTGTATTTCATGCTCTAGACTTTCTTCCAATATGTCTTTAATAGTGTGTCTATTTGTTTCTTTAATTTTGGCTATGTTTTGTGTTGGATGGCCATCTAAACCAGTTAATATTTCCCCTGCTTGCTGGGCATGAAGTAATGATTCATTTGCTTGTTCTTTTAAGAAATCAACTATTGAGACTCTATGTGGGCCACTTACCATCATTGAAGAATGGGTATATCTTACAACACCGGAAAGTTCACATTCCATAACCGCATTGAGAACCTTGCAAACCTTTTTAGTATCAATATCTTTCATCTTATCTCCATTAAATAAGATGAATTCTATATGAAATAATGCTAAAAACGCTTATTGCGAAATGAAGTAATAATCATTCTCATTCAGAATTAGTTTTTTCAAAGAGGTAGTGGGAAACAAAATATTCATTTCCTTCATACATTGCAAAAAAAACTTCGCATGTAAGAAAAAATATTCTCCATCTATTAAACCAAACAACTGGATCATCATAATGATCTTTGAAAATATCCATTATTTCCTTTTTATTTTTGTAATGATTTTTGAGCCATTCCTTTGAAGTTTTCGAGTAGTGATTTCCATTAACATCCCATTGTTTTGTCACGACTAGATCTTCATCAAAGTAACTAAAAATATCCTTACTTGGCATTATTCCTCCTAAAAAGAAATATTTTGTCATCCAATCCAAATCATGCCTTACCTCATAAAAATAGGTTATTTCTTTATTGCAAAAAATATGGATAAATAACTTTCCATTATCTAAAAGAAGTTTACTCAATGAAGATAGTATTGCTCTGTAGTTCCTTAGATGTTCAAACATCTCAATTGAAATAATGCGATCAAATTTCTTATTTAAACTAAGATTATTTACATCCATCTTTATAGCCTCAATATTTTTAAGGTTCCTCTTTTTTGCTTGATCACTTATATAATTAATTTGATCATTTGAATTACTTACTGAGGTAATTTTAGATTCTGGGAATTTTGCAGCAGCATATAATGAAAAGCTGCCCCAGCCACAGCCAAGATCTAAGATCTCATGACCATTTTTGATACCTGCTCTTTCAATATACAAATCTAACATCTTTTCTTCAGCTTCATCTAGGCTGATTTGATCATCAAATAGAGAACAAGAGTATTTGAATTTTTGTCCTAAAACTTTTTTAAAAAACTCTGGTGGCACTTCGTAGTGTTGATCGTTTGCATCAACTGTTTTTTCTGCAACATCTCCGTCTGATAATGACTGAATAACGATTTCCTTATTTTTTCCAATATCTAACTCAGTTAGTCGCCTATTTGATAAAAAAAGAGCGGCTTTCTTTATTAAGAAATCTGGAACATATCCTCTTTCTGTTAAGTGCAATATAAGATTTGTCATTTATTCTCCAATAAATATTGTGAAACAGAAATTCTTTCATTCAAAAATCCACCTCTACAATATGCAAGATACATGTCCCATGTATTCTTAAATTTTCTATCAAAGCTTAATGCTTCGACCTGCTCCCAACAATCTTGGAAATTATAAAACCAAGTTTCTAAAGTTTTTGCATAGGACTGTGGAAAATCTTTTTGAGTTGTTGGTTTAAGCTCATTATTTTCTGCAAGCTTATGAATGATTTGGTCACTCGCAAGCATTCCTCCAGGGAAAATATATGTTTGTATAAAATCTGGATTATTTTTATAGCTTTCAAAAAATTCATCTCCAATGGTTATAGTTTGAATAGCTGCCCTACCGCCCTCTTTTAAAAGAGACTTTATCTTTGAAAAAAATGTATCCCAGTATTCTGATCCAACGGCTTCAAACATCTCGATTGAGACAATAGCATCATATTTACCTGATATTTTTCTATAATCAATTAGCTCTATCTCCGGAGTTTCCTCTATTTTCTTAAGTCTAGTTTTGGCAAATTCAAATTGGCTTGGTGATATTGTTATGCCTTTCACATCATAGCCCTTGGTGGAAGCATATTCTAAGAAACCGCCCCAACCACATCCAATTTCTAGAATTTTTGATCCCTCTTTTAAGTTAAGCATGTCTAAGATTGACTGATATTTATTTTTTTGTGCTTCGGATAGGCTGGTTGTCTCTTCATAAAATATTCCTGAAGAATATGTCATAGAGTTATCTAACCATAATTTATAAAAGTCATTACCAAGATCGTAATGAGCTTCAATATTTTTCTTGCTTCCTTTAATTGTATTTTTATTTAAGAAGTGATTTATCTTTGCAAAAGTCTTAAAAGAAAGCATTCCATTGGAAATCTTTGAAAATGCCTCTAGATTCTTTGGGAGATAATACATTAACTCAATTAAATCCTCTGTTTGCCAATAGTTATGGATATATCCTTCGGTTAAGCCCAGTGCGCCTCGTCTGAATATAAGCCAAATACCTAACCAAGAGTTAAAAGAAATATTTATGGATTCTTGATTATCTCCTAATTCAATTTTTCTTTTATTTGGAAGAGTTATTGAAATATTCTTTTTTTCTAACTCACCAATATTTTTGTTTAAAAAATTTTGTATTGCCTTAGTCAGCATATCCACTGTCTCCATGAGGAAAAATCTTGAACTTCTTTACCCAAAGGAAAAGAGCTTGAATATGGATCCTAACAAGAACAAGAAGAGAACTTAAAATTAAGCCAAGATAAAACTTAATTTTTGCAACTCCTTTAGCTTGAATAATTGAGCCCCTGATATTTGTAATTATTTCTGCTTTCTTCTCTTTATTAAACTGGTTTATTTTAATTTTAAATGGATCTCTTGATAAATTAAATTTATAAAATCCTGATTTTTCTGCAAATGGCGAGACGTACATATTTTTTTCAACTTCCAGCCAGATATTTTCTGAAATTGTATCTCCTTTATTTTCGATCACATATATTTGGTCTTCATAAAATGTATTTTTTACTTCTGCAATAAAAAATTTACAACCTTCAACAGTCTCTAAAAACCAAAAACATACTGGATTAAATGATTTTATAAATCCTAAATTTGGAGTCCTTAATAGATTGATACGACAGCTTTTTATATCGATATTGTTTTCCTTCATAAATAACTTCATTTTTTTTATTACTTCTTCTGACATATCAGAATAAGCATGCCCAAAATTAAGGATTTTTGAACTTATATATTTAAAACTACCTGAATCAAGATCGTAAACTTCTTCAACATAAGCCGATTTGTATGAGTACTCAAACTGATGCTTCTTGGACCCAACTCTTCTGTGGGATACAACTCCATCAAAAAACTTTAACTTTGCATTATTCATTAATAATTTTTAATATCTCAACTGTAGATTTTATGCCATCTTCATGAAATCCGTACCCTAGATGTGCGCCGACAAAGTAGGTTTTGTTCTCTCCCTGCATAGATTTTATTAGCTTTTGTCCTGCAAGTGTATTTTCACTGTATAAGGGATGCTCATAATCTATTTTTTTGAATACTCTCTCTTCATCAATATCAGGAAAATTGCCAAGCGTTACAAAAATTTCTTTTTGTGTATCTAATTTTTGTAAATTATTCATCCAATAAGAAACGTAATCATATTTGTTGTTCTTAAAAGAATTCCAAGAAGACCAAAGAGATTTCTCTTCTGGCATTAAAGTTGAATCGGTATGGAGCGATACATTATTGTTAGTGTATTCAAACATGGATAAAGCTTTTTCTTCTTTAGATGAAATATCTGTAAGAACTTCCTCGATCTGATTTGCATGACAGGCAAAGATTATGGCATCGTATTGATTGGTTATATCATTATTTTGTACTAATACTTTTTCCTCTTCACGATAAATAGATACCTGAGCATTTAGAAAAAGGTTTTTTATTTGAGATTGTTTTATTATTTTATCTATATAAATATTACTTCCTCCTAAGACCGAAAACCATTGTGGTCTTTTTATTAAATCTAACAAGCCGTGATTTTTAAAAAAGCTTGATAACGACCTCATTGGAAATTTATTAATTGATTCTTGTGAAGATGACCAAATGGAAGCTGACATTGGAAAAATATAATTTTCTCTAAAAAAATCTGAGAAATTATTTTCTCTCAACCAATCTTCAATTGAAGAATTTGATTTAACATCAGATGCTAGACTATTGAATCTTATCATTTCAAAAAACAGTCTAATTTTCTTTAAGCTCCTCAAAAATTTTAATTTTAAAAAATCATTTGAACACCATTTAAGGTAATCGGTCTCTACTCCAAAAGACATAGAAGTTGGATGAAGCTCTACCTCTAAATCTAAAAATAATTTTGTAAGCAGCGGATAATTTCTATCATTCATAACAATAAAGCCTGAATCAACCCTTACTTTCTTTTCAAGCTCTAGAGTATGAGTGTGGGTATGCCCTCCTAATCTAGAATCTTTTTCATATAAGTCTACTTCATGCTGTTCTGATAGGTAATAAGCTGCGGAAAGACCAGATATTCCTGACCCTATAATTGCAATTTTCAGAATTTTCCCCTTGTAAACCTCATTCTTATTGTATAAATCCTTATCAAGGCAACAAAGGTAATTACGCACTGTGTGAAAAGAGAGATCGACAGTGGGTCACTCCAATGCCATCTATCAATTGTTATCCAAAGTAAAAAGGTTTGCAGCGGGAAATTAATACATAACCCTATAAGTACAATTATTATGCTTTCACGAAATGCTGTTTTTTCTGTTTGATTCATAACTATCCCCTAAATATAGAAAGGCTTATGAAATTTTTACAGCTGTTCCATATGCCATTACTTCTGAGGCACCCTGAACAATTTGAGAGGTCTGAAATCTAAAACAGATTATGCAATTGGCTCCCCTTTCTTTGGCTTCTGTAATCATTCTTTCATATGCTTGGTCTCGAGCTCTTTCAAGAAGTCTTGAATAACTGACAACTTCGCCCCCAACAATATTTTTTAGGGATGCAAAAAAATCACTACCAAAATTTCTTGCTCTCACTGTACTTCCAACGACTACTCCTAAATATTCATCAATATTTTTGCTATCTACTGTGTTGCTTGAAACTACAAGAAAATTATCACTATCCATCTAATAAGAATATTATAAAAATTAGTTTTTTTCTATAATCTACAAGCTTTGAGAGTGAGCAATTTGGGCAGCTAGAACAAAAATATCCATGGCAATATCAAGCTCATCTAAATTTATATAGGTTGGAGCAATTCTTAATACTGAATCATTTGGATCATTCCCATATGGATAGGTAGATCCAGCCGGTGTTAACATCAATCCAGCCTCGGAACTCAAAGCAACAATTCTTTTGGCAATAGGCCTTTTAGCATAAAAAGTAACAAAATAACCGCCGGTTGGTTTTGTATATTCTCCTATTTCATTTGGAAGATAAGAAAGTTTTTTGTCTACTAGATCAAATTTAGGCTTTATAAGATCAGCATGCTTCTTCATGTGCTCAATTATATTTACTTTATTTTTTAAGAAATTTACATGTCTTCTTTGATTGATCTTATCTGGGCAAATGACCATCATATTTCTTACCTTTTCAATTAATTTAAAGTTTTTTTCACCAGTGGTTAAAAAAGCCATGCCACCGCCACCAAAAGTAACTTTTGAGAAAGAGGTAAAAACAGCAACATTATCAAGGGCACCTAGACTATCTGCCAAAACAGGAATTGGTGTCTGTGTTTGTGTTTCATCAAAATCATGAATTAAATACGCATGATCAAAGAGATTTATAAAGTTTGGATCATGTGCTTTGGTAATTTTTAAAAGATCTATAATATTTTCATCAGAAAAAACTTCGCCTGAGGGATTAGAGTGTCTTGGAACACAAATGAATCCTTTTATGTTTGGATATTTTGAGAGTTTATCTCTTAAATCTTCTATATTGACTCCCGAAGAGCAGAGATCAACAGTATGCATTTTTATATTAAGGCCTTCTAAAGTAGCAAAATGTCGATCAAACCCTGGAACAGCACAAAGAAATGCAGGTTCCTCTTCATCTTTCCAAGGATTATCATTTAAACCAAAAAGATATCTTCCCAAAAGTAATTGCGTCATAAGCAGATAGCTTGACTGCTCACCTGCAATAGTTAAATTTACGTTACTATCAAGAATTTCTGCACCGAGCTTTCTTGCTTCAATGATTCCAACCGGCTCTCCATAATTTCTTAAATCAATCCCATTTTCACCAATTGGCTCGACAGCTTGAGTCATTAGTGCATTTGATAAATCTAATTGTTCGGAGTGAGGTTTGCCTCTAGTTAAATCAATTTTTAGATTTCTTCGTTTTAGCTCTTCAAAAGATTTAAGTAAATTTTCCATCACATTATGAGTGTTATCGATTTAATGAAATAATAATGCATATGAATGAAAATATAAATTTAATTTTCCTTGAGCTCTTAATAGCTATACCTCTAATTGGTATTGTCTTTTGGTTTGTTTTCTGGATGAGCAAAAAAAATCAAAATTCAAATATTGAAGAGATAGTTTCTAGGGTAGTCGAAGAAAGAAATGAAAATTCATCAAAGCATAACTTAGAGAAAATTGATCTAACCCTTAAGCCCTTTAAAGAACAGCTAAAAAATTTGAATGAAGAAATCGTTGGTCTAAAAGAAGAGCAAGCTGCATCAAAAGAGAGCTTTAAAGATCACGTATCAAAAATAATTGAGCAAACAGATAATATTGGAAAAGAAGCAAGGGATTTAGCATTAGCCTTGAGTGGAAATGTACAAACTCAAGGTGCTTGGGGAGAACAAGTGCTTGAAAAAACACTTGAGGAATCAGGACTTAGAAAAGATAAAGATTACGTGCTTCAAAAGAAATATACAGCAAGTGATGGTTCAACTGTTCAACCTGATGCAGTTGTTTTTATGCCAGATAATAGAAGTATCATTATTGATTCAAAAGCATCGCTTACGTCTTACTTGAGATATATTGATACCGAAGATAAAAATGAAAAAGAAAAGCATCTAAAAGAACATTTAAACTCTTTAAAAACACATATTAAGCAGCTTTCATCAAAATCATATAAAAGCGTTGAAGATCTTGGTTCAGCAGACTATATTCTTATGTTTATTCCTATTGAGTCAGCACTTTCTCTTGCCCTAATGAATGATTGGGACCTTCAAAAAACTGCCATGCAAGCCAAGATGGGGTTTGTAACTCCAACTAACTTGATTGCCATTCTTAGAGTTGCGGAAAGTTTATGGCGACAAGATAGACTTAGTAAAGATGCAGAAAAAATTGCTATGAGAGCAGGTCTTATGATTGATAAACTTGTTGGCCTTAAAACAGATTTTGAAAAAGTAAAAAGTAGTTTTGGTGCTACTCAAGAAGCAATAAATGAAGCAGAGAAGAAATTAAGTACTGGAAAAGGGAATCTTACAAATCAAGCAAAAGAGCTACAAGAAATGGGAGCTAGGTCAAAGAAAGTTCTCACAGACTCAGATAACAAATAAAAATAAAGTGCAGCATTTAAGATTATTTAAGATACTTTCCTATCCTTGGCTGATATTTGTATCAATTATATTTTTGACTTTTATTATTTTGGGCTTCTCTCAGCCACTCAATGACTTTGTAACACCATCTCTAATTATTGGGATGACTTTCAACACTCTTTTATTATGCTTTTTTGTAGGAATATTCACAGTCTTGATAGCAGTTCCTTGCTCAATTTTTGTTACGATGTTTGATTTTTCTGGAAGAAAGTTCTTCTCATGGGCTTTATGTTTATCTTTGGCATTTCCTATTTATGTATATGCCTTCATTTTTGTTGGAGCTGCCGAAGAAATTAGTTTTATTTCAAACTCAATTAGAGAAAATATTATTTTGTCTGCTCTAATAATGTCTTTTGGGCTATATCCTTATACTTTTTTATTGTGTAAGGCTCAGCTAAAAAAAACTGGCATAAACTTATTTAAAGCATCCAAATCTCTTGGAAAAGATAATTTTCAAACAATTTATCTAGTGCTTCTCCCCTCTCTTAAGCCCTCAATTATTGCTGGTACAGTTTTATGCATTTTCGAGACTATTTCTGATTTTGGAGGTGTTGCAACTCTGGGTATTAATACTTTAACTGTGGGTATCTTTAATATTTGGTTCGGATATCAAGATTTAATATCAGGAGCAAAAATATCTCTCATGCTATTTCTTCTAGCAATGTTTATTCTATTCATAAGTAGAGTAAGCCCGGAAAGTGAAAGATTTTCAGGTGCCGGAAAATCAAAACATAGCCTCATTAGGCCAAACAAAGTACTTAATTTTTCCATAGTACTTTTTTGTTCATCTATTTTGGGAATAACCTTTATCTTTCCCGTGGGGCAACTCTTACTATGGTCCTCAGAAAATCTAACAAATAATATTCCACTAGGCCTTCTTCTAAATTCATTTTATATTGGTTTTATTGTTGCTTTTGCTGCTTCATTTATTGCACTAATCCTTTCATTGGGAGGTTTCAGGAATTCAAATAAAGCAATTTTTAATTTATCAACTATTGGCTATGCAGTCCCTGGTTCTGTGCTAGCTGTTGCCCTGTTATTAGTTTTTAATTTTTACTTTGGCATATCAATTACTATACTTGGAATTTATGGCTTATTCCTATGTTTATTAATAAGATTCATAACTCCTTTAATACGATATTTAGATGCTGCGCTTTTAAGCATGCCAGAAGAAACTCTATCTGCTGCGATGATTTTCTCAAAAAATTCTTTTAGAACTTTCAAAAATATATATTTTCCTTCTTTATATTCACCACTTTTATTAGGTTTCTTGGTCGTTTTCATAGAGGTAGTTAAAGAACAGCCTGCAACCCTTTTACTCAGGCCAGTTGGCTTCGACACCCTGTCATCTAAGATTTATAATTTTACTTCTGAAGGACAATGGGAGTTAGCTTCTACTCCTAGTATTGCTATGATTTTTTTAAGTCTAATTCTCGTATTTATATTAAACAGCAGAGTTGATAATGAATAGAACTTTCCTTTATGGCTCTCATAAAATTCTTGGAGCTAAATTTGTGAACTTTTCAGGATGGGAAATGCCTATACATTATGGTTCTCAGATTAATGAACATAACTGCGTAAGAAATGATCTTGGAATTTTTGACGTTTCGCATATGAATATATTTGATTTTGAAGGTACTGAAGCCCAAAAATTCTTAAGATATGTGCTTACAAATGATGTGGGTAAGGTTGAGAATAGTTGCGCTCTTTACAGTGTTATAACAAATGAGAAAGGCGGAATAATAGATGACCTTATTGTTTATAAATTTAATAATGAAAACTTTAGAGTTGTATCAAACTGCTCTACTTTTGAGAATGTAAAAGCCTTCTTTGAACACAATATAAAGAGATTTGATTGTGAGTTAATCCATCAATCTAACCTTGGCATTTTAGCTATTCAAGGGCCAAAATCTGAAACCTCTATTGAAAGTATGCTTGGATTAGATCTTTCGGGCTGCAAAGGCTTTTCTTTTATAGTAAAAAATAGTTTATTCATATCAAGAACTGGATACACAGGGGAAGATGGTTTTGAAATAATTGGCGAGTTTGAGGAGCTCAAGAAGATTTGGGATTTATGTATTTCTAAAAATATAAGTCCAATTGGATTGGGAGCTAGAGATACTCTAAGAGTTGAAGCTGGGATGAATCTGAATGGAACAGATATGACAATAGAAAATAATCCATTTGAATCTAATCTTGGTTGGGTGGTTGATTTTAATGATATTGAGAGGGACTTTATTGCTAAAAAGAGGCTTACTGAAATTAAAAAAACAAATCAGTTCAAACTTGTTGGTGTTTTGCTTAAAGAAAAAGGCATATTAAGAGGTGGTCAAAAGATCATTAAAGGTAATATTGAGGGTGAGATTACGAGCGGAACTTTTTCTCCATTTATGAAAAAGAGTATAGGCTTAGCAAGAGTGCCTATAGATGTTGACGATAGCGCAGATGTGCTAATAAGAAATAAGCCTTTAAATGTAAAAATATTATCGCTACCTTTTGTCAGAAAAGGTAAAATTATGATATGAATGAAACTCCCTCCGACCTCAAGTTCTTAGACACTCATGAATGGATAAAGATTGATGATGATGCCGTAATAGTAGGTATTAGTGATCATGCTCAGAGTGAGCTTGGAGATGTTGTTTTTGTTGAATTACCAGCCATTGGAGATGAATTTGTATCTGGAGATGAAGCAGCAGTAGTTGAGTCTGTAAAAGCTGCTTCTGAGGTATATACTCCTCTTTCTGGAGAAGTTATTGAAGTAAACGAAGTTCTTGAAGAAAATCCTGAACTTGTAAACACCTCTCCTTATGAAGATGGTTGGTTCTTTAAATTAAAAGTCACAGATGAAAATCTTGGAAGCGCTGATAATATGATGACTGCTGACGAGTATTTATCTTGGCTTGATGGTAATAATTAATTAAATCTAAATGGATCAAATGAAATCATTCGTTGATAGACATATTGGTATTGGCACTGATGAGCAAAAAGATATGCTGGATTTTCTTGGCTATAAAGATTTGGATTCATTTATTAAAGCAGTCGTCCCTAAAAGCATTTTAGAGGATGATTATTTAAATCTGGGAGACGGTTTATCAGAGATGGCTGCTCTTAAAAAGCTCGATAAAATTGCAAAGCAAAATAAAGTATTTAGATCATATATTGGTCAAGGATATTATGGAACAGTAACTCCAAAAGTTATTAAAAGGAATGTTTTCGAAAATCCAAGTTGGTATACCTCTTACACACCATACCAAGCAGAGATATCTCAAGGGAGATTAGAGGCGCTTATAAATTTTCAAACAACTATATGCGAGTTAACCTCCATGGAAATAGCTAATGCCTCACTTCTTGATGAAGCTACAGCTGCAGCTGAAGCTATGATGCTTGCAAAAAGAGTATCAAAAAATAAATCCAACTGTTTTTTTGTAGATAAAAACTGTTTTGAGCAAACAGTTGCTGTTTTAGAAACTCGCGCCAAACCTTTTGGTATAGTGCTTGAGATTGGTGACCCAAAAGATTTTGCGGAAAAAGATTTTTTTGGCATGTTTATTCAATACCCAAATAAGTTTGGGGAAATAAATGATTTTTCTAAGCTTTCTGATTATTGTAAAAAAAATAAATCCTTACTTGTGTGTGCTACTGATCTGCTTGCATTAACTTTGATAAAGCCTCCGGGAGAAATTGGTGCTGATATTGTCATTGGCTCATCACAAAGATTTGGAGTCCCGATGGGTTTTGGAGGTCCCCATGCTGCATTTATGGCAACTCATGAGAGTTTTCAGAGATCTATGCCTGGAAGAATTATTGGCGCTTCAAAAGATGCTAGTGGGAGTTTATCTTACAGACTTGCTCTCCAAACAAGAGAGCAACATATAAGAAGGGAAAAAGCTACGAGTAATATTTGTACTTCTCAAGCCCTTTTAGCTGTGATGGCAGGCTTTTTTGCAATCTATCATGGTCCAGAAGGCTTAATGGGGATTGCTAAAGATGTTCATAAAAAAACTCTTAAGCTCTATAACGGCATAACAAATGGAGAACATACAATCCTTCATAATAATTTTTTTGACACTCTTTGTGTTCATTTAAATGGGGATATTTCAGGTATAAAAGCTCGACTACTGGAAGCAAAAATAAATGTTAATTGGATTGATACCAATTTAATAAGTGTTTCGGTTGATGAAGCAACAACATCTGCTGATATTGATGATCTTATTATTGCGTTAACAAATAAGGATGCTCCAAATTCTACAGAAAATGAAAAAGTAGGACTTAATAAAAATATGATGAGGACTTCTAGCTTTATGAAGCAGGAGCGCTTCAATAAATATCACTCCGAAACCGAGATGATGCGATACATCAAAAGACTTTCAGATAAAGACATTGCACTTGATAGATCAATGATTCCATTAGGCTCTTGTACAATGAAATTGAATTCTGCTTCAGAAATGGCGCCAGTAAGTTGGCCAGAGTTTGCAAACATGCATCCCTATTGTCCAATTGATCAAACGGAAGGATATCAAAATCTTATCCAAGACTTAAAAAGTATGTTATCGGAGATAACAGGATATTTTGACATCTCGCTTCAACCAAATGCTGGCTCACAGGGTGAATATGCAGGTCTCCTTGCAATTGATGCATATCATAAAAATAATGGTGACAATAATAGGTCGATTTGTCTTATCCCGAGATCCGCACATGGTACTAATCCTGCCTCAGCCATGATGGTTGGAATGAAGGTTGTGCCTGTGGAATGTGACCTAGACGGTAATATCGATCTAGAGGACTTAAAAGAAAAATCCTTTACTCACAAAAATGATTTATCTGCAATCATGATTACATATCCTTCAACACACGGAGTATTTGAAAGTAATGTAAGAGAAGTTTGCAATATTGTGCATGACCATGGGGGATTAGTTTATATCGATGGAGCAAATTTAAATGCACTTGTTGGCATTGCTAAACCAGGAGAGTTCGGTGGCGATGTCTCACATCTAAATCTCCACAAAACATTTTGTATTCCTCACGGAGGTGGAGGTCCCGGAGTTGGCCCTATAGGGGTTGTAGAAAAACTTAAAGACTTTATGCCCTCTCATCATAAAGATATAAAAAGTGTGGGGCCTGTATCCTCAACTGATTATGGAAGTGCAAGCATATTACCTATAAGCTGGATGTATATTGCAATGATGGGTTCAGGAGGCTTGAAGAAAGCAACTATGACTGCAATCCTTAGCGCAAATTATGTTGCAAAGCGTCTCAGTGATCACTATCAAATACTTTACAAAGGTGAAAATAATCTTATTGCTCACGAATGCATAATAGATGCTAGACCATTTAAAGAATCTTCCAATATTGACGTCGATGATATTGCTAAAAGGCTTATGGATTACGGCTTTCACGCTCCAACAATGTCTTGGCCAGTCGCAGGAACCCTTATGATTGAGCCAACTGAAAGTGAATCTAAAGAAGAGTTAGATATTTTCTGTGAAGCTATGATTTCTATTAGAAAGGAAATAGAAGATATTGAAAATGGTAATGATGATCAAGTGAATAATATCCTCAAGAATTCTCCACATACGGTGGAAGAACTTAGCGGTGATAGTTGGGAGCATGATTATTCTAGACAAAAAGCTGCTTACCCGCTTGATTATCTGAGAGCAAGAAAATATTGGCCTCCTGTAAAAAGAATCGATAATGTTTATGGAGATAAAAATTTATTCTGCACCTGCCCTGATATGGATGAATTTTAGATAGGCAAGTCTATAATTTCCCACCCAAGTTTTTTTGAAACCTTAAATAGATCATCATCTGGATTTACAGCTACCGGTTTCTCCACTTTTTCTAAAAGGGGCATATCTAAAATAGAGTCAGAGTAAAAAGTAGTTCCTTTAAAATCTTTAAAACCATTATTTCTCATCCACACCTGAACATTCTGTAGCTTTCCCTCTCCTAACGATGGAGGATCCTCTATTCTGCCTGTATAAATATTATTTTTTTGTTCACATTTTGTGCAAACAACATTCTTGAATTCTAATCTTTTTGCAATTGGTCCAGCAATTATTGAAGTTGTTCCGGAAGCTAAAAGAAGTTCTTCGTTATCTTCATAATGTTTATGAATTAGTCTTAACGCATAAATATTGATGGAAGGTTCAATAATTTCTTTCATAAATTCCGATCTGATTCCTGAAATATAATCGTCGCTCTTATTTTTAAGATATTGAATCGTAAATTCATAGTAATCTTTGTAATTAACGATGCCTTGTTTAAATTTCTTTTGGAATTCAGCATTTTGCTCAAAATATTCTTCTTTTTTTACAAACTCTTTTTTTATAAGATAATCCAACCAGGAATGGTCTGAGTTGCACTTAAGAATGGTATGATCAAGATCAAAAATCGCTAATTTTTTGTTAACTACCATGAATATTAAAGAAAAAGGTTATCGTTTAAATGTTGGTATTATTGTAGCCAATTCAGATGGTAAATTGTTGTACTGTAAAAGAAAAAATTCAGATAACTGGCAGTTCCCTCAAGGTGGCATAGATAGAAATGAGGATCCATTTCTTGCTGCGCTGAGGGAGTTATATGAAGAAGTTGGCATACAAAAAGATAAGGTTAACCTAATCAAAGAATCTGAAAATTGGTACAAATATGATCTCCCAAGGAAATATAAAAAAAATAATTTTTTATGGAATGATTTTAAAGGACAAAAGCAGAAATGGTTCTTATTTAAGCTAATTGAGGAGGTAATGATTGATTTGAATAATGAAAATAATCCAGAGTTTGATGAATTTGACTGGGTTGATTATTGGAAGCCTTTAGATGAAATAGTTGAATTTAAAAGAGAAATCTACAAAAAAGTTTTATCTGAGTTAGAGTCTGCATACAAATTAGAGTTTGATAAATGATGGAAATACTAATTTATATCGTAATTGGTTTGGTTGTTGGAATTTTGGGAGGGCTATTTGGAATTGGTGGTGGTGTAATTATTGTCCCAGTATTATTATTCGTACTTACCTATCTTGGTTTTGAATCAAATTTTTTAATTCATATTTGTGTTGCCACATCTCTTGGCAGCATATTTTTTACTGCTTTTGCATCTATGATTGCACATAATAGAAAGGGAAGCGTTGCTTGGAGTTTCTGGCGCAAACTTTCTATTGGTATTGCTTTTGGTTCTTTTCTAGGATCAGTATTATCAATTTCTATAGAAGCCACGACTTTAAAAATAATTATTGGAATCTCATACCTTCTGATTGCGCTTCAGACCATTCTTAATATTGCTGTAACAGCAAAAAAGTTTAACCCATCTCCTTATACAATCTTCTATGGAGTTGGAACCGGAGCTGCTTCCTCAATATTAGGAATTGGTGGTGGAAGCTTTACGGTCCCTTATCTAAATTATGCTGGTTTAAAAATGGTCAATAGTGTTGGCACTGCATCAGCATGTGGAGTAACAATTGCTATCTTTGCGTCTTTAGGATTTATATTATCTGGAGTTGGAGATGATCAAGTCTTACAAAAATCTATAGGTTTTATTTATTGGCCTGCTCTAATAGGAATTTCCTTGGGAAGTCTTATTACCGCTCAAATTGGTGTTCATATTGCACACAAGATTGATGAAAAATTATTAAAAGCTCTTTTTGGTATTTTTATTCTCTCAGTAAGCTACTATATGCTTTTTATATGATTATTGAATTATCTGACTTTTTTAATAACCCAAGCCTTATAAGTTTTGGAAGTATATCTATACAATATTACGCAATTACGTGGATACTTTCTGCTATTTTAATTTATCTGCACCTTGCAAATAATTCAATTACAAAAGAAATTGGTATCACAAAAGAAAAGGCTAATGACCTTGTATTTCTTTATGGCTTAATTTTTGGAGCTATGATTGGAGGAAGAATTGGGTATATGTTTTTCTATGGATTTGATCAACTGATAAATAATCCTTTAAAACTTTTTTATATTTGGGAGGGTGGTCTCTCATTTCATGGTGGATTAATTGGAGTAATTATCTCCATGTTTGTATTTTCAAAACAAAATCAAATTAACTTCATAAGACTTTTAGATTCAGCAGCTTTAAGCATGCCAATAGGATTATGCTTAGTAAGGATTGGAAACTTTCTTAATGGTGAATTGTATGGAAGAGCAACAGATGGGAGCTGGGGTTTCATTTTTCCAACTGATCCGTTTGGACTTACCAGGCATCCTTCGCAGCTCTATGAATCTTTTGGTGAAGGTCCTTTGCTGTTCGTCCTCCTGATGGTTGTTAATAATCATACAAAGAAAAGAGGATTAGTTGCTGGATCTTTTCTGCTTTTCTATGGGTCTATAAGATTTATCATAGAGAACTTTAGACAGCCAGACTCGCACCTTGGCTTTATTTTTTCAGATTTCCTTACTATGGGACAGCTTTTATGTGTTCCAATGATCCTAATTGGTTTAATATTTATTATTACTTTTAAAAATAAGAATGAAATCGTATCTTAATCTTTTATCTCACATTCTAGAAAATGGTGAGACCCGAGAGGATAGAACCAATGTTGGAACTATTTCCTCTTTTGGACACCAGCTAAGGTTTGATTTAAGAGATGGGTTTCCTGCTGTTACTACAAAGAAACTTGCTTGGAAGGGTGTGGTCTCTGAATTAATTTGGTTTTTAGAGGGTTCTGATGATGAAAGAAGATTGGCAGAGATAAGGTATAACAAGAGCAGAGGTGAATTAACTGATATAGATAAGTATCCTACTATATGGACGGATAATGCAGATAATCAAGGAAAAAATCTCGGCTATGAAAATTCATCTTTAGTAAAGAAGCTCGGGCCCGTATATGGAGTTCAATGGAGAAATTGGGATGGCAAAGATCAAATAGAAGATCTCTTAGAATCCCTTAAGAATAATCCAACTAGCAGAAGGCATATTCTTAGTGCTTGGAACGTATCAATGGTAGATAAGATGGCTCTTCCTCCATGTCATCTCTTGGCCCAATTCTATGTTTCTAGCGATAAATATATTGACTGCCATATGTATCAAAGAAGTGCTGATATGTTTCTTGGTGTGCCTTTTAATATTGCAAGTTACTCATTGCTTATGCATATATTGGGAAAACTATTGAATTTATCACCAAGATATTTCATCCATTCTTTTGGCGATGCACATATTTACCTTAATTCAGTTGATCAAGTAAAAGAACAGGTAAAGAGATCTCCACGCCCTCTTCCTAAGTTGAATTTTCCAGACATAAATAATTTAGAAGATCTGAAAGATTTAAGCTTAGATGATTTTGTTCTTGAAGGTTATGATCCACATCCAGCCATTAAGGCTAAGATGGCAATTTAAGAATTAACCTTGATTTTGAATGTAGTCTCTGCGAAGCGCTATGTTCTTGACTCGAATTTCCTCATTCTCCGTATATTTAATCCAGCTATTTGCAGTCTTTTTTATCTTTTTATCATCATCACGAGCTGCAATCCTAAATTCTTTTTTAGCTTGTTCAAAATTCTGAAGCTCAAAATGCGCTTGTCCCAGGGTTAGCCTTGCTTGAGATGGATTCTTCACTTTGCCTTTTTTAAGACCTTGCTCAATAGCATCAACAGCTTCTTCTAGTTTATCTTCGGAGAGATATAGACTTCCTAGAATAATAAATGTCTGCCCATCCTTAGCTAACTTTGCAGCTTTCTCCATAACAGGAATTGCTAACTCAATTTCCTGTGCCATTCTCCATGCGTCAGCTAGAAGCTTTAAATTCTTTTCATTATCTTTGACAACTGGAAGTATTTTTTCTTCTTTTGTCTTTTCATCAATAACCGGGACTTTTTTAATTCTTCCAGCCTCTAACACTTTTGCTGCCCAATATGGATTATTGTTTAACAGTAAGAGCTGAGTTAAGGCTAGATATTCTGATTCTTTATCAAGAAGATCTTTTTGATAAGCAGCATTTAAGGTAATCATATAATCAAGTTCCCTATCAAGCTGGCCGTAAATTCCTCCGAGTTGGATAAAATACATCTTTTTAGGATAGAGATTTACTAGAATCTCATAGATATCAAGCTGTTTGTAAAGAGATTCTTGTTTACCAATCCTTGCTTCAAGTTCGCTATAGCATGCTGCCATTAATACATACCAATTTTCTTTTGGTTTATATTCTTCTAGTTCAGCAGTTCGGACAGCACTGAGCATACTTTCTAAAGCTTTTTCATAGTAGTTTAACTTTTCGCTCTGTGATTTTTTATCTGTACCAAGCTGAAAATATGCTTGTCCTAAAAGAGACCAACCTTGAGCAGTTACTACCTCTACTTCGTCCATCCATTGAAGAAGAACCTTAACCCCTTCTTCATAATCCTCGTTAACGAAATTTAGCTGAGCGAGTGTATATAAAGATGCCACCCTCAAAGGTATAGTTGATTCTGGTTCTGCTAGAAGATTTCTATATGCTTGCATAGCATCTGAGAATCTTTCCTCGGAAAAATAAACATATCCCCAGTAATTCCACATTACAGATCTGTCATAACTTCTTAAATTGTCTTTTTTCTGAAGAAGTTCATTTAGAATCTCTTTTACAGTTTCAAAATCTGGATCCTCCTTACCATTTTCATCAACTCGCTCAAGAGCTTCGACCACTTTAACTATCTTTTTAGCTGTTGATGTTTGAAGTGCTCTTGCCTTTTTATATACAACTTCTTTCCTTGACGAGTTTGAGTTTGTAACATTTGGATCCTTAATTCTTGATCCAGTATCTTGTGCTTGAGCGTCAGTATCTAATGGTAAAACTATTAAACCTAGTACTAAAAATATTTGTAATAATCTTAAAAACATATTTATGAATCTTCCATTATAAATGTAAATTTATGTTGAACACCCTCAACTTTAACAGCCTTACCGTCTACAATTTTTGGCTTGTATTTAAGTTTAAGTGCTGCTCTTGAAGATGCTGAATTAAAAATTGAGCATGGTCTGAGCTGCGCCTCAGGGTCGTTTGGATTTTTAGAAGTACAATAGCCTTCTACCGGAACCACATCTTCAATTGTGCCAGATTCAGTTATTGTGAAAGCAACTATAGCAAACCCCATAGTACCTCTCTCTTGCGCTCTTCTCGGATATTGAGGTTGAATTTTGAAAAGGGGTATATATTCTCCATCTCTAAAGAAGCTCCCACCCGCTGTAAATTTTGCTTTAGGTTTTGGAATATTTACATCGATTCCAGTCGTTGGCTGGAGATCTACCTCAGGTTGTGCAATATCTTCTGGCTGCTCTTCGACCTCATCAGGCTTATCAACTTCATCCATAAATGTATCTATTTCTCTTTCAGGCATAACAATATCTGCCAATTTTACTGATTTATCATCTTTTAGACCGCTATCTCCCAATGAAATAAGTGTAACCATAAGAACAAATAAAAAGATTGTAGTGGAGGCTGAAAGGACTAGAACAGCAAAATATTTATTAATTTCAAACAGCTTGATATAAGCAGCTTTAATTGGAAGAAGAAGTTTTGATACTAATCCGCCCATAAAAAAACCTACTTAGGCTCTGAGGCTAAAGATATTGCTGAAACGCCAGCCTCCCTTGCTCCATCCATAACTTTAATAATAGTATCGGCAACAGCTTTCTCATCAGCTTGGATTACTACTGAGCCTTGAGGGTTGTCAGCTAAAAGTTTTACAACATTAGCTTTGACTTGTCTTACGTCAATTCTTCGTCCGTCCATCCAAACTTCTCCAGTTGGTCCAACTGCTATAAGGATAGCTGCATTTTCTTGAGTTTCTGCTGTATCTGAATCAGGTCTATTTATCTCTAAACCTGGCTCTTTGATAAAGTTTGCTGTAACGATAAAGAATATAAGCATTATAAATACTACATCCAACATTGGAGTAATATTAATTTCGCTTTCTTCTTCTTGAACTGCTGTAGATATTGCGTTTCTTCTCACTTTAAAATCTCCTAAACTCGTTTAATTCTTTCTTCAAGGATCCCTGTATGTCTTTCGCTTACACTAGAAATATAAATCATTGCAAAAATTCCTGATAGTGATACAACCATACCCGCCATTGTTGGAAGAGTTGCTTTCGAAACTCCTCCTGCCATTGCTCTCGCGTCTCCGCCTCCACTGAAAGCCATAACTTGAAATACCTCAATCATTCCAGTAACTGTGCCAAGAAGGCCAAAGAGTGGAGCAAGTGCAATACATGTTTTTATTAGTGTTGTATTTCTATTAATAGAAGCTTTTGCTTCCGCTAAAAATTTATCTCTTATTTGTAAGGCGTGCCAGGATGTTTTATCTTCTCTTGAATCCCATTTAGAAACAAGGGAATCAAGAAAAACATTGTGGCCATGAGAAAGGTAATAAATCCTCTCAAATATTAGTCCCCACATCAAGAGAACTAACAGCGCTATCAACCAAAGAACACTTCCACCAGCTTCCATAAAGTCTCTGATGGAAATGAAAGATTCAGTTATAGCGAAAATCATTATTTACTTTCAGCCCTTTCTGCTAATATCCCAGTACTTTGTTCCTCAAGAACTCCAACAATTTCTCTTGCAGATGAGTTTGCAAATGAGTGCAGTAGAGTTGTTGGAATAGCTACGAGAAGTCCCAGAACTGTTGTTACAAGAGCCTGTGAAATACCGCCTGCCATAAGTTTTGGATCACCCGTTCCATAAAGAGTGATTTGCTGGAATGTCACAATCATACCTGTAACTGTTCCGAGCAATCCTGCTAAGGGTGCAACAACTGAAATGATCTTAACAACACCTATATATCTTTCAATATCGGGTCTTTCAGCCATAATAGCCTCCGCCAATTTGAGCTCTAAAGTATCAATATCTTTTGAGAAATGCTCCTCACCAACTTTTAAAACTCTTCCAAGTGGATTTTGGGAGTTAAGAGCTTTTGATTGAGATTGTTTTCTTACAGCTCTACCGGTCATATATAAGAAATATAATTTATACAGTGCTAAGAGAGTTCCTAAAAGACCTACGATAACAATCGCATACCCAATTTCTCTACCCTGAGCCAATCTCTCAGTTAGGCTCGGCGTTTGAATTAAGTTTGCAAGAAGACTTCCACCTGTTGGACCAGTAGGATCTATTCCAAATGTTACTTGCTCACCTGCTACAGCAGATGCAATATTGTTTGCAGTTCTTGTATATCTGCCCTCTGGCTGTCTCGGTAAGAATGCATATTGACCTTTGGAAGCAGCAAATTCTAAATACTTGCCATCGCAAACAGCATTAAAAAGGCCAACCCGAACTACATTACAATCTGAAGTTTCGCCATCCACATCGATAACACTTGCAGCGAAAGATGCAATCTCTCCGCCAGCAACCATTTCTCTTTGAAGTTCATACCAGAGGCCTTCAATTTCTCTGATTGTTGGCAGCTCTGTTGTTTCAGACATTTTAGCTGTTAGATCATTTAAGAAAGTAACTCTCTCAGTGCCAAATTGTGCTGACGATAAAGAGCCGGCAAATTGAACAGCTGCTTCACCAGATGCGCTTTGCAGATGTCCAAACAATTCTACAAGTGAACCAAGCTCTTTCTTATAAGCTTCCTCTTTAACTCTAAGAATTTCTTCATTCTTTTTATATTCTGCTTCAAGCTGATCAGCAATTCTCTCTTGCCTTGCAAGCTCTCTTTTTTCAGCTGCGAGTATAGAAGCCTGTTTATTCTTATTGGCTAAAAATTCAGCTTCTCTTACTGCATTCTCTGATTGCTCCCTGACTTGGCCTTCCTTGACCAACTCAAGAAGTTGTTGAACAGTTGAAGGGGCTTCTCCATCAGGAGCTTCCTCTTGAGCAATTAATACTTGATTACTGCTTATTAAAAGTGCAAATAGATAGATTTTTAGGTATCTCATCTTACACCCCCTTTAACAACAGGTAGCAAGAGCATATCGGTAGGAGCTAGTTTCTTGGCCATTCTTATACCATCTCTAATGGCTGTTCTATAGCCTGAAACCTCTTCCCAATCATTCGTTTCGTTATTCCAGAAACCGCTTTGTTGCTCATCCTTAGTTTGATAGAACATGCCTATCCTTCCAACTACGAGAACATTAACCACCATCTCTTTTCCATCAATAACAATTGTATCTTCATACGAAGAAATCTTTCTGCCATACTCTGCTTCAATGTTATAAGCCTCAAGGATTTGCCTTACCTGCTCTGATGCAGTAATTTTTGGATTTGACAATGAGCTTCTTACAATATCAATTCTTTCCAATCTCTCGTCAATATAAAACGGAGTATCCAAAGAAACAAATTGTTCAAGGCCTTCAAGCATTCTTTGAGCTAGAGGTGGAATCTGTCTTTGCATAACCACAACTTGAACAAGTTGTTCATCAAGTTTATCCATAAGATCAAGCTGTGCCTGAATTTGAATTCTTTTTTGTTCATTATATAGCTTTAATCCTTCGACCTGCTTAGCTACAACTTTGTATTCATTTACAATTTTGTCAGTTTGTTTTTCAGTACCATCAATTTTTTCTTGTGAAACAGCGCTAAGACTGGAATTTTCTCTCCCAACCTCAAGAACAGATTCCATATCACTGGCATTCAAAAAAGATGTACTTACCAAAAAGAAAAACGACAAGGTAAGTTTATTTATCAACATAACATGATCCCCTCAAAAGTGGTGTCTTAGTATTCTAACAATTGATACAAAAACCTCAAAAAAAAATTTCAAAGTCTCGCTTAAGTTGTTGAATAAAAATCTAAAATATTTTAGGGAAAAATACAGGTGTTTTTTCAACATATTTCTGATACTCCGTATTCTCTCCCCATTTAACATTAGCCCTTGCCTCGAGCATTCTCACACCACTAACAAAATAGATTAATGTAAATGAAAATATTGGCGATATTAATGTCCAATATTGCAAGCCTTCTAAATAAGGAAGAGACATTATTGCAATGCCCATCCAGAGGACAACTTCACCAAAGTAATTGGGGTGCCTAGAAACAGACCAAAGTCCTGTAGTGATAAATTTGTTTGAATTCTCAGGAATTGATCTAAACGCTGTTTTTTGATTATCGGCTATAACCTCAATTGAGAAGCCAATAATAAAAGTTAAGAGTCCTAAGTAAAAAACTGGTTCTACATTTAAAACGCCGTTTGAAACTGCTGTTAATGCACACAATGAACATATCACTACCCACAATGCAGATAAGTTAAATGTCATAAAAAACTGTGTTGGGCTATTTTTTATGGTTCTAAATCTCTTATCCTCTCCCGCATCTAAAACTCTTTTTAATAAAAAACTACCGAGTCTTAGAGTCCAAATTAAAACCGCCATTGAAATAAGTAAGCTGAGCGAGAATGCTGTTCCATATGTCTGGTAGTAGACAAATATAGATGCAAATGCGTAACATATTGATCCTGTCAAATCATAAAACTTTTCAGTTTTAAAAATTAATGCTGGCACGAAAGCAACCCAGTGAATTATTAAAATATACCAAGCTGTTTTAATAACCAAGTCGGAACCTGAAAGCCCTGCAAATGCAACGGTTGCAAAAATCACACCTAGTGAAATAGCTAAGTTAATTATTATGTTTTTTGGTTTCTCTTTCATAGTTTTACCACCCACACTGTCTTCCTTTATTTTTTTCATCTAGCCAATCTTTAAGTGGTGAATAATAATTAATTATAGATTCGCCACTTAATTCTCTCACGCCAGTAAGTTCTTCAAAAGCATCTTGCCATGGAACGCTACTGCCAAGAGCTAACATTGATTTTAGTTTTTCTCCTGCTTCAGGATTATTATAAATTGTGCATTCATGAAGAGGTCCATCAAATCCGATATCATTACAAAGCGACTCGTGAAACTGATATTGCATTATTCTTGCTAAATAATATCTTGTATATGGTGTATTTCCAGGAATATGATATTTAGCCCCTGGATCAAAAGCATCGATATCCCTATCAATTGGTGACTCAACGCCCTGATAAGACTCTCTTAATTCCCACCAAAGATCATTTAACTGATCAGCCTCTACAGAACCTGAAAAAACTTGTGATCTCCATTTATCAAGAATTAAAGTCCAAGGTATAACAACGATTCCCTCAAGAGCTTGTTTCATTAAAAGAGATATTGGATCAGAAATTGCATCTAAATATTGCTCTTCATTTATATAACCAAGTTCTTTCAAATACGCAGGCGTTATTGATAGGGATAACAAATCTCCAACTGCTTCATGAAAGCCGTCATTTGCACCGCTTTCATATATTGATGGCAGATGATTATAGGCTTGATAGTAAAAAATGTGTCCAAGCTCATGATGAATTGTAACGAAGTCCTCTTCATTTTTTTGGATGCACATTTTAATTCTTAGGTCCTCCTCAGAATCAAGATTCCATGCGGAAGCATGACAGGTCACATCTCTATCTCTAGGCTTCACAAAAAGAGATCTTTCCCAAAATGTATCTGCCAATCTCTCGAATCCTAAAGAAACAAAAAAGTCCTCAGCAACTCTAACCATATCAATTTCAGAAAGATTTTCCTCTTGGATAATTTGAGTAAGATTAATTGAGGCGTCTACTGACGAAGGTTTGTAAACTAAGTCGTATATATTACTCCAGGATTGTGCCCACATATTTCCTAAAATATGAGCAGGTATCATCCCATCATTTTTCACGACTTCATCTCCATAAAACTCATTTAGCTCTCCTCTTACATGACAATGAAGCGCATCATAAAGGGGTTTAACCTCCTCCCAAACCCTATCTACATCGGATAAAAATTCAGCCGAACTCATATCATATTTGCTGAACCACAGGTCGCTGAGTCCATCAAAGCCAAGATCTTTAGAGCCCATCTCTCCTATCTCGACCATTCTTAAGTATTTTTCTTTCATTGGCTTTCCAATCTCTCTCCACCCAGACCAAGCCATAAGTAAGTCATTCGGATCCCTTGAATTATCAATGATTTGCTCAAATGCCTCGAGATCATAACAGCTTCCATCATCAAAACAGTGCCTCCCACTTCCATACATAGCAGAAAGTTCTGCTTTTAAGTTTGCTATTTCAGTTGCAAGATCATCATCCAGGGGTGAAGGCATAACAAAACCACTTTTAACAAAATTTAGTTTTCTTCTTATATCAGCTGATACATCAATATCATCGAATTCAGCTGCCCTTCTTGCATTCTCAACAGACAAAAGACTGTAGCGCTTGCTATAGTCTGCAACAACTTTTTGTGAGTCATAAGTAATGAAGTTAGAGGAAATCCAATAAGCTGAGCTTGCTATTGGTCCTTCTTCAGAACTAAATTCCTCCATCTCTTCTAGGAAAAGGATTGCATCTTGTTCTGTCAGTTTAGTTTCATTTGCACATCCCTGAAGTAATAGGATTGTAAAAGTGTAAATAAAGAATTTGTTCATTTAATGACTCCCAATTAAAATGAGTAAATATATTGTAAACCATGAAAATACCAACCAATCAATTTAGGTCAGGAACTAAAATACTTCTTGATGGGGCGCCTTGCTCAATACTAAGTCATGAATTCCATAAGCCAGGTAAAGGACAAGCAGTTGTAAGAATTAAATACAGAAATTTGTTAACTGGAAATGTTATTGAAAAAACTTTCAAATCTAACGAAAGTGTTGAACTTGCTGACGTTACTGTGAAAGAGATGGCATTTTTATACAAGGATGAAGCAAAATGGTACTTTATGGATAACAGCTCCTATGAACAAATCGAACTAGATGAAAAGATAATGACTGATGCTAGAAAGTGGCTTATTGGCGAAGAGCTTTGTGAAATAGTGCTATGGAATAATTCAGCTATAGCAATAAATGTTCCGAAGATTGTAAATTTAAGAATTAAAACTTCTGAACCTGGTGTTAAGGGAGATACAGTATCTGGAGCTCAGAAACCAGCACTTCTTGAAACAGGTGTTTCAATTCAAGTACCTCTTTTTGTTGAAGAAGGCGAGGTTGTAAAAGTAGATACCCGTTCAGCGGAATATTTAGGAAGAGCTAATGATAGCTGATGAAATTAAAGAAAAAATCCTAAATCATATACAAGAGCATTTCTCAGAGGAAGAGGTCTCAGCAGTATCTTCAAAGTTTCAAATAGAGATACCAGATAGTCCTGATAAAGGAGATCTTACATGCAATATTGCTCTTATGTTGGGGAACATAACTAAAAGTAATCCAAGAGAAGTTGGCGTCGAAATTGGTAATATGTTGGAAGATCTTGATTTAATAAGATCTATTGAAGTTGCTGGTCCAGGATTTATTAATATTTTCCTTAATCACTCCGGAATTCTAAAAATAATTTCAGATATCCTTAATAAGAAAACAATCAGTAAAGTAAAAAAAGCTAAAAAAATTCAGGTTGAATTTGTATCTGCAAATCCAACTGGTCCTCTTCATGTAGGTCATGGAAGAGGCGCTATTTATGGTGACGTAATCTCAAAACTTCTTGAAAAAAAAGGTCATCAAGTTCAGAAAGAATACTATGTGAATGACGCAGGCAGACAAATAGATATTCTCACAGCAAGTGTATTTCTTAGGGCACTTAATATAGAAGATAGTATTTTTCCTGAGAGTGCCTACAAAGGTAAATATATTACCGAAATAGCGAAAGATGTTAAATTACAAGTAACTTTAGGTCTTGATGAAATCTTGACTGATCTTTCTGAAGACCAGGAGAAAAAAATTGATGAAATCATATCTCGTCTAAAAACTACAAGTGAGGAGGATTGGAGCTCAGTTAAGAAAGTATCACTAGATCAAGTTCTTTCCTCAATCGAAAAAGACCTTAAGAATTTTGGTGTAACTTTCGATAATTGGTTTTTAGAGTCATCTCTTCTTGGAGAAAATTCAAAGATAAATTCTGTTGTTCAACAGCTTAATCAAAATAATTTAATCGATGAACGAGATGGAAATATCTGGTTTAAGTCTTCTGATTTTGGTGATGACAAAGATAGAGTTTTGATAAGGGCAGACGGGAGGCAAACTTACTTTGCTTCTGATGTTGCATATCATAAAGATAAGCTAGATAGGGGTTTTGACGAAATTATAAATGTCTGGGGATCTGATCATCATGGATATATAAAGAGAGTTGAAGCATCTCTGGAGGGGTTGGGTTATGACAAGAATAAACTTTTTGTAAAATTAGTACAATTTGCCAATCTTATTAAGAATGGATCACCTGTAAAAATGTCTACTAGAAGCGGTGAATTTTATTCACTAGAGGACTTATTGAGTGATGTTGGCTCAGATGTAGCAAGATTTTACTACCTATCTAAGCAAACTGATCAGCATTTAGACTTTGATCTGGATTTAGCTGTCTCAAGTAAGAAAGAGAATATGTATTACTACATTCAATATGCGCATGCGAGAATATCTTCTCTTGAAACAAAGGCCGGCTTGAGTGATTTTAACATTGGTGATGTTAGCGAAGATCATATAAATATTTGCTCAAATCTAATTCATGAGATTTCTAAATACCCAAATATTCTTGAAAAAACATGCAGTAATCTAGCGCCTCACTTATTAATTTTTTATTTAAAAGATTTAGCTTCTGTTTTTCATAATTTTTATAATGATAATAAGATCTTAGATAAGTCAGAGTCTGACACAAAAGCTATCCTTTTAATCACACATGCTGTTAAAGAAATAATTTCTGACAGCTTAGAGTTGTTAGGTGTGAAGGCATTAGATGTAATGTAAATGAAAGATTTTGCTCAACAAGAAAAAGGTACTAAAAAGAATAAGAGCATTTCAAATATAAGAAGTGGTAAATCTCCAGTTCCTATTAAGTTAATTTTGCTATTGATGATATTTCCTATTGTATTTCTTCTAGGCTCTGGCTTGTTCTTTAATTCAGAATCGCAGGCTTATTCAGTTGAAAAAACAGAAAATGACATAACTTTTACATTTGAACAGGATCTTAGAGATGAAAATATATATCTTGAATTGGAGAAGATATATGAGGAAGCTACTTGTGAGTCTTACCTTCAGATTGAGACCTATGGCAAAAAAATATTTGCTGAAGAAACTTTAAATAAAATGGAAGAGTTAGGATTTACCCCATATTTGGAGGAAGTAACATCAAAAAATTATGATGGTGTTTTATTTAGAGTCATGGTCGGTCCCATGCAGAGCATTTCTGAAACAAACAATGCCAGGGAAACTCTAATAAGAGCTGATTTTTTACCCCTCTTGAGAACAAGATGTACTCAAATATGACGAAATCTTTTGAGGACTTTCATGAGGATCTGAGACTTTTTTGTGATGAAAATAGTATTAAAAAAGACAAAATAAATATTGTTGGTGTCTCGAAGAAAAAAAGCTTAGAAGATATATTAAGTCTATATAAGTTAGGTCTAAGAGACTTTGGTGAGAATTATGCTCAAGAGCTGAATGAAAAGTCTTTAGCTCTTAATTCAGAAAAAATCAGATGGCATTTTATGGGCCCAATTCAAAGCAATAAAATAGGTTTGATCGTCAAAAATTCTTATCTTGTTCATTCAGTTGATAGAGAAAAAGTTGTCAGAAAGATGGACCTTGAGTCAAAAAAAATAGATAAAAGGCAAAAGATATTGGTTCAAGTTAATATAAGTGGTGAGGTTTCTAAGTCTGGTATTTCTACTTGTGATGTAGAAGAATTTGTAAATTTTGTAGATAATTTTGCTAACTTAGAACTTGCTGGTTTAATGTTTATGCCAAATATCAACCAAGATAAGTCCTTACATATAAAAGAAATAAATGATTCTGTTGAATTATTTAATAATTTGAGAACAAAGAAAAAAAATATTAAGATTTTGTCTTTAGGAACCTCATCCGACTACAAAGAATGTATTAAAGAAGGCTCAAACTTAATACGAGTTGGAGAAATCCTCTTTGGTCCGAGGCTTTGATTTATAATTCAATATTATGAATAGTAGTTTATTTTCTTTCCTAGAGCTTGTAAGTACGGGCCTGATGTTTATTGCTGTAATTTATTCTATTTTTTCTATATTTAAAGTTAATTATTTCAATCCCATAGTTCAAATATTCGTAAAGATTGTAGATCCATTTACAAAAGTCTTCTTGGGATTTAATAAGTCAGTATCAGGATTAATTGTTGCTATCGTGTTCAAGTTTTTAGGACTCTTAAGTTACGTTTCTAGCTACAGTTACATCCTCCTTATTTCAATAAGCTTTTTTGAAGTTCTAATTGTATTTTTCAAAATACTTTTTTACTTTGTCATTGCGGGTGTAATTAAAAGCTGGGTTGCTCCGTTCTCTGAAAATGATATGTGGATGATTGTCGAAGAGGTTTCTAACAAAATTCTTGATCCGATAAGAAAATTTATTCCGGCTATTGGTGGCTTAGATTTCTCTCCTATTTTTGCATTTATCTTTTTAAATTCAATAAATGTTTTTCTTGCAAAACTTGCAGTTTCTATTCTTTGATTAGTGGTATTTTTTAATTGAAAAAAATTAAATTAATTATAGCTTCTTCAAATGAGGGAAAGATTGGTGAATTTCAGAAGATTCTCCCAGATTTTGAGTGCATTCCTCAATCTGATTTTAATGTCTCTGATGTTGATGAAACAGGTAAGAATTTTAAAGAGAATGCAGTTCTTAAAGCAAAAAATGCATTTATTAAAACAAATCTCCCATCAATTGGTGATGATTCAGGATTGATTGTTCCCGAAATCAATGGTGAGCCAGGTCTTTATTCAGCGAGGTATGCTGGAGAAAATGCAACAGATGTAGACAACAGAAAAAAACTTATATCTGAACTTAAAAAAAGAAGACTTGAATCAACTTATGCTTATTTTTTTTGTTGCATTGTTGCTGTCGGAATAAACGATAAGGAGGATTTTATTATTTGTGATGGAAAAGTTGATGGTGAGGTAAAAATTTTTGAAAGGGGGGATAAAGGATTTGGTTATGATCCAATGTTTTATCCTAAAGGATACAGCGAGTCTTTTGCTGAACTTAGTTCATTAATAAAAAATAAAATTAGTCACAGGGGTATTGCTCTAAGAAATCTTACTATCAAATTAAATAGCACTTAATTTAAAGCTATATATATGTCTTCCCTCCTCGATTCCTTTTTTTTGAAACTTTGACAGCTCTCTTCCTGGTATCTTATTTAATATTTCAACAGAAAATTTATCTTTAAAATCTTTTAATACCTCCTGTATCTGCTCAGCATAATTCTCCCAGTCTGTTGAAATATAAATATTTGATGTTGGTTTTAAGCATAATTGTATTCTCTTAAAGAAATCTTTATCTAAGAGTCTTCTTTTATGATGCCTATCTTTTGGCCATGGATCAGGACAAATTATGTAGATTTCATCGAATTTAAAATCCTTCTCTTCAAATATAAGATCTCTGATATCACCCTCGAAAATAAATATGTTCTCTAGCGAGTGCTCTCTTATTTTTCCTATTAAATTGCCGATTCCTGACTTATAAACTTCAGATGCCAAGAATAATGTATCTTTTTCTTTCTCTGCAAAAGAAAAAAAATCTTCTCCATTCCCAAAACCTATTTCTAGAGCTATTTTCTTGAATATAGGCTTATTGTTTAATTCACTGAGATCATTAAGCGAATAATCTGCTAAATGAATTAAGTTTTTTTCTTGCAGCTTTGTAATTCTTCCTTTTCTTCTGACAAAACTGGGAAGGAATTTGTATCTCAATTACTCTATTACTCCATCTTCTGGAGATGATTTTGAAGCATATAACCTTTTTTTCATCCTTCCAGCTAGAAAAGCTTCTCTTCCTGATTCAATTGCTTTATTCATGGCTGAGGCCATTAAAATTGGATCTTTTGCTTCTGCTATTGCAGTATTCATTAGCACACCATCACACCCTAGCTCCATTGCTATTGTTGCGTCCGAAGCAGTTCCTACGCCTGCATCAACTATTATTGGTTTGTTTGAGTTCTCCAAGATTATCTCTATATTGTATGGGTTTGTTATTCCTAATCCTGAACCAATGGGGGCTGCCAAAGGCATAATTGAAACACAGCCAATATCATCAAGTTCTTTACATAAAATTGGATCATCGGTGCAATAAACCATAACTTCAAAATTATCTTCAACTAATATTTTTGCTGCCTCAAGTGTTTGAGTCATATTTGGAAATAAAGTTTTTTCATCCCCAAGAACCTCTAGCTTTACTAAGTTGTGACCATCTAATAATTCTCTTGCAAGGTTGCAAGTACGAACAGCGTCGTCAATGTTATAACAACCGGCAGTATTAGGTAGAATTATAAATTTTTCTGGATTCAAGAAATCAAGAAGATTAGGCTCATTTTTATCTTGGCCAATATTCGTTCTTCTAATTGCCACCGTAACAACATGTGCACCTGAGGCAACTATTGCATCCTGTGTTTCTTGGAAGTCTTTATATTTTCCTGTGCCAACTAAAAGCCTAGACGAGAATTCTCGACTACCAACAACTAATTTATCCAATTTATCCTCCGCCAACAGCAATAACTATTTCAACAACATCTTTATCATTGAGAGTATAGTTATCAATCTGTGATTTTGGAATAATCTCTCGATTTATTTCTACTGCAAATCTAGCATCAGAGAGATTCAAGCTGTCAATAAGCTCTTTTAGAGAATTTGATTTTAGATGGATATCTGAGCCGTTAAGAATAATGCCTATTGTTCTTGCATTCACAGAGCATCAGACATAGAGCTTCTTAATTTTTTAAGAGCACCATTTTCGATCTGTCTAATTCTTTCAGCAGAAATTTTATACTCTTCTGCTAACTCATGAAGAGTGACTTTGGAATCAGATAGATATCTTCTTCTTATAATATCTTTGCTTCTGTCATCAAGGCCCTTGAGAGCATCTAAAAGTTCAGCGTTATTAAATGCCATAGTTTGCTCTGCCTCAACTAAATCTTCAGGATTAAATCTTTTGTCTTCTAGATATTGTGAAGGAGCCATTACTTCGTTCTCGCCGTCGCCTGTATTTACCGGCGCATCAAATGATGAATCATTGGAAGAAAGTCTGTTTTCCATATGCAGAACATCCTTTACTTCAACATTTAAATCTTCAGCTATTTTTTCTGCTTCTTCTTTAGTGAGCCATTCCAATGACTTTTTCTTGCTTCTTAGATTGAAGAATAATTTCCTTTGAGCTTTGGTAGTAGCTATTTTTACAAGTCTCCAGTTTTTAAGAATGTACTCGTGAATTTCAGCCTTTATCCAGTGGACTGCAAAAGAAACAAGCTTTACACCTCTGTTAGGATCAAATCTATCAACAGCTTTCATAAGACCAACATTACCCTCTTGGATAATATCGCCTATTGGTAAGCCGTAGCCTTGGTAAGATCTTGCGATGTGAACGACAAAACGTAGATGGGAAATGACTAATTGCCTTGCAGCGTCAAGATCATCGTTGTCATAAAGCTTATGAGCAAGTTCTTTCTCTTGTTCAGGCGTTAATATTGGTATTGAGTGCACGCAAGCAAGGTAAGATTCTATATCTTTACCTGGCGTTGTTAGCTCAATTTTCTGTAAATCAGTACCCATTATAATTTCTGTTTATAATATATTATACATAAAAATTATGTAGACCTTAAATTATAACAACTTTTTTACATAATCTTCCACTTTTTGACTATAAGCTTCTCTAATAAATTCATTTCTATAAGCTACAAAAGGCGGATTAAGAATGTTTTTCTTAGAATATTTGATCTTTTCAAAGTCCTCTAGGCTGAATATTGAACCTCTATAAGATTTAAGCACTGCATCTGCAGCAGCAATATCCCACTCAGAAGTTGGCCCAAATCTAGGGTATATGTCTGCTTCACCATCACATAAAGCGCAAATTTTTAATGAGCTACCCTTTTCGACAAGCTCATAATCTATTCCAGAATTTTGCAGAAATTTTAAAAACATTGTATCTGCCTCTCTCTTATGGCTTCGACTCATAACAATCCTTAGTGGCGGTGTTTCTTCAGGCTTAGCCTGGGAAACTTTATCTAGACTTGTCCAAATCCTTAAATCAGTTGGTCTTTGAACAATCCCAAAAATACTTCGCTTCTCATGAATAAAAGAGATGTTTACTGAAAAATCTCCATTTTTATTAATGAATTCCTTAGTTCCATCAAGTGGATCTATCAACCAATAACTATCTTCATAAGAAATATCATTTTTGAAGTTCTCTTCTGAAATAACTTGGATTTGAGGAGTTATTTCTTTTAGCCCATCGATAATTATTTTGTTTGATGATTCATCTGCTAATGTCAAAGGAGATCCATCATCTTTATTTTCGTGTGAAAAATCAGAATTATAGATATCCATTATTGTATTGCTGGCTTTTGAAGATAGATCTATTAAGTCTGGTAGCAGTTTATTGAAATCAAGCATTTTTTATTTTTTTTTTGATTATAAGGATCATTTACTTATAATTACAATTTTCAACTATAGAAATAATGAATCAAAAACTTATAGATAATTTAGAATTTGTTCATAGTAGGCTCAAGTGGCTCAGCAAAGATAGAAAAATTGTACTGCCCCATCATAAAACATTTGATCTTGTGGACGAGCTCATGGATAAAGTTTCGGAATCAATAGAGATTGCAAAGAAATGAGTAAATATTCCTGCTTTGATATCAAAACAAAGGATCATATATGTAATCTAGTTTTAAATCGTCCGAATGAACTTAACACAATGACTAGAGACTTTTGGATTGAGCTTGGAGATGCATTAGAGGAAATAAATAGAGATTCTGAGGTAAGAGTTGTAATTCTCTCATCAACTGGAAAACACTTTTGTGCAGGTATGGATCTGAGTGCCTTTTCTAATGGAGTTGATGATATTCCCGATGACAAGAAACCAGATCATGCCAGAGTTGGAGAAGCTGTATATAGAACAGCAAAAGAGTTACAAGGTTACATAAGCAAACTCGAAGAAATAAGAGTTCCAGTAATTGCTGCGGTTCATGGTGGTGTCATTGGTGGAGCGTTAGATCTCATTACTGCATGTGACATGCGTTTTGCTTCAAATGATGCTTTCTTTTGTATTCAAGAAATTAATATTGGTATGGCTGCTGATGTTGGTACCCTTCAAAGGCTACCAAAGATTATTCCTGATTCAAAGATGAGAGAAATGGCTTATACCGGAAGAAGAATGCTTGCTGACGAAGCAAAAGATTCTGGGCTAGTGGGAGAAATTTATCAAACACAAGATGAAATGCTTGAAGCAGTTCATAAACTAGCAGCTGAAATAGCATCTAAATCACCAGTTGCAATATATGGTCTTAAGGCAGTAATGAATTACTCAAGAGATCATAATGTTAGTGACAGCTTAGACTTTAATGCTCTATGGAGTGGTGCAATGCTCAGTCAAGCAGATATGACTGAAGCTATGACTGCTCAAATGGAAAAAAGAGACGCTAGCTTCGACAAAATGGTCGATGTGAAAAAGTTCAACGAATCAAAAAGTTAAGACTTCCTTAGAAATACTGGACTATCAGCGGTTGAGTCGGCTTTAGAGTATTTATATCCATCAAGATCAAAATTAACTAACTCGTCAGTTTTCTTGATCCTGTTCTGAATAATAAACCTTGCCATCAAACCTCTAGCTTTTTTGGCATAGAAGCTAATTATTTTGTAGTTGCCATTTTTATAGTCTTTAAAAACTGGAGAGACCACATTAGCTTCATCACTTATGTTACCTAGGACCTTATAGTATTCATTAGAAGCTAAGTTCACTATTGTATCTGAGTCTTTGAGTAGATCTTTTTTCACAGATTCACCCCAAAACTCATATAGGTTTTTCCAACCGTTAATTTGTAATTTTGTTCCCATCTCTAATCGATACGGGTTCATAACATCAAGGGGCTTAAGTGCGCCATATAATCCTGACAATATCCTCAAATGTTTTTGTGCAAAATTTAGATCGCCTTTTTTGAAGTCCTCAGCTTGGAGCCCTTGGTAAACGTCACCTTTAAAAACTAGCAATGCAGGCTTTGAATTATCTGAAATCTTTTTTTCAGCTTTCCAAGACTGATATCGATCAAAGTTGAGTGATGCTAACTTGTCGCTGAGACCCATCAAAGATGCGATTTCACTTGGCTCTTTTTGCTTAAGTTCTTTAACAAGTTCGCCAGACTTTTTTAGAAAGCTTGGGACAGAGTGTGTATCATTATAGTTAGCACTATAATCAAGTGTTTTTTGCTGGGGATAAAACTGTAATCATTTGCTTATTTTAAAAACTAATATTTTATGAATCAATCTATTGGCAAATTTTTTTCTTACTTTTTACCAATAATAGTTGTTCTAGTTATATATGTTGTTGTTAGTAGATATGTATTTGGGGTTGGTAGAGCTGATTTACAAGAGCTTGCTCTTTATTTACATGCACTAGTTTTTCTTGGCTGTGCCGGCTGGGCCCTCACCGAAGAAGAGCATGTCAGAGTAGATATTCTTTATAAAGATAAGCCAAACTCATATAAAAGGCTTGTTAATACCCTAGGCTTAATATTTTTCGTTTTGCCAGTAGTATTCATAATTAGTTTTTATTCAATAGATTTTATTAAATTATCTTGGTTATTAAAGGAGTCATCAACTGAACCGGGTGGCTTAGAAACTGTTTATCTTCATAAAACGCTCATCTTGCTTTTTCCATTGGTGCTTTTATTGGCTGCTATTAAACAATTAAGAGAATTATGGAAATAGTTCCTCTTTTACTAATTATTTTTGTTTGTAGTTCATTGTTAGTTGGCTATCCAGTTGCTTTCACGCTTGCTGGTGTTTCAATAATATTTGCTCTTATATGTTCATTGTTTGGGGTTTTTGATTTAAATCTTTTTAAAAACTTACCGATAAGAATATTTGGCATTATGAACAATCAAACACTTCTTGCTGTGCCTTTATTTGTCTTTATGGGTGTAGTTTTGGAGAGATCAGGAATTGCTGCAAAGATGCTCCAAGATATGGCTAAAGCTTTTGCAGGTATAAGAAGTGGTCTTGGGATTTCTATTGTTATCGTTGGTGCATTATTGGCGGCTAGCACAGGTATTGTTGGAGCAACAGTTGTAACTATGGGTTTAATGTCCCTTCCCGCGCTTCTCAAGGAAGGTTACGATAAGCGTTTTTCATCTGGCCTAGTTGCAGCAACTGGTACTTTGGGTCAAATCATCCCACCTTCAATTGCATTAGTTCTTTTGGGTGATGTTATGTCTAATGCGTATCAACGGGCTCAAAATGATATGGGTATCTTTTCAGTAAAAACAGTTTCTGTAGGTGACTTATTCATTGGAGCGCTTCTACCAGGATTAATTATTTGTGTGCTTTTTTTGATCTATACAATCTTTTGGAACAGAAATTTAACTGTTAGCAATCAAAACGAAAGCAAAGTTAGTCTAATCTCTTTATTAAACACTCTGCTGCCGCCGATCTTGCTGATCTTTATGGTCTTAGGATCTATTATTTTTGGGATTGCTACGCCAACAGAAGCAGCTGGTGTTGGAGCTGTCGGCTCAGTAATAATATGTTTGTACTTTAAAAAATTCAATATCGAACTCATTAAAGAAGCTAGTAAAAGAACAGCTTTGGTTACAACCATGGTCTTCACTATATTAATTGGTGCATCCATATTCTCTCTAATTTTTAGAGGAGTCGGTGGTGATGAGTTAATAAGCTTAGTTTTTGATATGTTGCCAGGTGGGAAATACTCAGCTTTGTTTTTTGTAATGCTGATGATATTTTTGCTAGGTTTTATATTAGATTTTATTGAAATTTGTTATGTATTTGTTCCACTAATTGCGCCACCATTACTTATGATGGGCTTTGATCCTGTCTGGCTTGGAATTATGCTTGCAATTAATCTTCAAACTTCTTTTTTGACACCTCCCTTTGGTTTTTCTCTCTTTTACCTTAGAGGAGTAGCAGATAAGTCTATAAAAACAATAGAAATATACAGAGGAGTAATACCATTTATTGTAATTCAGTTATTAGTCTTGCTTCTGGTTATCATATTTCCAGGCTTAATCTTATGAGAATTTTATTTTTTACTATCTTTTTGATTGTTTCATGCTCTCAAGAAGAAAAAGTCACTGATAAAAATCTAATAGTATTTGAAGACCAAAAAATCATCTTCGATGCGGACCTTACAAATAATGATACTGAAATTATTAGAACCCTGGGATCAGGAAGAGTGATACTCAAAAAGATTGAATTGCCAGAAACTAAGAATTTTCATAGTGCAAAAGCTGTTATTACATTAGAGTCTACTGGAGATCCTTGGGATAAGTCGGGATCGTTTTTTATATTGCCTGAATCTGATATAGATAATCTGAGTGAAGTAGCGTCATTAGAATTATTAAGGTTTATAACTCCTTTTGGCGTTGGTCACTTTAATAACAAAGAAAATATACAAAAACTAAAACCTTCTTATATACCAAGATGGGAGGATGACATTACTTGGGAAGAAGATATTTCTCACTTTCTTCCGATCTTAAAAGGTCAGGTTTGGGTTGGGCTTTACATTGATACTTGGTCAAATGAAGGCTGGAATGTTGATGTTAGTTTTAAGTTTGATCAATATTATACAAATACACATAAACCTCTAAAGACAATATTTCCTTTGCTCAATACTACCCCAATGTTTCCTGGACAGAGTGGTTACGATAAGTTCGCAACTCAGCCAATAAAAAAAACATTCAAGTTGGCCAAAGATCATGACAGTGTCAGGTTATATTATTTAACAACAGGTCATGGTGGACACAGTGGTGGTGATGAGTTTGTGAAGAGGCTTAATGTGATAAGCCTTAACGATAAGGTTATAAAAGAGTTTATCCCGTGGAGAGATGATTGCGCTTCATTTAGAAGATTTAATCCTAGTTCAGGTGTTTGGATGACAGAAGTTGAATGGAAGGGAGAGATTATTGAGGAGAGAATTGCATCGTCAGACTATTCGAGATCTGGATGGTGCCCAGGTAGTAAAGTTTCTCCAGTGATAATTGAATTAGGTAATTTAAAAAAGGGAGAGCATACAATTTCTATCTCTATTCCCGAAGCACAAGAAACAACAAAAGAATTTTTTAATTTTTGGAATGTTTCGGCTTACTTACTCTATTAAATTAATATCAAGCAGTGTTTCTTTGTAGCTCAATTCCCGCATTATTTTTTTGTAAGGCCTGCTCTGCTCTATAGCTCGATCTAACCATTGGACCAGAAACAACCTCCAAAAAGCCTTTGCTTAGACCAATTTCCCTATATTTCTCAAATTCTTCAGGCGTAACCCATCTTTCGACCGGCAAATGATTTAAGGTTGGCCGCAAATATTGACCAAGCGTTAAGATATCAACCTTATGATCAATTAAGTCGTCCATTGCTTGCTCGATTTCTTCGTCAGTTTCACCAAGACCTAGGATTAAGCTAGTTTTAGTTAAGACTTCAGCATTTATATGTTTTGATTCGTTTAAGACATCAAGAGTTTGTTGATATCCAGCTCTTGGATCTCTTACTGGATGTGTCAATCTTTTTACGGTCTCTAGATTTTGAGCAAACACTTCAATGCCGGAATTTACGATTGTGTTAATTGAAGAGCTTATACCTTTAAAGTCAGGAGTAAGGGCTTCCACAGCTGTATTTGGATTAAGGTTTTTAATAGCTTGCACAGTTTGTGCATAATGCTCAGCGCCTCCATCATCAAGATCATCTCTGTTAACTGATGTTAAGACAACATATCTTAATCCCATAGTTCTTACTGCTCTTGCTGTCTTAATAGGTTCTTCAGTATCCAGCCAGCCTTTTGGATTCCCAGTATCAACTGAGCAAAATTTACATGCTCTCGTACACACCGATCCCATTAACATGAAAGTTGCTGTTCCACTTGACCAGCATTCTGATATATTTGGGCACATTGCTTCTTCACAAACTGTATTAAGTTTTTTTTGAGACACCTGATCTTTAACAAGTTTATATCTTGGATCAAAGCTTGCCTTAACTCTGATCCAGCTTGGTTTCTTTTCTGCAGGAATAGCTGAAAACTTGTTTGCTTTCTGACCATTTTTAACTGCTTTAATGCCGTCTCTGTTGACGATCTTTACTGTAGGTATTATTTCCATTAATTAAATATATTCTTAATATTAGAACTTATTAGTAATTTTACTTTCTCTATATTGATGTTGCTATATATATCTCTAATTTGTGTTACTTCAAGACCTTTATAGCCACAGGGATTGATATTATTAAATGGATCAAGATCCATATCAACATTGATGCTTATACCATGGTATGAAAAACCTCTTGAAAAACGTAGGCCAATCGAAGCAATTTTCTTTGAATCAACATATACACCTGGTGAACCTTTAATAGTTTTGCTTTCAATTTCTAAGTCCAGAAGCGTTTTTTGAACAAGCTTCTCTAAATTCTTAACAAAAATTTTTGGCCCAAGTCCTCTTTTTTTTATATTTAATAAAAAATATACAACTAGTTGTCCGGGACCATGATAGGTTACCTCACCACCTCTATCAGTCTGAACGACATCAATATCTGTTTTTTTTAAGATGTGCTTCTCATCGGCAGCGGTTCCAAGAGTAAATACTGGTTCATGCTCAAGCATCCAGATAGATTCTTCTTTTCCTTTCACAATGAAATCTTTCATTAATGAAAAAGTTTCTTGATATTGCTTAATTCCTAAATCTCTAATCACTTCTTGATCTAGCTTCTATAAAAGCATCTTCTGCAATTGAATGATATTCAGAGACTTCTTCAAGAAAATCCTTAAAAGATGCATGAACTTTCCTGGTAGTTTCATCCTCTAAACTTTCCTCAATGATTTCCTCTGAAATTCTTTTAAATTCCATGATTACTTCTTCAGGAAGTTTTTTGAGCTCAACTCCATGGGTTTGAATAAGCTCTTTTAGCGCCTTATTATTTGAAGCTGTGTATTCGTCCAGCAAGTCTTGATTAACTGCTTTCGCTGCAGTTTCAATAATTGCCTGTAAGTCTGGTGGAAGTGATTTCCAAGCATCATCATTTACCAACAATTCAAGCATAGATCCTGGTTCATGCCATCCTGGATAATAGTAATATTTTGCAACTTGCTGAAAACCAAAAGCTAAATCATTGTATGGACCTACCCATTCAACTGCATCAATAGTCCCCGTTTGCATTGCAGTATAAAGCTCTCCTCCAGGAATATTTACTGGATTTCCTCCAGCTCTTTTAAAGACCTCGCCTCCTACACCAGGTATACGCATCTTTAATCCTTTTAAATCTTCTAATGAGTTAATTTCTTTATTAAACCAACCAAACATTTGAGTCCCTGTATTTCCACAAGGTATAGGATAAATATTAAAAGGTTCATATAGCTCCCTCCATATCTTTAATCCTCCACCCCTGTTTACCCAAGCATTCATCTCTTTTGCATTCAGTCCAAATGGTACTCCAGCAAAAAATTGTGCTGCCGGTATTTTGCCTTTCCAATAATAAGCACCACTATGGCCCATTTGAACTGATCCAGAAGATACCGCATCAAAAACTCCCATAGCAGGAACAATCTCGCCAGCTCCATATACCGTTATGCTCATTCTTCCATCACTCATTTCTTTTACTAGCCTTGCCAGCCTTTCTGGAGCCATTCCTAATCCGGGATAATTTTTAGGCCAGGTTGTTACAAGGGACCAATTGTAGGTTTTTTGTTTATCTATTTGTTCCGCGGAATTGGAGTTATCTGAACAGCTTAAAATAAGAACTAAACTAAATAATATAAAACTATTCTTTGTTAAATTTTTTCTAATTTTGCGAATGCTAAAACTAACCATTTTGTTCCCTCTTGTTCAAAATTGATCTGAACTCTTGCTGATTCACCAGCTCCTTCATAATTTAGTACTATACCCTCTCCAAATGTTGGATGTGAAACTTTTTCTCCCAAAGCAATTCCAATAGAGTCTGATGAGTCTCTTAGAGAGGGACTCATCTGACCCTTTCTTTTATAGGGTATTGTTGTTTGTGCTCTTGGTCTTATTTCGTCGATAAGCTCTGAAGGTATTTCCTTTAAAAATCTTGAAGGTGGATTAAAGATATCGGTTCCATGCAATCTTCTTGACTCTGCATAAGTCAGATAGAGTTTCCTCATCGCTCTTGTAATTCCCACATAGCAAAGTCGTCTTTCCTCTTCAAGCTGTGAAGCGCTTTCCATTGATCGTCCATGAGGAAACAAACTTTCCTCCATACCTGTTAAAAATACTAATTTAAATTCTAGTCCTTTGGCTGAGTGCAAGGTCATAAGCTGAACAGCATCATCATGCTCATCTGCCTGTCTATCTCCTGCATCTAAAGAAATAACATCAAGGAAACTTTCAACAATCTCCCTATTTTCTTTTTCTTCACTAAAAGATTGTTCGAAGTTTTTAGCCGCCGATACAAGCTCATCAAGATTTTCTATCCTTGTTTTACCTTTTTCTCCAGGCTCTTTTTTATGAAAATCATATAGCCCTGACTTTACATTTATATGCTCAACTAATTCAGAAAGATTATGAGTCTCTAGCATCTCAAAAGCGTTAGCAATAAATTCTAAATAAGTGCCTAGCCCACTTGCTCCCTTTCCTTTTATTGACCCTTCATCAACTAATTTAGCTGCAGCTTTAATGTAAGAAATGCCTGATTTTTTTGCTTCATCTCTCACTTTTGCTAAGGTCTTCTGACCAACTCCTCTTGTTGGATTTGATATTGATCTTTCAAATGACGGATTATCTGAATTGTTGAAAATTACCTTTAGATAGCTAATTGCATTCTTTATTTCCAATCTGTCATAGAATCTAAGTCCTCCATAAATTCTGTAAGGAATACTTACTCTTAATAATGCTTCCTCTATAGCTCTGGATTGGGCATTCGATCTATAGAGCACGGCTGCATCTTGATAAAGCTCGCCTTTTTCCATCCAATCCTTAATAACGCCAGCAACAAACCTAGCTTCCTCTTGCTCATTAAACGCTTGATATAAAATTAGGTTTTCTCCCTCGAGTTCATCTGTCCATAGATTTTTCCCAAGCCTGTCGGCATTGTTATCAATTAAAGCATTTGCTGCGGAAAGAATTTTACTTGTTGACCTGTAGTTTTGTTCTAATTTAACAACGCTTACCTTTTTAAATTCTTTTATATAGGCGTCTACATTTTCAACTTTCGCACCTCTCCATCCATATATTGATTGATCATCATCACCAACAGCCGTTGTTAAAGCATCTTTAGAGGTAATTTCCTTGAGCCATTTATATTGAATGGTGTTGGTATCTTGGAACTCATCAATAAGAATAGATCTAAATCTTTTATGAAAATAGCTTTTTACAGAACTGTTTTTACGAATGAGTTCATAAGATCTTAATATTAGTTCTGCAAAATCAACCAAGCTATCATTTTTACAAAGTTCTTCATATTCCGAATAGATTCCTTTTATTGTTTTTCTATAAAAGTCTCCCCTATCTCTTATCGATTTTGCTCTTTTACCAGAGTCCTTCCAGCTATTTATTTGCCACTGGGTTTGTCGATATGGAAACTTTGCTTCGTCAATACCCTGTTCTTTTGATAACCTTTTTATAATTCTTAACTGGTCATCTGCATCCAAGATAGTAAAACCTGTTGATAGCTCAGCCTCTTTATTAAATCTTCTCAGTATTCTGTGGGAAAGGCTATGGAAAGTTCCGCACCAAATTTCTGGGGATGGATGTTGAAGAAGATCTTCAATTCTAGACCTCATTTCATTAGCAGCTTTATTGGTAAAAGTAACTGCCATGATTGAGCCAGGTGAGAAATTAAGTGCTTCTACTTGCCACGCAACTTTGTGAACAAGAACTCTTGTTTTTCCAGAGCCAGCGCCAGCTAAAACCATTATATTTTGATCTTCAGATGCAACAGCATGACGCTGTTGATCATTTAAATTATCAAGTATGTGGGATACGTCCATATGATTGTTTTAGTATATATTGAAACTAATCATGTGGGTGTTAATATAATTTTATGAATAGAGTTGTTGAACATCTTGGAAGCAAGTATCCAATTATTCAGGCTCCAATGGGATGGATTGCAAGAAGTAAACTTGCTTCAGCGGTCTCCAATGCTGGCGGATTTGGGATTATTGAAACTTCTTCTGGTGAGGTTGATGCCTGCAAAGAGGAAATAAAAAAGATGGCAGAGCTTACCAATAATCCTTTTGGAGTAAATCTTCCTCTATTGTTTTTAAGCGATTCAACGATGGTAGATTTTATTGTTGAGCATGGTGTTAGTTTTGTTACTACCTCAGCTGGTGATCCTGGGAAATATATAGATGTGCTTAAATCAGCAAATATCACTGTATACCATGCTGTTCCTAGTCTAGCTGGAGCAAAAAAAGCTTTTGATGCTGGTGTCGATGGATTAGTGGTTGAAGGTACCGAAGGTGGAGGCTTTAAAAGCCCTGAAGAAGTAGGTCTATTTGTATTAATTCAAGCGATTAAAAATGAAATAGACCTGCCGATAGTTGCTGCTGGAGGAATTGTTGATGGAGTTGGTATGGCTGCTGCATTTGCTGCTGGAGCAGAAGGTATTCAAATGGGAACAAGGTTTGTTTCAAGCAAAGAAAGTCCTGTTCATGATAATTTTAAGAACACAATCATTAATTCAGGAACTAATGGAACGTTAATTCTTAATAAAAAATCAAAGCCATGTATCAGGGCGCTTAAAACGGATTTAACGCATTCAATTCATGACAAGGGAGTTATGGAGATGTCCGAAATGATGGGTATTAAGAATTTATACTTCGATGGAGATATGGAGGCCGCTCCAGCTCTTGCAGGTCAATCAGTAGGTTTAATTGATAAAGTGAAGTCAGTTAACGAAATAATTAGTGAAACTATTTTTGAATTCAATCAAACAGTTTCGAACTTAAATGAGAGTAAATTTAATGAGTAAAGAAATAAAAGATTTTTTTAAGACATATTCGGACTTTGTTACTAAGGTTACGAGTGATCCAAGCCTTGATCTTGATGCTTTGATGGATAGATTAAAAGAAATTGATTCGTCCTCAGATATTAAGTCTGCAAGGTTATTAACTGCCGCTATGGGACTTGGAAGCGAAACAGGAGAATTTGTTGAGATCGTAAAGAAAATGTACCTTCAAGGGAAGCCACCATCAGAAGAAAATATCTTTCATATGAAAAGAGAGCTAGGTGACATAATGTGGTACTGGGCAACAGCATGTGCTGCTCTTGATTTAGATCCACATGAGGTCATTTCCGAAAATCAAAAAAAATTAGAAGCAAGATATGGTGAGCAATTTGAAGTTCAAAGAAGTGAGGTCAGAAAAGAAGGCGATCTTTAATGATTGAAAATATAGTTGCTTATATTTACTCAATAACTGGCTTAATTTTTTTCATTGCATGGCAGATGAATTACAGCCTAACAAAATACTTTTTTAAAGAAAAAAATTTTAATAAGACGTTATATTTAGAGCTTTTCTTCCTGCTTATTATTGTGTTTTCTTATTATTTTACTAGCTCTATTTTTTTTATTTTGTTATTCATGATTCATGGAGCTAATATCTTTACAATTGTCTTCTTTAAAGATCAGATCTTAGATTCTTCTGAAATTTTTGATTCTCAGGTTATGGAAATAACAACAGTTTCTTACTACATTATTGTTGGTTTCTTGCTTATCTTTTTGGCTTAATTATTCAATAGCCTGTGTAACTAAATCGTAAAATACTGAAGCATTAAAATTACTGTTTACCGGTGTTCCTGATGCTCTAGGTAAAGTTAGGACCCAATTAGAGGAACTTAGGCTTGTTGGAATCAATTTCATTTTTCTCTCGGTTGAAAGATTTAAGATGGGTGCATAAAGGCTGTTTCTGACCACAACCATATTTCTGGCAAAATCAATCATAATGTATTGTCCATCAAAGCCAACCGTTGAATGTATAAAGCTGTTGTCAGGGCAATTTCCACTTTCATCGGGAGATTTTGCACAAAGCTTCCAAAACTGTAATCCGTAATATTCTAGTTCTCTAATCATATTTACATAGGAGTTATAACTTAGTGAGTCGCCCTCCCAGATTCCGCCAAGCAGAAGCATATGACCAAACTTTGCATAATCTCTTGCGTTCGAATCTAGACAACAATATGCGAGCAGATTTCCATTAGATTGCCCTGATGCAACAAAGTCTTTCCACCAAAAAGCATCTATATTTATTTTTGAGAAAAGTTGATAGTCAGCAAATGTTTGAACATCTTGACCGGTAGCACGAAATATAATTTCTCCCAAAACCATGGTGTCACAGTTTGAGTACTTGAAATCTCCTTTATTATAAACCTCTGTTGTCGAATACCATGGTTGTATAACTCCACTCTCAGCAAGGTTTCTATTTATGCATCCAGAAAGTTGATCATCAGAATAAACGATATCTCCTCCGGATCCAGAATCAAGTTGGCTTTGACATACTCTTAACTCTTGGTTTGTAAAATCAAAACACATTGGCTCGAGTCCTGATCTCATGTCAAGAATATTTTTAATTGTAATTTCTGATCTTGCATCATTTGCCCACTCCGTTATATATATTGATGCTGAATCATTTATAGATGAAATTAAACCTTGCGACTCGGCAATTCCAATCAGAAAACTTGTAAAAGATTTGGCGCTTGACCATGAGGAGGAAAGACTTTCTTGATCTCTTTCGCCAAAAAGAAATTGTAAAGTTGCAACGTCAAGCGTTGTGGTGTTCGCAATAGCATTACTCTCGCCATCCAAAATACCCCTATATCTCTCATAAACCAGTTTTCCATCCTTTATTACAACAGCTGACTGTGTAAAAGTGCCATCTGCAAAAGCATAATCAAAGGCGCTACTAAGCTTTACTTCATTCATATTGACAGAACTGGGAGTAACAACCTCCCAAATAAGCGGATGTTCGGGTGAAGAAGATAGCTCAACAATCTCTGGACTTATAGAATTAGAACCTCCACTACATGAGTAAATAAATAAAAGAGACAGGGTAAGAATATTAAGTCTAATTGCTGTCTTGTTCATCTAATCTTCTCAGTAGGCTGGAAGTATCTAGTTTCCCTGCTCCTATTTCCTGGAGCTCTTTGTAATATGACTTTACCATTTCTGTAATAGTTATGTTTGCACCGATTTTTTTTGAAAACTTTGAAACTATTTCTAAATCCTTGACCATCAAATCAACCGCAAAGCCAAAATCATACTTGTCATCAACCATTGATTCCCATCTATTTTCCATCTGCCAAGATTGGGCTGCTCCTTTTGAAATCACGTTTAAAACTTCCTTAGATGAGATGCCAGATTTTTTTGAAAAGCTAGCTGCTTCGGCTAAGGCCTGAATTAAGCCAGCTATACATATCTGATTAATCATTTTTGTCAGCTGCCCGTTACCAGATTTGCCCATAAATTTATGAAAGCCTGAATAGCAATCAAGGATGTTTGATATTTCTTTATAGGCAGCTTGGTCACCACCAACCATTATAGATAGTGCACCATTTTGTGCGCCAGCCTCGCCCCCGGAAACAGGTGCATCTAAATAAAAAGATTTTTTCTTGAGAAGATGCCTGCTCAGCCTATTTGCAGTATCAACAGAAGTAGTTGAGTGATCGATAACCACAGTCTCTTCTTTAATATGCTCTAAAATACCCCCTCTACTTAAAACAATCTCCTCAATATCCTTATCTTCACTGAGGCATAATGCAATTACATCAGATCTTGAAGCAAGATCTTCTATGGATTCGGATACTTCTCCACTAAATTGTGAAGCCCAGTTTCGCGACTTCTCTAATGTTCTATTAAAAACTAAAGTCTTATAAGACTGAGAAATGTGGCCTGCGATGGGAAATCCCATTGTGCCAAGTCCTATAAACCCAACTCTTGGCATTCAGTTATCTCTCTTTTAGACCCTGTTCTTTAAGCGTTTTCATAATCTTTTCAAATTGATCTTGCCCAAAGAAATATTTATCTCCGATAACTGTTAATGGAACGCCATGGTGACCTGCATTTAATTGATCAACTTGATTTTGTTTGATTTGTTTTATTATTTCTTCTTCGTGAACATTCACACTCTCTCGAAGCTGATTAAGATTAAGTCCAACATTTTTTGCAGCTTTTGATAAATTTTCATCACTATTCCAATTCTCCACACCACCAAAAATGAGACTAGAGGCCTCAAAAGCAAACTCCATACCAACTCCTTTCATTTGAGCCATTTGTCCTAGATGACAGATGTCATATATATATGGTTGGTGACTAGATATTTTCCCAGTAAGAATATTCTGTCTAATAGGATCTGGTTTAAGGCTGCTTGTAAATGGAATGCCTAGGCGCTTTGCTTGTATCCTCATATCTATCATTTTTAAAAAGAAAAAGGTAAATATATTTTTCCCTTTAAACCATTCAGGCATTCTTATAGCTATTGGATAAACAACTTTAAAATTTATCTCGATATCATATTTTTCCTTCAGCTCGAGCATTCTGGGAAGTATTAAATACGAGTAAGGGCTTCTATATGAAAAATATAGGTCAATCTTCATGAAAGCTTTGCTTTATTATTAAATTCTGAAGTAGCTTCATTAAATTCATCTCTCAATCTTCCTACTAGATCTTCTACTGTTGGCGCATCTTCAATTAAACCAATACCTTGACCAGACCCCCAAATATCTTTCCATGCTTTTGAATCAGTGTTTCCGCCCGAACCAAAATTCATTACAGATTTATCAGCAGTTGGGAGATTTTCAGGATCAAGACCAGCATTTTGAATAGAGGGTTTTAAATAGTTACCTAAAACTCCCGTAAATAGATTTGAATATACAATATCGTTAGCAGAACTTTCGATTAGCATCTGCTTATATTCAGGTTCAGCATTTGCTTCGTGTGTTGCGATAAATCTAGTTCCTAAGTAGGCAAAATCAGCGCCAAGTGCAAGTGCCGACGCAACAGAATAACCATCTCCAATTGATCCAGACAAAATAATTGTTTTATCAAACCAAGATTTAACTTCTCTTAAAAGAGCAAAAGGAGATAATGCTCCTGCATGACCTCCTGCTCCAGCGCAAACTAAAATCAATCCATCAACACCCATTTCAGCAGCTTTTTTTGCATGCCTAACATTGATGACATCATGAAATACTAGGCCTCCATAGCTGTGAGTTGCTTCTACAACCTCTGCAGGTGGTCTTAACGAAGTAATGATTATAGGCACCTCATGCTTAACACAAATTTCCATATCTCCTTGCAATCTGTCATTAGAGCCATGACAAATTTGATTAACAGCGAAAGGGGCTACCTTTTTGTCCGGGTTTTGTTCTTGATATTCTTTTAATTCTGTTTTTATTCTTACAATCCATTCCTCAAGCACATGTTGAGGCCTGGCGTTAAGCGCAGGAAAGGATCCAATTATTCCTGCCTTACATTGCGCTATTACTAAGTCAGGTACTGAAATAAGAAATAAAGGTGCTCCAATTACTGGAATAGAAATATTCTCTTTTATTGAATCTGGTATAGGCATATAAGCTCCTAAGTAATAGAATTAAAAACTTAATATACCAGTAAATGAATAAGCGTTTTAATCTATTTTTAATTTTTTTTGTTTTTTTCGTTTCCTCTTGTTCACAGGAAAAAGAAAATACAATGTGTTTAGTATATGAAAGCCAAGAAGAGGAATTTTCTGCAGTTCAAACTGTTGGAGAAAGAAACCTGAATTTAGATTTTTCTTCATTTATAACTACATATCAAACTAGAGGTGAGTTCACTGGCTCTGTTGGAGAACCTGCAGAACATGAGGGATTAGATTTATTTAATATTGATAAAGATTTATCCGATATTCCTGTTCATACAATAGCTGATGGAGTTGTCGTTTATGCAAGGGTCGGATGTCCTTCTAGCACTCAATTCTCGGACAATACTATATTGAGGGAATGTGGCGCGGGCTGGGGCAATCATTTAGTAGTTGATCATGGCAATAATATTTTTTCCAGATATGGACACCTTAGATTTGATGGTGTTTATAAAAAAGTTGGTCAGAAAGTTGCCAAAGACGAAATTATTGGTCTTATGGGTAACTCTGGCAGAAGTGAAGGTCGACACCTACATCTTGAAATTGGATTTTACAACGGAACTTTTAATAGTTGTGAGTCCTCTAAATCCTTTGATTATGTTTTTGATCCTGCGACGTTTGGATTTTAGTTATTGCTAGCGTAATCTAATGCTAGATAAATCATTGCTTTAACGCCTTCATCTAGTGCTCTATCATCTATTTTAAAGTAAGGAGTATGGTTTCCAGGTGCTACATCTACTCCTGGCTCATTTACTCCTAACCAAAAGTACATTCCAGGTATTTCTTGAGAGAAGAAAGAGAAGTCTTCCGCTCCTGTCGTTGGAGCATCAAGTATTAAAAACTTTCCATCAGCTGCCTCTGATAAAGTCTTGGCATATTGGTTGGTCAATTCTACATTATTAAAAGTTACTGGATAAAAGCCTCCAACATCAAACTCAACATCAACTTCCGTTCCTGTCCCTTCTGCAACCCCTCGAGCTATTTGTCTAATTTCATCATAGATCTCAGCACGCAAGACTGGATCAAATGTCCTTATTGTTCCAGTTATTTGAGATATATCGGGAATAATATTATTTCTTGTTCCAGCTTGTACCATGCCTACCGAAATTACTGCAGGGTTGTTAATAATATTTATTCTTCTGCTCACAACTGTATTCAATGACTCAATTAATTGAGCAGTTGCCATTATTGGATCAATGCTATCCCATGGCCTTGATCCGTGCGCTTGAGTACCTTTAATGGTGATCCTGTAAGAAGATGCAGCAGCCATTGCTGGTCCTGGTAAAACGCCAAGATGCCCATGACGAGAATTAGTAACATGCAATCCAAAAATTACATCCGGTTTGTATCTATCAAATATTCCTTCAGCGAGCATCATTTCTGCTCCACCGCCCTCACCCTCGGGCGCTCCCTCTTCAGCAGGTTGAAAAATAAGCATTACATCTCCTTCGAGATGTTCTTTATTTTTTGCAAGAAATTCGGCCGCCCCCATAAGAATGGCAACATGCGCGTCATGACCACATGCATGCATTACTCCTACATCTTGACCTAAATACTGTGTTCGTTGGACAGATGCATAAGATAATCCTGTTTTTTCAGTTACTGGCAGAGCATCCATATCTGCCCTTAAAGCTATAGTGGGACCTGGCTTTCCACCTTTAATAAGGCCAACAACGCCTGTATAGGCAATTCCTGTTTCGACCTCTACACCAAGAGAAACTAAATGTTCAGCAACTTTTTTTGACGTCCTAAATTCTCTATTCCCTAGCTCAGGGTACTCATGAATATCATGACGCCATTCAATAACTTTTTTCATTAATGGATCTAAATCAGCTTGAAGTTTTTGTTTAAGGTCTTCAGCAGCTATAAAACCTGAGATAAGGATTATGAATAAGAACAAAGATTTATTTATTTGCATATTAAAAGTTTACAAAAAAGGTTCATCATTGTCATTTTTATGACAGCTTATTGATGGGTTATCTGCTCATTTCAATATTTTCTGCCACCCAGCTTATAGACCATAGATGTCCAAGTCTTTTTCCATTATATTGCTGTGGAAGACGAGTAACTGATGAGCCTTCGAACTCTATGATTTGTGGATCATAGTTAAGGCTACTAAATGCAAAATCAAATTTCTTAATTGTTCTCCATTGATGATATGAAATATTTGTATTTTTTGTTGTCGGATGGATATATCCGCAATATCTTTTTAGATCAGTACTGGCCAATGGTGCGGCTATAACATGAATATCCGTATCAATAATTTCTATTTCATTCAATAGCAATGAGGAAAGTATGCCTCCATAACTGTGTCCTAAGATAGTAATCTTTTCAACATTTTCTATTTCTGAAATCTCTTTCATTAGGTCTGGAATAGCCTTCTGGGGACATTTAGTAGTATCCCAGCGGAGAAAGTAAGTCTTTGTTTTGTTGTTATCTATTGTCTGAAGGGGATAAATCCACTCAAAGCCTCTGCTATCTCGGCCATGAATAGCAATCAGGATTTCTTTACTTCTTTCTTGTGATTCAAGATCATGAAGACCAAACTCAAGTTTCATAAGCTTTTTTCCTGAGCTTAAATACTCTTCATAGGGATCTAAATCATATAGATTTAAAGAAAATAATTTGAAAGGGATTAATAATAGGGCTGAGGCGAAAAATAAATAGATCTTCATTTTTTTACTCTTCTACAAAACCTTGCCATCTTTGCATATATTTTATAAATGTTTCACTTAGGCCTTCTTGGATTAAGTGATCTTTAGATACTGGCAATTTTATAGGTTCAAATTTTTGATCTGCTATTACTTTTTTTGGAAAATCATGATGCAGTATCCCTGCTCTTCCAACCGTCACAAAGTCTACTCCGCTCTCTAAAATCTTGATTACATCTGGACCTGAGCGAATGTTCCCCGCTACAGTTAGTAAAGTGTCTCCAAAATCCATTTCTGTGAAATGTTCGAGTAAGCTCTTTCCTTTATGCTCTTCTTCATTTGGCTCCTTAAAAGAATCCCAAAGTGATATATCTAGAAAATCAACTTTCCTTGTTGAGATTAGAATCTGACAAACCTCTTTAATTTCACTTAACTTTAGCCCAAAACCCTCTGGCGATAATCGAACACCAAGAATAAAATTTTTGCCACACTCAGCTCTAACTCCATTAACTATTTCGTAAACTATTCTTGCGCGATTTTCATTTGAGCCTCCATACTCATCTGTTCTGGTGTTAATTTCTCCTGATAAGAATTGAGAAAGAATATATCCATGTGCGCCATGTATTTCGACTCCTTGATATCCTGATTTTTTTGCTCTAATTGAGGCATCTATAAAATCATCTCTTAATCTTTTTACCTCTTGTAAAGTCATTCCTCTGGCTCCCGTGCTTTCATTATCAGATGGGCAAATGGGCTTAACTTTAATAAGATCTTCGGGTGATCTCATGCCAGCATGATGAAGCTGCGCAATTGCCAAGCTTTGTTGGCTTTTAATTTCTGAAGTTAATTTAGTTAAGCCCTCAACATGCTTGTCATCAAAAATCCCTAGTTGGCCTGGAAATCCTTTCCCATGTTCTTGAACATGTGATGCACAGGACATGGTTATACCAAATCCACCATGTGCTCTTTTTGTCAACCAATTGAACTCATCATCTGAGAGAGATCCATCTTCATGACTTTGAGTATTTGTTAGAGGGGCTAACATAAATCTGTTCTTCATCTCTAAACCGGATCTGAAGATTATTTTGTCTGATACTTTTTTCATGTAAGCCTAAGGCTTCTGAAATAGAAAAAGAAAAATAGGGTAGCAATTGAAGAGAGTATATGCCACAGAGCATGCGCTTGGACAATAGAATCTGGATTACAAAAAGCTGTATCCGGATATCCTTGAAGCCAAATGATAAATGCTGTTATATAAGTAAAATTTCCAAACCAAAACCATCTAAATCTTGTTTTCCTCATTGGAGATTTTCCGTTAATAAATATTGCTGGCACCCAAAATAAAATAACCCACCAGTATTCATTTAAGTTTTGAATAATTTCATTTGGAAAGACTCCGAAGATTGAAGCTACGATAAAGCCTAGAAAACCTGATAATATTCTGAGTGTTTTAGAGTAGAAATGCTGAAGGGTCTCTGTAATTACCCATAGCGCTATAGATAAAAACCAAAGATTTAGTCCTACTCCCAGATCAAAGCCAAGATTCCAGCTTACAACAGCATAAATGCTTATGTAGGTGACATAGGTTTTAACAAAAACATTTTCAGGATAATTCTTTATTGTAAAAATATTTACAAGCCAAGGAATTGAAATAAACATTATCATGCTTAGCCAATCTGCCCATTGTCCCCAAGCAGTATGTGTACCATGCATAAGTAAAGATCCTGGACCTAAAAAAAGTGCAGCTGATGCAAAAATTAGAGCTGTAGGTGTTGGTCCATGAAATTTATTAATGCCCTTCGGTTCTCTAGAGAGAATCCAAAACATTATTAGGCCAGTTGTTATAAAGCCTATGTTAGAAAGTGCATTACTTGGCTCCCTAAAATATCCACTGCTGATTCTTTCACACCACCTTGAAATATCATTAATACTATAGCCTGGCTCAACTGATAAAAAGGTGCCTGTTTGCGCAAGCAATAAATAAATTACAAAAAATAGGAATGAACAAATAAGTGGAATGAAAAATACTTTTGTGTTCATGAGTAGTAATTAATCCCAAATGGTCACAAAATCTTTTGTATCCATTACTGGTAAAGATTTTTTCTTACCTTCAGGTGTCCCTATATAGATATATCCAACTATTGTTTGATCCTCTGAAAGGTCGAAATGCTTTGATAATTTTTTATTAAAGGAAAAGCTACCTGTTCTCCAAATTGCTCCATAACCAATTGCATTTAATGCCAGCATGATATTTTGACCTGCTGTTCCAGTAGAAACAATTTGCTCAATTTCAGGCACTTTTGGATGATCTTTTTTTGTTGATACCAGTATTATTATGAGTGGCGCTCTAAATGGAGCATTTTTATACTTCTCTAGTTTTTCTTCACTAAGATCATCAAAGTTTTCCTTTGCAAATTCCACAAATATTTCTGAAAGTTTTTGAAGGCCATTCCCACTCACATGAATAAAGCTTGATGGTCTTAACCACGCATGATCGGGTGCTCTTAAGGCTGCCTGAAAGATCAACTCAATTTCCTCACTTGATGGGATTGGCTCAACAAGGTTTCGATGGGAGTTTCTTTCTAGAATATTTTTTAGTGCATCATTCATGGTTACATAAAAGATTTAAGGACTGTTTTAATATTTTCAAATAGGTTTGGGTTTTGATCAAAGCTTTTAATTTCATCATCGGGCTTATTCCAATCATTTGATGATTCTGTAAAGTAGTTTGAATCGATAGTAACCCAGCTTGAATCATCTAGCGTGCCTGCCTTTATAAATACTACCCTTTCAAGCTCTTTGGCAAAACTTAGTATTCCAGATCCGCATTTTTCACAAAATCCGCGATTAATATGCATCCCTTGATTACCGACACTCTCATAATATTTTGGCTCGCCATTTATTGAAAGATTTTTCTTAGAGATGACCAAAATGGTTGCTTTTCCAGAACCAGTTGCTCTTTGACAATCTTTACAATGACAATGATGTCCTGAAATGATTTTGTTTCTTGAGAATGAGTAGTTTATTTCTCCACATTGACAGCGACCAGTCTCTGTCATCTAGGGCCACCCCAATCTTCTAAGATCATATCTGAAGCTTTCTCGCCAATCATAATAGTTGGAGCATTAGTATTGCCACCTATAAGTGTCGGCATTATTGAGGCGTCAACAACTCTCAACCCTTTTACTTTATGTACTTTTAATCTTTTATCAACAACAGCCTCGGAATCACTTCCCATTTTGCATGTGCCAACAGGGTGATATACGGTATCAGCGCCTTCACGAATAGCCTTCTCAATATCTGAATCATCATTAATATCTACTGGTCTTTGACAGTGCTGTTTTATATATTTATTCACTGGTTCAGTATTTAAGATTTCCATCATCTTTTTATAACCTTCGATCATATCTTTCATGTCATCAGGATGTGATAGAAATTTTGGATCTATTAATGGATCTTCGAGCGGATCGGCAGACTTTAGTGTTACCGTACCTCTCGATTTTGGTCTTAAGAGGCAACTATGACAGCTAAATCCATGCCCCCATACTTGAGTTCTTCCATGATCAACTACCATAGCAGGAGCAAAGTGGAGTTGTATGTCAGGTATTTCTTTGGATGCATTAGATTTTATGAAGCCGCCCGCCTCTGCAATAGTGGAAGTAAAGAGTCCTGTTTTCTTAATTATGTATTTTATTACTTCGAGTGGATATTTTATTAAGAATGCTCTGATAGAGGTACCAATAAACTGCATAGAGTTATATTTATGAACAGTGAGATAATCAATATGATCTTGAAGATTCCTTCCAACACCTGGCAAATCTACTTTGTGCTCTATGCCATGCTTTTCAATTTCTTCTCTTGGTCCTACTCCGGATCTGAGTAATATTTGAGGAGATCCAAAAGCACCGGAACACAGCAATACTTCTTTTGAGGCGGCAATAGTATGAGTAGCTCCCTCCGTGTCTATATACTCAACGCCTGAAGCTTTATCATTTTCAATAACTATTTTATCGACATTTGCTTCAGTTATTACGGTTAGGTTTGGCCTTTCTAAGGCGGGCACCAAATATGCTTTTGCAGCACTGCATCTTTTGCCATTTTTTTGAGTTGTTTGGTAAAAGCCTACGCCCTCTTGCTCTTTGCCATTAAAGTCTGCATTACGTTCGTATAATTTTGATCCTGCTTCAACGAAATCTTTTGTGGGCTTATTTTCGTGTCTAATCCTTGAGACATTTAATGGGCCGTTTTGACCATGAAACTCATCATCAAATACTTCATTGTGTTCTGCTTTCCTAAAATATTTTAAGACCTCGTCATAGGACCAACCATCATTTCCCAAACTTGCCCAATGATCATAATCCCACCTATGCCCACGAACATAAAGCATAGCGTTAATTGAGCTTGAGCCACCAAGCGTCTTCCCTCTTGGTTGAGCTCCCCTCCTGTGTTCTTTGACTTCCTGTTTAAAAGAGTGAACTCCTCCGGTTGTATCGACGACTTCTGTTGCTGGTTCAGAGACAGTTACTTCCTCAAACTCTTTTTGGGGAACTGTTTCATAATTCCAACTTACCGGATTATTTTCACCAAAGAATGCAAAACCTATTGGAATATGGATTCTTGGGTCAGTATCTTTTTTTCCAGCCTCCATTATACAAACCGAAGTATTCGGATCTTCACTTAGTCTGTTAGCTAAAACACAGCCTGCTGAACCTGCGCCAATAATTACAAAATCGTATGTTTTTTCCATGCCCATATATTAACATCTAATCTGATTGCATGTTGGCTACTTGACCATTAGAATAACCCCCTAGTTTACGAGGTAGAAAATGAAAAATATCAGTTATTTATTAAGTTTAATGTTAATTATTTCCTTCATGTCTTTTGCAGAAGAAGAAGTCCAAGAGGCTAAAAATACATCTGAGGAAGTTGTCGAAGATGTTGCAGAAGATAGTGAGGATAAAGAAAAAGAGGAAGAGAAAGAACCAACAATTGCTGAATTCATTGAAGATGGAGAATTCGAAATCATTGAAGGAATGCTCGATATTTATTATGAAACTGAAGAGGATACCTATTACACAATAATTGAAGAGGGAGATCTATCTAAAGAATTTATATATTTTTATTACATCATAAGCGGCGCCCAAGCAGGAGGGGCTAGCGGTGGAGATATGGGAGATAGCTCTGTTCTAGAGTTTAGAAAGTTTAAGGATGATTTAGCCCTTTATAAAAAAAATACCGTATTCAATTATGACGATTCAAATAATATATCGAAGTCAACTTTGACAAATATACTTGAATCTTTTGTTGGAAGGTTCGAAGTTAAGATAGAGGAAGAAAATAGATATCTTATAAATATAGATAAACTATTTCTTGGCGAAATGCTAGTTGGTCTTACGCCTCCAAAAGAATATGCAGAGTACTATAGCCTCATTCTTGGAAGAATTGATGATAAAAAAACTTATATCAGCAGAGTAAAAAACTACCCAAAAAATACATCTGTAGAAGTAACTTACGGATTCTTTAATCCGAGCCCAAAAGGATCAGTTGATGCGGTACCAGATGCAAGATATTCAAGTATTGTAGCGCGGCATATGTTTGTTGAGATGCCTGATGATAAATATGAACCAAGAGTTGCTGATCAGAGAGTAGGATATTTTTCTACAAAAATTACTGATTTAAGTACTTATGATTATTTTAAAGGTAAAGATTTAATTAACAGATGGCGTTTAATTAAGAAAGATCCAACAGCAGAAATTTCTGAACCAGTTAACCCAATCGTGTTTTGGGTTGAAAATTCAACTCCTCAGGAAATTAAACCATTTGTAGTCGAAGCAATTGAGTTATGGAATATTGCATTTGAAAAGGCAGGTTTTAAAAATGCAGTTGTTGCAAAGATTCAGCCTGATGATGCAGAGTGGGATGCTGGTGATGTTCAATACAACGTAATTAGATGGGCATCAACACCGTCACCAAGATATTCAGGTTATGGTCCTAGCGTAGCTAACCCAAGAACAGGTGAAATGATAGCTGCAGATATCGTTCAAGAGTTTAACTCAATCAGTTATGGTTATAGGCTCAGAAAAATTTGGGGCTATGATGAAGAAAATGATCCGCTTAGACAATGGATTATATCCCTTACCCTTCATGAAATTGGCCATACTCTTGGGTTGCGTCATAACTTTAAAGCAAGTTGGTTATATGGTCCGACTGAAATTCATGATAAAAACATTACAGGCAAAAATCATATTGGTTCTGTAATGGATTATGATCCAATCAATATAGCACCTGAAGGTGTTGAGCAAGGTAATTACTTTCCAACTGAACCTGGTTTTTATGATATTTGGGCCGTTGTCTTTGGTTATACGCCAGAAATGAGTGAACAAGAGAGAGAAGATCTCCTCGCACAATCAACAAAGCCTGAACTTATTTTTGGAACTGATGATGATGTTATGGGAAGTCCTGGAAGAAATACCGATCCGAGAAATAAAAGGTATGACATGTCAAAAGATCCAATAACTTATACAGTGCAGAGAATTGAAACAATTGACAAAAAAATTAGTGAGTTAACAGAAATCTTTAATGAGCCAGGTACAACTTATTCTGAACTGAAAGGGACTTTCGATAGTCTAGTGAGAGATAAAGGTAGGTTTCTTGAATCTGTTGCAATCCAAATTGGAGGTGTTTACTCAAATAGGCTTGTTATAGGCCAAGACGAGAATATGACACCGTTTGAGGTTGTTCCATATAGTGAGCAAAAAAGAGCGATGAGTGTTCTTAATACCGAGCTATTTGCTAATGATGCTTTTACATTTGATCCTGAAATATTGAAATTACTTCAATCTGAAAAAAGAGCTGCCAGTTACGGAAACTCCGACAATGATCCAAAGATTCATGATCTTGTTTTAAGAATGCAATTGAGCTCACTCAGCTTTATTCTTCATCCTAGAGTGATGAAGCGACTATCAGATAGTGCTCAATATGGTAATAAGTATTTACCAAATGAAGTTCTTCAAGATCTTTTTAATGGTATTTTTGTTCCGAGAGAGATTCCAAATACCTTTAAAATGAATCTTCAGTCTGCTTATGTTGATGGCCTAATAGCGGCAATGGATGACAATAGTTATGATGAAATATCCAGAGCAGCTATCTTTAGTTCCCTGGTTAAGATAAAGAACTTCACGAACTCAGCGTATGGTAATGATATGGTAAAAGGCCATTTTGATTATTTAAATTGGAAAATAAACGACGCCCTTGATTGATTAGAATGACCCGCCTCTTAATTTTGTATTAGGAGGCCCAAACGTTAAAGAAAATGCTTCTTTAAGTGTTTTTGCTTTTCTAACATCTTTAAATATTGCGCTCCAGCCCATAAAGGTAATTTTTATTGGATTAAATGTATTTACATTATTCACTAATCCGTATTTAACTGGGGCTATTTCTGGTTCGAATGTACCAAACATTTTGTCCCAGATAATAAATAAATTTCCATAATTTTTGTCAATATATTCCTTGTTTGCGCCATGATGAACTCTGTGATGAGACGGTGTATTGAATACAATCTCAAGTGGACCAAGTTTATCAACAATTTGAGTGTGGCCAACAACGCCCCAGAGTGTGCTAATTACGCCCGCTATAACTAGAATTGTAGGGTCCATCCCCAAAAGTGGGAGTACAGCAAAGAAAGGAAGTTTTGATAGCGGAGCAAACCATGCTTGTCGGAGAGAAACTGCAAAGTTCATCTCCTCACTTGAATGGTGGCTCATATGGATTGCCCATAGAAATCTTACTCTATGTGAAAGCCTGTGATAAACATAAAAAACTAAATCTATCAAAACAAAAGCTAATATCCACATAGCCCACAAGGGTATTAAGCTTGCTAGGTCAATTATTCTAAATTGATAAAGAAAAATATGAACTGCAAAAGAAAGTCCTTTTGCAGCAGATCCCATTAATATATTTCCAATGAGAAGTCCTGCTGTGCATAGAGTATCATCGAGTTTATAAAAAGATTTATTTGTTAAAGATGAAAATATAGCTTCAAGAGCAATCATTCCATATATGATAGGAAGACCAATCGCATAAACTTCGGCAACCGTTAGGTTGGTCATTTAGATTTTAATGACTCAATATTTTTAATAAGTGAGTCAAGCTCAGGTTTATTTGCTTTTATTTCATCCATAGTGAGGCCTTGAAGCTCATGAGGAAATACCAGCCATTGATCAGTTTCATGGATAAAGTAATCAGGAATTCTCTCGGTTTTATTTTTACTTGGTTTGAAGTAAGGAGTTGCTACGCGAATCTCAGGTGTATTTTTCTTACAAGCAGATTCTAAATCGCTTATAACCTTACTTACAGACTTACCTGTATCGTATACATCATCAACTATTAATAGTGAGTCTTCAGATTTTAGCTTT
>CACNXK010000005.1 GCA_902624425.1 uncultured SAR86 cluster bacterium | reverse complement strand
ATGATCCTTCTCTAAATGCTTTCGCAGCTCCAGGAGGAATTGTTGGTATAAATGGTGGCCTCTTTCTTAATGCTGATAATGAGTCTCAATTTGCATCGGTTTTATGTCATGAGCTAGCTCATCTAAGCCAAAGACATTTTCAAAGAAATGTTTTGAGATCCCAAGATAGAAATCTTGCCTCAGCTTTAATCCTAGTTTCTTCAATTGCGGTTGCAATTGCGACGAATAATCCAGGAGCATTTATTGCGGGACCTGCATTCCTTCAACAACAGTCTCTAAGATATAGTAGAGCATTTGAAAGAGAAGCTGATAGATTTGGTTTTGAGAACTGTGTTGCATCTGGATATGACCCTAATGCTATGGGTGAAATGTTTGAAAATATGGCTGCACTGAGAAGATTTTATGGTGATAATATTCCAGAGTTTCTTCTAACTCACCCTATTTCATCAACCAGAGTGAGTGATGCTTTTAATGCTGCAGATCAACTTGGAGATATTGGTGGTATTAGAAATAGTATTAATTACAGACTTATCAAAGGAAGACTGGAGGCTGATTATGAGAAGCTTCCAATAAATGCTATTCGCATATTCGAAAATAAAGTTTCCAGCAATAGGAATATTGAAAATATATATGGCTACTCTAGAGCCTTATCTTTAAATGGAAGATTTGAAGAAAGCCTGATCCAGATTAATGAACTATTAGAAATGTATCCAGAAAATTTAATCTTAAATACCACTAAGATAGAAATCTTGAGGGAATCAAAAAAGTATGAAGAAGCCCTTCTTCTAGTTAATGAGCAACTAGAAATCTCGCCTAAAAATTATCCTCTTACAATTGAAAAAGCAAGAGTCTTAAGGGGTATCAGAAGAACTATAGCCGCAGAGGAAATCTTGAGGGATACTCTTCTAAGGCGTAATTCAGATCCAAGTCTTTGGTTTTTGCTCTCAGAGATACAAAAAGATAATCTTAATGTAGCTGGCTATCATCAAAGTAGAGCTGAGTATTTCATCTTACTTGGACAAAATGAAAGAGCGCTTAATGAGTTGCAGTTTGCTCTAAAACTATCTCAAGATAATTTTCAAACTTTTGAGATAATTATGACCAAAATTAATAATCTAAGAGAGAAACTTAATAAAAGAATCTAATCTTTTAGTATCTTTGAGATTCTTGATCCAATAAAAGAAATGGTTATAGCAAATGGAATTGCAAATAAGGGCGCTATGCTAAAAACTATTTGAGACCCTTTGAAGAGACCAAGGAAAATACTTCCACTAAAATCCCCTAAACGAGCAAAAAAAGTATCAACAAGAACGGATGACTTATATCTTTTATTTTTGGATAAATGACTAAATACAATTTCTCTGCTGGGTTTGTTTATTGAATATTCGAAGACTCTCAGCAAAACGGTAATCAAAACTGCAGAAATGAGCAATGGAGCAAATGAATAAACAATAAATACAATTGAAAAAATAATGCCATAAGAAAATAAAATAAATTTAATGCCAAGATTTCTAACTATAAAGGAAGTTAAGAATAGTTGTATAAGCCCAGCAATGAGACTTACTGCAAGCTCAATATCTGCAAAAAGTGCCACTCTTTCAATCGAACTTTCTATTGCTTTATCAAATATTACTGCCGAAGTTATCCAATGAATTGTCATTAGTGTTGTGAATAAAAACATATAAAAAGCTAGGTATCTTACATCTTTTGAATTAAAAAGGTTTTTGAAAGCATCCTTTGCAGATCCTCCCAAAGCTATGTTTTCACTTTTAACTCTTCCAATACAGTAAAGACCAACCAATAAACCAACAACAAGAAGTCCTAACGTGAAAAAAGCAAAGATAGCTATATTTATTTCTTCTGGACCTCCATCAACGGGAGCAATCGAAAAGTTATTTGCAATATATTTGGATAACCTTGAACCAAAAGCTGCTCCAAGAGTTCCTCCAAATGAAATGAATCCAAAGTATTGTTTTGCTTTTTCTTGTCGAAATAGATTGATAGCTACCACCCAAAAGATTGCTACTACAAAAAAACTATAAATATTGCACCAAACATAAAATGATCTACCGATCCATTCGTTTGAAGAAAAATCAAGATTTATAAAAATGACAAGATTGCTTGCCAGAAATAGATAACAAAAAATAATTAACTGCTTTAGATTTGTTTTAGAAGCAACCCATGAGTATAAAAGGTTTGCTAAAAGCATTGCGATTCCAACCATAGCTAATAGAAGAGATATATTGTCTATATCTTGAACTGCTAATTCATTTCGAAGAGGTCTTAAAGTGTACCAAGATGAGAGTACAAAAAAGAAGAACAAACTAGCTAAGAAAGAGTCTTTCGAAAAAGAATTTTTTAATGTATTAAAATAATCTTTCATAGATGGTGGGTCGCACAGGATTCGAACCTGTGACCAATTGGTTAAAAGCCAACTGCTCTACCAACTGAGCTAGCGACCCATTCATAAAACTAAAGATGGTGATTATTCCATATTTTCCAATATCTGCAAGACAATTGATGATACTGAATTATTGGGATAGTTCTTTAAAACGAAATTATATTTTGCTTTGGCATTATCAATATCATTTTTTGTTAAATAAATATCGCCAATTCTCTTATGCGCTTGAGGAGCTCTCCAATGGGCTTCGTGATTAGAAACAAGTTCAAGGAAATACAAATAGCTATCATCAATGTCACTATCTATAAAAGAAATTTCTCCAAGCCAAAATAAAACTAATGGGATTCTTTCAGCATCTGGAAAATTAATTAAGAAGTAATCTAATAACTTTTTAGCACTTTCAAGATCATCATTCTCAAGTGCAGCTATTGCAGAATCATAAACTTCATCTATGCTTTGGGAATCATTGATGCCCTCAAATCTAAAAATATTCTCATCAACAACTTCCTCAACTTGGTCATCAACAGATTCATCTTCGATAGATTTAAGTTCATTGAGAAGTTTTTCAAGAAGATACGCTTGTGTTTCTAGTTCATTTCTGAGTTCAGCAATTTCTTGCTCGAGTTCTTGTATTTTAAGAAATAATATATCTGACTCTGAATTCTCAAAGTCTTGAGAAAAAGATTGCAAGGATGATATTGCAAAAATAAAGAATGCAAGGCGCATAAATTTATTTTATTTCGACTCTTCTATTTCTAGCCCAAGCTCTCTCATTAGATGCAGAAACAGCAGGACTTTCTTCTCCATAGCTTTTAACAACAAGTCTTGATCTATCTATACCTCGAGATTCGAGATAATCTGCAACAGATTCAGCTCTTCGCTGACCTAAGGCTAAATTGTACTCCCTTGTTCCTCTCTCATCGGCATGTCCCTCGAGAACAAGTGTCAGTGATGAATTATCTTTCATTGCTGATATTACACCTCTGAGCGTTTGTATTGATCTAGAGGTAAGATTGGACTTATCGAAATCAAAATAAACTGTGGCAGATGTAGATACAGCAGTTGTTTTTGTTTCATAAGTATCAGATGTTGAAACCTCTACGGTTGCTATACTAGACTCTCTTACCGACTCCTCTGTCACCTGCACAGAGCTACACGAAACGATAAAAATTGTAATTAATGAAATTGTGAAAAAAGATTTGGCTAATTGCATTTTATCTCCTATTTACTTTAAAAATCCTGACCAAGCAGGTTCTCTTACTTGACCTTTTGCCGAGGGTAAGCGGAACTTAGCTCCACTCAGGGTTACCCCAGCCAAAATGTCATTATTTTGTTCACTTATTGCATAGATTATCACATTACCATTTGGAGAAACACTAGGTGATTCATCCATTTTTGCATCGGTTAATGGAATTAGAAAATTATCCTCAAAATACTTTATTGCTATTTGAAATTTATCAGACGATCGGTGCACAAATACTATGCCATCTCCACTGGGTAGGTAAGACCCTTTTGCATTGTAATTACCTTCAAAGGTTAACCTTTTTGGTTTTTTATTTAGCTTTCGTAAATCTAATTCATAGAGTTGGGGTGATCCTGATCTACCAGATGTAAACATTAATTTGCGTCCATCAGGTGACCATTTTGATTCTGTATCTATAGAGTAATGGTTTGTTAATCTTGTAAGATTTTTATTTTGTAGATTATATATATAAATTTCTGCATTCCCATCTTGGTACAAAGTTAATGAAAGATACTTCCCATCAGGCGACCATGATGGCGAGCTTATTTGCTCATTTGTAGAACAAGTAGAGCATGTTTTCTTAATGATTGATTTTCTATCTCCACTTGAAATATCTTGTATGTATACATTTGCCGTTCCGGTCTCAAAAGAAACATAAGCTACTTTTTTAGAGTCAGGCGACCATGTAGGTGAGATTATGGGCTCAGGACTTTTTACTAAAAGCTGTTCATTTTTGCCATCGGCATCAGCAACAAATAATTTATAGGGAGCATTGAGATCATTTGATTGGCTTACATATAATATTTTTGTTGATGCGACACCCTGAATTCCTGTGATAGCTTCATAAATTCCATCACTTATATAATGAGAAAGCTGTCTTACGTTATTACTTACTCCATAAACCTTTGAACTTCTTATTTTTGATCTTTTTCGCACATCAAATATCTCATATCTTGCCTCGATACCTGAATTAATCTTTTCAATGGATGTAAGAAGCAAGTAATCAGCATTAATTAATCTCCAATCACTGAAGTTTATTTCATTTTCATTGGCTGGAGATGAAATTAATGTTTTTTCATCAAAAATATAGAACTCTCCAGTTCTAACTAGATCGTTTTTAACAATATTATTTGCTTCTCCGGCAACACTCCCACCGCCATGAAATGGGATTAAGGCAATTCGATATGGGTTGTCAGACCCTTGTGTAATTTCAATAACAAGCTCTGCACTTAAAAAAAAGGGCATTATCAAAATAAATTTTAAAAGCTTCATTTAATTGGATTGAATCTAAAAATAATATTTTTAAAGGTCTCTTCATAAAGATCTTTATCCATTTCTTTATATATAGAAAAAGTTTCAACTCTTCTGACAGCTTGCATTGCAGAATTATCAAATCTTATATTTCCACTACTTTTCAATAAAACTAAATCAATAACTCTGCCTTGTTGATTAGTTAAAATTTTTAAGTCGCATGATAAATTTGAAGGAATGTTTCTAGGTTTAATCCAAGCAGACTCGATCTTACCCTTTATCGAATTATAAAATCTTGAAATGTCGGGATCATATGCCTCATCACTTAGCCCCTCCTCACTCAGTAAAGAATCAATTCCAGACTCAAATATTTTATAGGATGATTCTTGGACAATATCCTGAATAGTTTCTAATGATTCTGTGACTGGCTCCTTATAAATATCTGGTTGCATTTTAACGTAATTCTTTTTTTGGGTATTGGTATTATTTTCCTCAACTACCATCTTCACGCTTAAGGGTGAGCTGAGAATCTTGTTTGATTTTCCAGTTTGTTCGAAATAGCCAAAGAAACCTAAAAATAGCCCAGCATGAATTAAAAATGAATAAAATGATGCTACTAAAATATTTGTGCTAGTCATCATATCCAGAAGTTACAATCCCTATTTTAGAAATGCCAACACTTTGTATTGCAGCCATTGCAGCAGCAACGCTTTGAAAATTGGCAGACTCATCACCTTTAAAAACAACTTCAATTTCTGGATTTGCATCAAAAATAACAAAAGCTTTATCTTTTAATTCATTCAATGAAATTGCAATTTCTTCGTCTCCAAGATTAAGAAAATAATTACCATTCTGATCAATTGATACAACTAACGGTTCATTTTGTATTGTCATTTTTGTTGTATCTGTTCTCGGAAGATTTACATCAATTCCTTGAATCAACAAAGGTGAAAGAACCATAAATATGATTAAAAGCACTAGCATTACATCTATGTAAGGAACAACATTTATTTCTGCATGAAGTTTTTTTCTGCGACCTAACCTATAGATCATTTTTTTGCTTTACTGATTCTCTGTAGAAGATACTTGCAAGCTCTTCAGCAAAAATTGTGGTTGTTTGAAGAAAAGAATCTGCTTTTGATGTAAATCTATTGAAGGCTATTACAGCAGGAATAGCTGCAAAAAGACCCATTGCAGTTGCAATTAAAGCTTCAGAAATTCCTGGTGCAACAGCATTTATAGTAGCTTGTGTTGCATCTGAAAGGCCTTGAAAAGAGCCCATTATTCCCCAAACAGTTCCGAACAAACCAACATAGGGACTTACAGAGCCAATATTTGCAAGTATTGATAGATTTCTATTCATATCTTCTTCATCTCTAGCAATTGAGACTCTCATTGACCTATTTAAACCCTCTAGGTCCATATCAGATAGACTTCCTTTATTTGATATCCTTTTAAATTCCTTAAAAGAATTTTTAAATACACTTGTTGATCCAATTAAGTCTATATCCAGTTCTTCTAGTTCATCATAAAGATTATTAAGGTCTGTACCCGACCAAAATTTATCTTCAAAAATAAATCTGTTTTCATTAGCTTTTCTAAAAAATATATATCTTTCAAAAATAATTATCCAAGAGAGGATTGAAGCTAAAATTAATATAATCATCACTGACTTAACAACTATTCCTGCTTGAAAAAATAACTCTATAGCTGATACTTCATTCATTTTTAAAGACTTCTAATAAATTTTCTGGGAAAGCAACTGGTTTGTTTTTGTGTTGATCATAAAAACATACCTCAACTTTGCCCCTACATATAATATCATCACTTTCAATTCTTTTAATTTGTTGGTGAAAGAATAAGCGAACATCAGATGAGTATTCTATTTCTGAGGTCACGAATAAGCGATCCTCTATTTTTGCTGGATTAATAAAATCAATTTTTATTGTCTTTATGATAAAAACTTTGCCCTCTTTAATTTGCTGACTTTGAGAAATATGAAGGTCTCTAAGACAACTTGAGCGAGCTCTTTCAAAGTATTTCAAATAATTGGCATGATAAACAATTCCTTGAAAATCAGTATCCTCGACATATACAAAAATATTGAGGTCTTTACACTTGTGTATTTTGTTCATGTAGATAGATATCCTCTGAAAATAATTCTTTAATAATTGAGATAAAGTCTTGCCATGAAAGATCAACTGTTATGTCTTTATTCTGGATATCTTTATTGATACACGAGGCAAGAATTCTTACCTTTAATGGTTTTCTATTAAATTTATAGACCAAAGCTGGTATTTGGTCATCATTGCTAGAAGCAATGAGGACTTGATTCCACCATTCTTCACTTGGCTCTGAACCATCGCCATACCTCTTGCATTCAATGCACCATCTTCCCATCATCAGGTCTGGTAACTCTTTTGTCCTTGTCTGTTCAAGAATTCTTTTAACGGGATTCTTTAGGCCTAAATCTTGAACTAGAAGATTACCAATCTCCCTCTCAAAATTAGCTCCTTTAGCTCTTGAATTAACTGGCATTTCTACTCCGAGGGCTTAAAATCATCTGGAAATTCAGCATTAGAATGAACTTCTTGAACATCATCAACTTCATCTAAAAAATCAAGAATTCTTAGAACTTTTTCTCCCATATCTTGATCAACAGGTACACTAGTATCTGCTTTCATGGTGACTTCTGCGTTTTCAATGGCAATACCCTTCTCCTTAAGTTTTTCAACAAAAGATGATAAGTTTTGGAATGGGACAGTAGCTATAAAATTCTCACCAGTATCTTCCAAATCTTCGCCATCAAAGTCTAATAAAACTTCCATAATCTCATCTTCGTCATGACTTTTTTCAATAATTGCGAGGCCAATCTTATTAAACAGATAACTAACTGAACCATCTGTACCAAGATTTCCTCCAAATTTTGTAAACGCATGCCGCACATCTGCGACAGTTCTATTTCTATTGTCAGTCATTGCTTCAACCAAAACGGCGACACCGCCGGGACCATATCCCTCATATGTTATTTCTTCTAAATTACCAGCTTCTCCTGTGCCAGCTCCTCGCTCTATTGCTCTATTAATTGTATCTTTAGGCATGTTTTCAGAATTAGCTTTATCTAAAGCTAATCTTAATCTTGGATTATCATTAGGATCACCGCCACCTGCCTTAGCAGCAACGGTTAGCTCACGAATTAATTTAGTATATATTTTTCCTCTTTTTGCATCCTGCCTTGCTTTTCGGTGTTTTATATTTGCCCATTTGGAATGACCAGCCATTACTTACTCCTCATCAAGATCTTTTTTAATATGAAGTTCATTGAGTTGAGATTCATCAACTATATTTGGAGCATCTGTTAAAAGACATGATGCGCTTTGAGTTTTTGGGAAGGCTATTACATCTCTTATATTCTCAGTTTGAGTAAGCAGCATCACGATTCTGTCAAGGCCCAAAGCTATACCTCCATGAGGTGGACATCCGGTTTTAAGCGCATCTAGCAGAAATCCAAACTTTAAATTTGCCTCTTCACTTGAAATATTAAGAGCATCAAAAATTGCCGATTGCATCTTGGAATCATGAACTCTCAAGGATCCACCACCAATTTCATAACCATTTAAAACTAAGTCGTAAGCATACGCTTGAGATTTTGATGGATTATTTTTAAACTCTTTTAACTCTTCTTTGGGTCGTGTGAATGGATGATGAAGAGCCTTTAAATCACCCGCATCATTTTCAAACATAGGAAAATTTGTTATCCAACATGGCGCCCATTCTCTTTGATATAAATCTAAGTCTTTTCCAAGTTTCTTAATTAAAGAACTCATACTTAGATTTACTATATCGGAGGAGCCAGCACCAAAGAAAATTAGATCATCATTTTTAGGATTTAATTTTGTAAAAAGCGCAGATATAAAGTCTTTTGAAAGAAACTTTATAATTGGAGACTGCAATCCATTATCTAAGTCAGCAACATCATTTATTTTTATATACGCAAGTCCTTTAGCTCCCAATTTACCGACAAAATTCGTGTAGTCATCTATTTGAGATCTTGTGAGTTTATTTCCTTCTTCTACTTTTAAAGCAACAACTCTTGATCCATCATTTTTTGCAGGATCAGAAAAGACTTTAAATTCCTCATTTTTAGCTTCATCAGAAATTTCTAATAACTCAAGAGGAATTCTTAAATCAGGTTTATCAGAGCCATATTTGAAAATAGCATCCGCATAATCAAGTTCATCGATGGTATCAATATCATGATCAGCAAAATCTTTTAGGAGAATTTTAAGCAAGCTTGAGCCAAGCTCAATAATATCTCTCTCTTCTACAAATGATGCTTCTATATCAATTTGCGTAAATTCTGGCTGCCTGTCTGCTCTTAAATCTTCATCTCTAAAACACCTTGCAACTTGATAGTATCTATCCATTCCACCCATCATAAGCATTTGTTTGAAAAGTTGAGGTGATTGAGGAAGAGCATAAAAACTTCCGGGGTGAACTCGACTAGGAAGAATATAATCCCTTGCACCTTCTGGAGTTGCTCTTGTGAGTATAGGCGTTTCTATTTCATTAAAGTTTCTAGTTTCTAAGAAGTTTCTTATGGCAGATACAATCTTAGATCTCTTAAGAATCCTATTATTCATTTCAGGTCTTCTTAAATCTATAATTCTATTTTTTAATCGAACATCCTCATTAACATCTTGATAATCGTCAAGAGGAAAAGCAGGAGTTGAAGCCGAATTTAATACCTCAATTTCGCTGACTTCAATTTCAATCTCTCCTGTCTTCATTTTTGAGTTAATAGTGCCTTCAGGTCGCTCTCTAACACTCCCTTTCACCTTAATAACAAATTCACTACGACATTTATCTGCAAGGGAAAATGCCTCTTCATTTGACGGATCTATGACTGCTTGGCAAATACCTTCAAGATCTCTTAAATCAAGAAATATGACACCGCCATGATCTCTCCTCCGATGAACCCAACCACATATTGAAACATCTTTTCCTAAATGTTCCTTGGTCACATTCCCACAATATTCAGTTCTCATTACTTGCCTTTATTTTATTCTTCTTCTTTTTTTTAGTGACATCAAGATCTTTATTATCTTTTTCTTTATTTAGTATGTTCTTTTTATTACCTGTTTTAAAGTCAGTTTCATACCAACCACTTCCACTGAGCCTAAATGATGGGCTGGATATTAACTTATTTAAAGTCTTTTTGTCACAATTTGGACATTTTTTTAGTGGTTGATCTGAAAATTTCTGTATTTTTTCAAATTGATGCCCACAATTTGAGCATTTGTATTCATAAATGGGCATATAACTAAAAAAAACTATAAAATTATAAACTATAAGTATTTTTAATATGCAAAAATAAAAAGATATGTTGTGGTCAAACTATTTTATTCCTACTCTTAAAGATACCGCTGCTGAGGATTCACAGGTCATAAGCAATAGTCTTATGCTCAAGTCAGGCATGATTAGAAAAACTGCCTCAGGAATTTATACATGGCTTCCACTTGGTTTAAGGGTATTAAATAAGGTTGAAAATATTGTCAGAGAGGAAATGAACAATGCTGGAGCACACGAAGTTCTTATGCCAATGGTGCAGCCAAAAGATTTATGGGACGAGTCAGAGAGATGGAATAAATTTGGTCCTGAGTTGCTAAGATTTAAGGACCGACATGATAGAGATTTTTGTTTAGGTCCAACTCATGAAGAAGTTATTACTGATTTGATAAAAAATAATGTTAAAAGCTATAGAGAATTACCACTAAATATATACCAGATACAAACAAAATTTAGAGATGAAATAAGGCCAAGATATGGAGTAATGAGAAGTAGAGAGTTTTTAATGAAAGATTCTTACAGCTTTCATCTCTCTGAAGAATGCTTAGAAGATACTTACCAAATAATGAGAAAGGCATACTCAAATATACTAAAAAGAATTGGTTTAAATTTTAAAATTGTAAAAGCAGACTCTGGTGCAATTGGTGGAGATAGGTCTGAAGAATTTCATGTACTTGCTGAAAATGGTGAAGATACTCTTGCGGTATCTGATTCATCAGATTTTGCAGTTAATGCTGAGCTATTGCTTGAAAATGATCAAGATGCGCAATCTTTAGAAGGTCAAAAATCACCTGATGGAAATGGTTTGCTTGAAATTACGAAAGGTATCGAAGTAGGTCACATCTTTCAATTAGGTAAACTATATAGCGAAAATATGAATGCAACCGTATTAGATGATTCTGGCACAGCCAAGAATATGCACATGGGTTGCTATGGTGTTGGCATTTCGAGGATAGTCGCTGCTTCAATAGAGCAAAATTTTGATGAAAAAGGAATTATTTGGCCAAAATCTATTTCTCCTTTTAATTTAAGCATAATTACCATTGGTGCTGATAAAGATAAAAATATTGAAGCATCATCTAAAAAACTTTACCAAGATCTCAGCCAAAAAGGATTCGAGGTCATATTGGACGATAGAAATGACGGATTTGGAAAAAAAATTAAAGATAATGAACTTGTGGGTATTCCTCTATCAATTGTTTTTGGTAAAAATTTTAGTGAGAATGATGAAGTTGAAATAATCTTTAGAGATGGCAAAAAAATAATATCTACTATAAGCAAAGTAGAAGAAATAATTTAATAAGGAGAAAACTATGAGTATTTTGCTTAGCGATGCATCCCTCAAAACTTATAAGCAGCTTCTTCCTGCATCTTTATCAATCATGAGAAAAGCTGAGGAGCATTTTAAAAATAATGGAACAAATCTGAGCGATCTAGCTGAAATGAGGTTAATAGAAGATATGGCGCCATTAACCTTTCAAGTTTTCAGTATCGTTCATCATTCTGTAGGTGCTATAGAAGCTCTTAGGACTGGTGAATTTTCTCCTCCAAAAATGCCAGATGATTTAAGTTTTAATGATCTTATAGATCTGCTTGAAGATGCTAAAGAAAACTTAAATCATACATCTAAAGAAGAAATAGACTCCTTTTCTGGAAGAGAAGTAATGTTTAGGATGGGGCAGATAGAATGGGCCTTCACGGCAGAAAACTTTATTCTTTCATTTTCTCTTCCTAACTTCTATTTTCACGTTACAACAATGTATGACATGTTTAGAATTAAGGGTCTTGAGATAGGTAAACTTGATTTTGCTGGATCGCTTAGATTAAAAGACTAAGTTAATATTCTTAAGTACCGCAATATGTCACATATGGCACATTTTTTTTAGAAGGATTCTTGAAGAATTCATTGTTATCATTTTCACTAAAAGGATCCTTATATAGATCAAGAATCTCATTGGCTAGAGACATATCACCATTTACAGCATTTTCAAGAACATTCTCGATAATATGATTCCTTGGGATATAGCATGGATTAGTTAAATCCATTTTTCTTGTAATATTTTTTAGATTGGTATTTTCTGAAATAATTTGGGTCTTCCAGTCCTCATGCCACCTTTTGAAGTCATCTAAATTTGCAAAAACTGAGTCCTCAATATTCTTAGTTTTATTAAAAACTTTTGCTAAATCTCTAAATGAAAGAGTGAAATCAATCGAATTAGATTCTAATATTTGCAGATAACTTTTTACAAGGTTTATGTTATTTTGACTAATTGGATCAATGCCTAACTTCTTACCCATGGCTGAGTAATAATATTTTTCATAAGATGGCATTATTTGCTGAAGTACTTCGGTTAATTTTTCAATTGATTTTTGCTCTTCATCATCGATTAAAGGAATTAGTGTTTCAGCTAATTTAGAAAGATTCCAAACAAGAATTGCGGGTTGGTTTGCATAACAATACCTTCCTGCAACATCTATTGAACTGAAGACTGTTTTTGGATCATAATTATCCATAAAGGCGCATGGTCCATAGTCAATTGTTTCTCCAGAGATAGTTACATTATCTGTGTTCATAACTCCATGGACAAAGCCAATATTCATCCACTTAGAGACCAATTTTGTCTGACTTTTGCATACTTCAGCAAAAAACTGCAGGTATTTTTCATTAGTATTTTCTAAATCAGGATAATGCCTTCTAATGGAGTAATCAGCCAACTTTTTTAGAATTCCGATTCCCTGCATGGCTGCAAACTCAAAGGTACCTATTCTTATATGACTCTTAGCAACTCGAGCAAGGATGCCGCCAGATTGCTCAGTCTCCCTTATTACAGTTTCATTAGTTTTTAAAGCTAGAAGTGATCTAGTTGAGGGGATTCCAGCTGAATGCATAAATTCACTTACAATGTATTCTCTTAATACAGGACTGAGAGCAGACTTCCCATCTCCTCGTCTTGAAAAAGGTGTTTGTCCTATGCCTTTTAATTGAATATCAAGATTTTCTATCTCGCCGAGCAGAATTGCTCTTCCGTCACCAAGATTTGGATTAAACTGTCCAAATTGATGCCCTGAGTAAGCCTGCGAAATTGGCGTTGAGTTTTCAAATAATCCATTTCCACTAAAAATATTTAAGCATTTTTCAGAGTCCAAAAAATCTTTACTAAAACCAAGCTCCTCAGCTAGTTCATAGTTTTTAATTAATATTTCAGACTTTTGGAATCCAAAAGGAAGGCACTCTTTTGATAATTCAGGAAGATCATGAGCATAAGAGTTCTTAATATCTAATTGCATAGCAATTTGAAAAGTTTCTTATTGAGCTTACTTTAACTTACTCTTTTAATTATTGTTGCATTAGCGGTTCCACCACCTTCACAAATTGCTTGAAGACCATACCCTGATTCCCTTCTCTCCATCTCGTGAAGCAGTGTTGTCATTAGTTTTGCACCCGTAGCTCCTAAGGGATGACCGAGAGCCATTGCACCACCATTAACATTGAGTTTTTCCTTATCTGCATTTAGCTCAGCTGCCCATGCAAGAGGCACAGGAGCAAAAGCTTCATTTACTTCATAAAGGTCAATATCTTCTATAGATAGGTTTGCTGCTTCTAAGGCCTTTTTAGACGCAGGAATTGGGCCAGTGAGCATAAATACTGGATCATCGCCTACGACAGAAATTGATACTATTTCTGCCCTTGGATTCGCTTGAATTTTCTTGAGACCTGATTCATTACATACAAGAACAGCAGCTGCCCCATCTGTAATTTGGCTTGCATTACCAGCAGTTATAACACCGCCTTCGGTAACAGTCTTCAAGCCAGCCAATTTATCTAAACTTGCATCAAATCTTATTCCTTCATCAGCGATTACCATGTCTTCAATGCCTTCAGCATTCTTGCCTTTAACAGGAAGAATTTCACGATCAAAAAATTTAGACTCTGTTGCATTTGCTGCTTTTTGATGACTTTCTAATGCAAATTTATCAAGATCTTCCCTTGAAAGATTCCATTTGTCTGCAACAAGCTCAGCTCCAGTAAACTGCGAAAAGAAAATTCCAGGATATCTTTGTTTCATTCCCTCTGAGTCGAAGGGCAGACCATGCCCTGCATCAAAACCGTCTTTAACAGCTGCTCCGATAGGAACCATTGACATAACCTCAACACCACCGCCTATAACGATATCCTGAGTACCAGACATTACTGCTTGTATAGCAAAATGAATTGCTTGTTGCGAAGATCCACATTGTCTATCAACAGAAGTGCCCGGAACAGATTCAGGAAAAGAAGAAGAGAGAACTGCATTTCTTGCAATATTTCCTGATTGAGCACCAACCTGATCAACACAACCAAAAATTACATCATCTACAAGCTCAGGGTCCATATCAAGCCTCGATACTATTTCATCTAAGACTTTTGCCCCTAAATCTGCAGGATGCCATAAACTTAGTTTACCGTCTCTCTTTCCACCAGCCGTTCTAACTGCTTCTACAATAAATGCTTTCTCTGCCATAAAAACTCCAAAAAAAATGATTGAGTAAATTCTAATACTCAATCATTTTTCTGGCAAATATATTAAATTATTTTTTCTTTGCTTTTGATTTTAAATGCGCAGCTTTGATCTGCTTTACAAGGGAATTTCGAATCTTCTTGTTCTCTCTCAAGAAATTACTTGCATTAGTTTTTCCCTGACCAATCTTTTCTTCATTGTAGCTATACCATGAACCAGCCTTTTCGATGAGACCAAGTTTTTGACCAAAATCAATAATCTCCCCTTCTACATTAATGCCCTTTCCATAAAGAATTTGAAACTCTGCTTTTGTAAATGGTGGAGAAACTTTATTTTTAACTACCTTTACTCTCGTTTCGTTGCCGATAACCTCTTCACCCTCTTTTACAGCGCCAATTCTTCTAATATCTAATCTAACTGAAGAATAGAATTTTAGGGCATTACCGCCAGTAGTTGTCTCTGGATTCCCAAACATAACTCCTATTTTCATTCTTATTTGATTAATAAAGATTACTGTCGCATTAGATCTTTGGATATTTCCAGTTATCTTTCTAAGAGCTTGTGACATTAGTCTAGCTTGGAGTCCAACATGATGATCACCCATTTCACCTTCAATCTCAGCTCTGGGTGTTAAAGCCGCAACTGAATCTACTACCAAAAGATCAACACTATTTGATTTTACAAGCATATCAGCAACTTCGAGAGCTTGTTCGCCAGTATCTGGCTGAGACAATAGGAGCTCATCAACATTTACTCCAAGTTTTTTTGCATATAAAGGGTCAAGCGCATGCTCTGCATCAATGAAAGCCGCAGTTCCACCTGCTTTTTGACATTCCGCTATTACTTGAAGAGTAAGAGTTGTCTTACCGGATGACTCAGGACCAAAAATTTCAATGACTCTCCCTTGAGGAACTCCGCCAATTCCGAGAGCAATATCAAGCCCTAAAGATCCTGTTGAAATAGATGGAATATCGACAACTTCTCTGTCTCCCATCCTCATAACAGTTCCCTTTCCAAATTGTTTTTCAATCTGGCTTAAGGTCTCATTAAGTTGTTTTGATTTATCTTCTGCCATAATTAACTCCTACTGTATATTTGTACAGTATATCAAAATTTGCTTTGAAATCAATAAATCTCTAATTGATAATGTTTTTTTTTAATATTTAATATAGAATCTTTTTTTTTAATAAACAATATGGCGTTTGTAGTAACTGAAGCTTGTATAAAATGTAAATATACTGATTGTGTAGAAGTATGTCCGGTTGATTGCTTCTATGAAGGACCAAATTTTCTGGTAATTCACCCAGATGAATGCATAGATTGTGGTTTATGTGAGCCTGAATGTCCCATTGAGGCAATCCTCGCAGATGATGAATTGCCTGATGATCAAATAGAGTTTATTGAAATCAATGCAAAGCTTGCGGATGTTTATCCTAATATCTCGGAAGCCAAGCAACCTCTTCCTGAAGCAGATGAATTTAAGGACATTAAGGATAAAAAACATTTCCTAAATCTAGATGTTTCAAATGCTGAAATTGCTAATGATGTTGGAGTCAAAACAAATGAGATCTTTTTATATTCTTCTGGGGAGCTTGAAATAAATAATATAAAAATAGAAATAAAAGATATATCAAATATTGATGAGTCTATATTTAGGAATACCCTAATCGACAATTTGTTAAAGGATGAAGTCGTTCATTTAAATGTTCAAGGTAAAGCATTCCATGAGTGGGCAATGAAAATTATGGAATTTTTACAAAGTAATAATTTTACAGATGTAAAATTAAAAACTCTTGAAGATTAAAATATCGAAGCACCAGATCCAAAAATAAAGCCAGCAAATGCTATAAAAATGTATTTATCAAATTTTGATAAAAGTTTATTTATCAATGTTGGCATTATTAATATGGAAAAAAGCATTCCTACAGCAAATGGAAAAAGAACAGACAAATTAAGGTCTGCTAGTGATCCAATCATTAAGGGATAAATACCAATTGCCAGCAGAAAAGCACTTCCGGATATACCTGGAATCAAAAGAAAAGAGAATGCAATAAATCCATAGAGCATTAGAAGGAAAGGATTTACAGATACCATAAATCCTGACAAGCTGCCAATTAAGGTACCAAGACCTACTGAAAAAATAAAAAATAGAGAAAAAAGAATTTTGTCATTTTTTTTAGATCCTTGAATGTTACTCATAAACAAATACATGCCATAGAAAACCATAATTATGCCTATAAATATCTCAAATAAAGTTGTGTAATTTAAAAATAGGAAATTGATTATTTTTGAAAATCCAAAAACACCAACCGCCATGCCTAATATCAATGGAATAAGAAGGTCTAAATCCTTTAGTTTAGAAATACATTCAATAAGCTTTTTGTATATACCAAATATTAGAGCTACTGTTGCACCTGATATACCAGGTAGTAACTCTGCAAGACCTATGCAAAAACCTGCTATAAGAAACCTCAGCCTCATATTCATTTTGATGTTCCTCCCAGCATAGGAACAAATGCAACATTTTCAAACTCTTCCTCTTCAAAACCCTTTTGTGTTTTTGTAACTAATTTTAATTTTTGAGATTTACTCCCCCCAACTGGAAGAACTAAGGGACACCCAACCTTTAAAAAAGAAAGAAGTCTCTGTGGAACTTCTGGTGGGGCAGCTGCACATAAAATTCCATCATATTTAATTTCTTCATCCCAACCATCAAAGCCATCTCTATTTTTAATTAGAACATTATAAATTCTTAGTTCTGACAAGTTTTCTCTTGCTTTATTAACCAATTGCTTAATTCTCTCTACTGAATGAACCTCATCAGCAAAATAAGAAAGGATAGCGGATTGATAGCCGCAGCCGGATCCTATTTCTAGAATTTTTCCTAATTTTTTATTTTTATTTTCTGAGTTTCTTACTAAAAGCTCTGTCATCTTTGCAACAATGTATGGTTGAGAAATAGTTTGCTTATACCCAATGGGTAATGACATATTCTCATATGCTCTGGATCTTAAAGCTTCATCAATGAAAATATGTCTAGGTACCCTTCTCACTGCGTCTATTACACTGAAGTCTTTAATACCCATATCAAGCAATTTTCCAATCATTTCTTCAAGCGGTCTTTCATAAATCGCTTTTGGATTATTCATTTATAAAGTTCTCAAGTTCAGACATGTTAAAGTTTGGATCTAATAATTCATAATCTAAAAGTGATAAGGATACATAACCAAGCCTTATAGCCTCTGCATCTGTCATAAAATCCTCCTTAATTGGAGTTCCTGAGGCCGCATATCTAAAAGATTGAATATTTGAACTTTCGTTTACTCTATCAGGTGTTGGAGGTATGTCTCTTTTTGCGATAGGAACAACTTTAATGCCTTTATATGAGGCTTCCTCGATATCTGGAAAGTTTATATTAACAACCTTATTAGAGATTTCTTGTGCATCGAAAGCAGTCACTAATTCAATAATCTCAGATGATTTGTTTGCTATAAATTCCAAGGACTTAGGTTTATACTCGCAGGATGAAATTGCAATTGGAGGATGCTTGAGCTTCCTTCCTCCAAGAGCAGCGCCTACTGTTCCAGAATACAAAACATCATTACCAATATTCGCACCAAGATTTATTCCTGATACAAGTAAATCTATTTCATCATTTAAAAGGTTTAGAAGGCCTATGTAAGCACAATCTGCTGGGGTTCCGCTAACAATATAAAGTCTTTCAGATTCTTTTCTTATTTCAATTTCTTTCATATAAGAAATTGATGCGCTCAGACCACTGCAGTTTTTTTCAGGCGCAACTACAAAAACATTATGATTCTTTTCTAAAGATTTTCTAATTGCATTAATGCCCTCAGCATCAAAGCCGTCATCATTTGTAAGTAAAATATTCATATTTTTTTCATTAATGTTACAGATGTCATTACAGCAAGAGCTTTCTCCTTGCCGATTGTTCCTAGTTTTTCCATAGTCGAGCCCTTTAAACCAATTTTTTTTGGATCTATTGAAAATATATTAGATAACGAATCAATAATTTGATTCCTAATTGGATTTATTTTTGGAATTTCTGAAATAACGGTAATATCTAAATTATTTAATCTATATCCTCTTCTACTCATCAAAGATAGGCAATGGCTCACTATTTCCTTGCTGTCTAAATCTATACTCTTAGGATCATTTTCTGGAAAAGCTGTTCCAATATCGCCCTCAGATAATGCACCTAAAATTGAATCAGCTAATGAGTGCAATATTACATCGCCATCTGATATTGCCTCAATACCATACTCAAATGGAAATTTTACTCCGCCAAAAGTAATTTCGTCTCCTTTACAAAATCTATGTAAATCAAATCCATTTCCAATAAGGAAATCATCATTTTTAAGGTCTTCTTTGAAGGTAATTTTTATGTTTCCTTGCGATCCTTCGATAAAACTTACATTGTAACCATGCTCTTCCATCGCTGAGCTTTCATCAAGGGGTATAATATTTTTTGAGATAAGCTCTTCTAGGGCGTTTTTTAGTTTTTCCACTTCACAAATTTGTGGCGTTTGAACTAAAATAAAACTCTCTCTATTAACAGTTTGGCAGCCCTCTTCTGAAACTTTTTTAATCGAATCTTTGGGCTTAATTCCATAAAAAAGGCAATCATAACTTGATTGCAAGATTGATTCATATAAATGTTTTAGGGTTTCAACATTTATATATGGTCTTACTCCGTCATGCGTCATTACATAATCATATTCATCAATATCAACACTTTGAATTCCTTTTAAAACTGATTCAGCTCTAGATTCTCCTCCCTCGGTAACTGAAAATCTATCATCTAGTTCAATACTTATTCTTTTTTGGAAATTTTCTGGATTTTTGGTAACGACAACGATCTTTGAGGCAGCATCAAATAGCTTAAATACATTCAAAGTATTTTCAATTACTGATAGTCCTCCCATATTGGCATGCTGTTTCTCTATCTTTGTTGAGAATCTACTCCCATTACCGGCACAAGGAATAACAACTAAAAGCTTTTTATTCATTTTCATCATCTTCTTCGAATACTATGAACTCCTCGTCAGGAAAAGTCAGATTAAATTTCTCACGAGCAATATTTTCGACATGTATATTGGGTTCTTCCTGAGCCTCTTTAATACTTTGAGATAGTTTTCTATTCTCTTCAATTAATTTTTGATTCTCTTCCAAAAGCTCATTATTGCGCTTAAGAATTAAATCTCTCTCTTGAATACCACTTTCACTAAAAAAAAGAGAGTACAAGAGAGTTGCGATTAAGAAAAGAAATAAAAAAATAATTGCAGGCGCTAATCTCATACTCAGCCATAAGGAAATGAATTTTTTTCATCAATCCAATAAAGTCTATTATATTTTGCAACCCTTTCAGATCTACAAGGAGCGCCAGTTTTAATTTGACCCACTCCAGTCCCAACAGCTAAATCAGAAATAGAGGAATCTTCAGTCTCTCCTGATCGATGTGAAATAATATTTTTATAATTATTATTTAAAGCAATTGAAATGGTTTCAAGAGTTTCTGTTATGGTGCCTATTTGGTTATATTTAATTAAAACTGAATTTGCTATCTCTTTTTTAATACCTTTTTTTAGTATCTCTGGGTTTGTTACAAAAAGATCGTCGCCAACAAGCTGACATTCGTTTCCTATTTCTTCGGTAAGGATCTTCCATCCATCAAAATCATTCTCATCCATTCCATCCTCAATTGAGATTATTGGAAAATCTCGAACTAAAACTTTTAGATATTCAACAAATTCAGAGTTTGATAGCTTTTTATCTTCTCCCTTAAGGTGATAAATCCCATCTTTAAAAAATTCACTAGCCGCACAATCCAGAGAGATAAATATATCCGATCCCATGTTTAAGCTTGTTTTTTCTACAGCCAAGGAAATGAGCTCTAGAGCCTCTCTATTTGAACTAAGATTTGGTGCAAAACCTCCTTCATCACCAACAGCAGTTGATAGTCCCTTTTTTTTAAGAATATCTTTCAGGTTCCAATAGATTTCAGAAGACCACTGCATTGCTTGTGAGAAACTTGATGCACCCTTTGGAATGACCATAAACTCTTGAATATCAACATTATTATCAGCATGTTCTCCGCCATTTAGAATATTTAGCATGGGGATAGGGATAACTTGATCAATTGAATTGCCCATTTTGTTCCCCATTAAAATATTAAAGTAATTATGTAAATCCAAATTTTCTGACTTTGATGATGCCTTTGCAGATGCAATTGAAACTGAAAGAATTGCATTAGCTCCGAGATTAGATTTGTCGTTTGTATCATCTAAATCGATTAGGATTTGATCTATATGATCTTGATCAAGCGGATTTTTACCTATTAAAGCACTCTTCATTGTTTCATTTACATTTCTTATTGCTTTTTTTACACCTTTCCCATGAAAGGCATTTCCTCCATCTCTTAACTCGAGAGCTTCTTTTTGACCAGTTGAAGCTCCACTTGGAACCATTGCATTTGCACGAGTTCCATCATCAAGCATCACTTCGGTCGAAATTGTAGGTAACCCTCTTGAGTCCAAGACTTGTATGGCTTTTAAATTATCAATTTTTGGCATTTTATTTAAGATCTAAATCTTTTTGAGACTTAACAATATTGTCTAATTCTTTTATCTGGTGAAGAAATGGCTCAAGTTGATCAAGTTTAAGAGCGCATGGACCATCACACTTAGCAAGGTTAGGATCAGGATGAGCCTCAAGAAAAAGACCAGCAATCTTCTGAGAAATTCCTGCTTTTGCCATATGAAGAAGAAACTCTCTTCTTCCATCAGTAGATTTACCAAGTCCACCCGGAAGTTGCAGCGAATGGGTGACATCGAACATCACCGGAACTGAATATGCTTTCATTATTTGAAAATTAAGTGAATCAACCACTAAATTGTTATACCCAAAGATATTTCCTCTTTCACATAAAATTACTTTTTCATTTCCTGCAGATTTACATTTTTCTACAACATTTTTCATTTCAGCTGCTGAGAGAAATTGTGGCTTCTTAAACTGGATAGCTGAATTTGTTTTTGCTGCTGCAGAAACAAGATCTGTTTGCCTGCACAAGAATGCAGGAATCTGAATTACCTCACAAACTTCACTAACGGGTTCAGCTTGACTTGGTTCGTGTATATCTGTGATGACAGGAACATCAAATGTTGAAGAGATTTTCTCAAGAATTTTGAGACCATCATACATTCCAGGACCTCTGAATGATTCAATTGAGCTTCTATTAGCCTTATCAAATGAGGCTTTGAAAATCCAATTAATGTTTAATTTTTCAGTAACTTCTTTAAATTTTTCAGCAACTAAAAGAGCAGTTTCTTCTGATTCAATGACATTCATTCCGCCCATTAGGGTTAAATTCTGATTGTTTCCTACTTGAAAATCTTTAATTGGTATAACTTTCATTTTTTCATCTTTATTGTACTTGAAATAAAGCTATTAAAGATAGGATGACCATCTCTTGGATTGGATGTAAATTCTGGATGAAATTGACAACCAAGGAACCAAGGATGATCTTTTATTTCAATCATCTCAACAAGTCTATTATCTACAGAAGTCCCAACTATATGCATCCCTTTTGAATTAAATCCTTCTCTAAATTCTGGATTAACTTCATATCTGTGCCTATGCCTTTCAATTATTTTTTTCTTTTTATACATTTTGAAAACTTTTGAGTTCTTTTTTAAAATACAGTCTTGGCCACCCAGTCTCATTGTTCCGCCTAAATCTGAATCAGCAGTTCTTTTTTCAGTTTTGCCTGTTTGATCTTTCCATTCAGTAATTAACGCTACCACGGGATATCTTGTTTTTGCATGAAACTCTGTACTGTTAGCTCCTTTTAGTCCTAACATATTTCTTGCAAACTCAATCAAAGCGATTTGCATTCCAAGACAAATACCAAAATAAGGTTTTTTGTGAAGTCTTGCATATTCACAGGCAATAATCATGCCTTCAATCCCTCTATTCCCAAATCCACCTGGTACTAAAACTGCATCTGAAAAATTAAGTTTAGTTTTAACATTTCTTTTTGTTAATTTTTCTGCTTCGACAAAAGTGATATTTACTCTAGCATTATTTTTGATTCCGGCATGTTCAAGTGCCTCATTAAGAGATTTGTAGGAATCTTTCAATTCTGTGTATTTACCAACCATTGCAACTTCAACAGATTTTTTTGGATTTAGTTTTGCTTTTACAACTTTCTTCCAATCATTAAGCTTTGGAGTCTTAGTTTTAAGCCCTAAGTCTTTTAAAACTATTTCATCTACTTTCTGTTTATGGAGCAGTAAGGGCACAGAATATACTGTATCTACATCATGCATTGAAATAACATTTGGCATATCAACTGAGCAAAATAATGCAATCTTTCTTTTTTCATCTTTAGGTAATTCTGTTTCAGATCTACAAATCAGGCAGTTAGGCCCTATACCTAATGATCTGAGCTCTTTTACCGAATGCTGTGTTGGCTTAGTCTTAAGTTCGCCTGATACATTTATATATGGGACTAATGTTAGATGCACAAATGAAGTTGATTTTGAGGGCAAGTCTAAAGACATTTGTCTTATTGCCTCAACAAATGGTTGACTCTCAATATCACCAATTGTTCCTCCTATTTCAACTATAGCGATATCATTGCCAGCAGCGCCAGCTTTAATTCTTCTCTTAATTTCGTCTGTTATATGAGGAATAACTTGAACGGTTCCACCAAGATATTTTCCTTTTCTTTCATTTTTAATGACAGATTCATAAACCTTACCTGCAGTAAAATTATTTTTCTTTGATGCTTCAAATCTTACAAAGCGCTCATAATGTCCTAAATCTAGGTCAGTCTCTGTTCCATCATTTGTTACAAATACCTCACCATGCTGGAATGGGCTCATAGTTCCAGGATCAACATTAATGTATGGATCAAGTTTTAAAAGGGAAACCTTCAAACCACGAGCTTCTAAAAGAGCTCCAATTGAAGCAGCTGCTATACCTTTACCAAGAGAAGAGACAACTCCACCGGTAATAAAAATATACTTAGTTTTCGCCATCATTAAAGATAATCATGATGGGATAACAGAATAACAGATATTGTAGATTATATAAATGCTTAAGGAGCTAACTCTGCAGTTTCTTTAAAAAGCGGTCTGGATAAATCAGCCCAATCAATATCTGCATCACTTGCATCATCTTCATATTCAAGAATACCAAGTTTTTCAAACTTCGGTCTTATTGAATCAGTCAACAATCCAATTCTTTTTAAATTTGGCATAACTCTTTGAAAAAGAAGTTTCTGAAATGTTTGCATGATTTCAGAGCTTAATTGAAATTGTCTTGCATCCTCAACATTCCAACCAAAATGCTCATACACCTCAATAGAAACCAATCTTTCTTTACTTAAGTAACATGCTTCATATGCAAACTGAGCCCTTTCTTCAATTTCTTCATCAGACAAAGTTGTGACAAACTCCTCCAAATAATTAATGCCAAAGGTGACATGTCTTGCTTCATCTCGAATTATTAAATCAAGCATATCCTTTAAAACAGGATCAGGAGTTAAATCTCTTGAGGTCCTAAAGGCTGCTAAGGCAAGTCCTTCGATAATTAATTGCATTCCAATAAACTTAAGATCCCATCTTGGGTCCGTGAGGATTTTGTCTAAAATTGATTTAAGTGCATTACCTATAGGGTACATAAGCTCCATTCTTGACTGAACATATCGATTAAAACTCTCAACATGCCTTGCTTCATCAAATGTTTGAGATGCTGCATATAACTTTGCATTATACGTTGGTGCGCAACTAGTTAACTGTGATGCAACAAGTAAGGCACCCTGCTCACCATGCAAAAATTGACTCATACTCCAAGCTTGCCTGTGTCTTAAGAATCTCAACTTTTCTTTATCTGAAAGTTTTGTGTAGGGCTCATAGTCATCCCAAAAAATTGGTGGTGGTTCGTCTAAATGAACTAAAGGTCTATCCCAATTGATATCCATATTAGCATTCCAGTTGAGCTCTTTACCAAGTTCGTAAAGCTTCTTTATCCTGTTATCTTGAATTGTGTAATCCCAATTATAAGATCCAGTAAGAGGTGTGTTAAAGATTTCTACAACATCGGTAACATCACTTTCTGACATGTAGTCAGGTAAATCATCGGAGTCGATTACTTTTCTTGGTGATTTATCTAGGTATTTTATTTTCATTTAAATAACTTTTATATTTACTCTGCTACTGATTCTAGTCATAAGCTCATATGAAATCAATCCATTCTTATCTGAAAATTCATTTATTGGTAAGTGTTCAGACCAAAAAGTAACAAGATCATTTTCAGAGACTTTTTTTATATTTGTTACATCGATTGATACTAGGTCCATGCTCACTCTGCCAAAAACCTTTGCATATTCATCATTTATCATTACTTTTGTCCCATCAACTGTTGTTTGAGGAATGCCGTCAGCATAACCTGCATAAACTATAGCAATTTTCATATCTTTCTCTGCTTTTTTTCTGCCACCGTATCCTACTCTCTCACCTTCTTTTATAGTCCTCAAACTAATTATTGGAGCTCTGAAAGTCATAGCAGTCTCAAGTTTAAGGTCTCTAAACTCTCCACCATAGGCTGCTATACCTGATCTAACCCAATCATATGAAAGTTCTGGAAAATTTATAAGACATGCACTATTACATATACTCCTTTGCAATTTTCGTTCAGTTATATCAAAAGCTTCCTCAAAATTCTTTATTTGTATTTGATTCATTGGGTCGTTTGGATTATCTGCACATGCCATATGTGTCATTAGCACTGAATCGGATTTTATAAAGTCCTTTTCATAAACATATTTTAATTCTTGTTTTGATAATCCAAGCCTATTCATACCGGTATTTACTTTTATCCAAAGACCAAGCTGACTTTTCTTATTATCAATTAATTCGAATTGGTTCATATTGTGAATAACTATTTGTATATTATTTGCACTTGCAGCTGTTATTTCATGATCCGTATAAATACCCTGCATTAATAGAATAGGCTTCTTGCTAATTTCTCTGACTAAAATGGCTTCATCCATTCTAACTACTCCAAATGCATCGACATAGTTTTCTAAATTATTTACAACCTCTTTTAAGTTGTGTCCATAGGCATTACTCTTAACAATAAACATAAATTTTGAATCGCTGGTCAGAAGGGATTTTAAATGGGAGATATTGCTAATAATTTTAGAGCTATCAACAATTAGCTCTGCAGAATGAGTTGTCATTCAAATTTGCTGTAAAGACCCTCCTCGGGGAGACGGTCATCAGGAACAAAGTCTTCAAATCTTGCATATTGCTTCAAGAAAGTTAGATATGTTTTTCCTATTGGGCCATTTCTTTGTTTGCCTATTATAATTTCAGCCTTATTACCTTGATCAGAATCCTCGTTATAAACTTCATCTCTGTAAATAAATAGAATTACATCTGCATCTTGCTCTATGGCACCTGAATCTCTTAAATCTGCCATCATAGGTCTTTTATCAGTCCTTTGTTCGACAGCCCTATTAAGCTGAGAAAGTGCAAGTACTGGAACATTTAATTCCTTTGCTAAAGATTTTAAAGACCTAGAAATTTCGGAAATCTGATTTACACGATTTTCTAAAGAGCCTGGAATCTGCATTAGTTGTAAATAATCTACAACGACTAATGATAGTCCATTTGGTTCTAGTCTATTTATTCTTCTGGCTCGAGCCCTCAATTCCATTGGTGAAAGTAGAGAACTGTCGTCTATATAAAGAGGGAGCTCTCGCAACCTCTTACTTTGCTCTACAACTTGAGTGACTTGTTTATTATCCAATTTTCCTGATCTCACATCTTGCTGATCAAGTTTAGACATTCCAGAAAGTAATCTAGTTGTTAGTGATTCAGCTGGCATCTCAAGACTGAATACAAGAACTGCTCCCGTATTTTCATCATTATTCACAAGAACATTTTCGGCAATATTCATCGCAAATGCAGTTTTACCCATGCTTGGTCTACCTGCAACTACTATTAAATCTCCATCTTGCAAACCCTGCAATTTATTATCTATCGCTCTAAAACCTGTTGAGCTTCCAAGAAGTTTTGAGCCACTTTCAGCTAATTGATGAAGTGTATCAATTGATTTAGGAATTAACTCTTTCATTGATCGAATACTAGACTGAGATCTATTTGCTTCTTCATTTAAAGAAAATATTCTTCTTTCTGCTTCATCAAGAAGACTGAAACCATCCATTCCTTGAGGATTGTTAATTAACTCAGCAATTTCAGAATTCGCTTTCATGAGTTGTCTTGCCACTGACCTTTGACGAATAATTTCTGCATAAGCCTCTAGATTTGCTGCTGTTGGTGTCTCAGTTGCTAGTGCTATTAGATAATCTTTTCCACCGATCTTATTTAGAAGATTTTTGCTATCAAGTTTTTCAGATACTGTTAAAGGGTCTAATGGCTTATTTTCATTTATAAGCTCGCCCATGCTCTCAAAAATTAATTGATGATCTTTGCCGTGAAAATCTTGATCAGAAATCTTAAGTATGACTGAATCAAACCTTTCAGTCTCCAACATCAATCCACCAAGAACAGCTTTTTCAGCCTCTCTAGCCTGCTCATTAAAATTCATAGTTATTTCTGACATGGGTTTATGATTTTTACATCATATTCAAAAATAAACAACTACTCTGATTCTACTTTTACTACGATTTCGGTTGAAACCTCTTGATGAAAGGATATTGTTACTGAATGTTCACCAATTTCCTTAATTGGACCCTCAGGAAGTTGAACTTTGCTTTTATCAATTTGAACTTCTGCTAACTGACAAGCTTCTTCGATTTCTCGTGTTCCAATTGATCCATACATTGAACCCTCTTCTGATACCGCAACTTTAATTATGATTTCTTTGCCTGAAACTTCATCCGCAGCTGCTTGAGCTTGGACTTTCAGATCTTCAGATTCAGCTGCTAGTTCAGCTTTTTTTGCCTCAACAATTTTTATATTTTCTTCATTTGCAAACATTGCCTTCTTTTGAGGAATTAAGTAATTTCTTGCAAATCCAGACTTAACATCAACAACGTCACCTATATCTCCAAGTCGGATAATTTTATCTAATAATATAATTTTCATACTTATTTATGCGAATCAGTATATGGCAATAAAGCCATATATCTTGCAACCTTAATTGCTTTAGTGATTTTTCTTTGCTGAGAAGAAGTTACGCCTGAAACTCTCCCAGGAACAATCTTTCCTGTTTCAGTTATGTATTTCTTGAGTAAGTCAATATTCTTGTAATTTATAAATTTTGAATCAAGATTACTCATCTACACTCTCCTTTTTCTCTTTATCAGTAGTGGTTTCTTCATTTTCTTGCTTTGTATCAACAACCTCATCTGCTTCCTTACTTGTTTCCTTTGGTTTACTCTCTTGTTTTTTTGGTTCGCTCTCAGGCTTATCTGATTCATTATCATTATTTTCTTTTTTAGACTTTTCTGCTTTTTTAGTCTTATCTACTTCATCTCTATTATCTTCTTTAAGATCAGACACAAAATCTGGAACATTATTAATCTTCACAAATAAATGCCTAATGATCATATCGTTAAATTTAATTTTATTTTCAATCTCAGAAACTTTTTCAGGAGAACCCTCAACATAGTAGAAAAGATAGTGTCCCTTGTTATGATCGTCTATTGAGTAGGCAAGCTTTCTTCTTCCAACATCTTCTAGCTTAGATATTGTAAAACTATTCTCAGTTAAAAGTTTTTCAAAGCTAGTAAAAAACTTATCAATATCCTTAGAAAGATCTGGATTAATGATTAAAGCTATTTCGTAATTTTGCATTTTTACCCTATGGTTAAAGATTTAATAACTATTTACTAAATCAAGGTTGTTGAATTATATATAAATTCTGTTTGTAATCAATAATTATTTTTAAGCCAGCTCCAAGCTTTTTTGAGAAAGCTTTCACCAGTATTTGATACAAGTCCATTTTTAATCCTATCGTGACCATAGGCTAATAAGCCAATAGAGGTAGCATATATTGGATTCCTTAAAACATTTTCCATGCCTGAAAATTTTTCGGGGATTCCTAATCTTACGCTTGTTTGGAAAATTGATTCCGCTAATTCAACAACTCCCTCCATTTTTGATGTGCCGCCAGTTAGAACAATACCTGCAGGAATTTTGTGCTCAAATCCATTCCTTTCTATTTCAGCTCTAATTAATTCAAAAAGCTCTACATACCTCGGTTCAATAATTTCTGCCAATGACCTTCTAGCTAACTCTCTGGGAGGTCTACCACCAACTCCTTGAACTTCAATCATATCCTCATCATTTGTAAATTCCGCTACTGCACATCCATATGTTTGTTTTATCTCCTCAGCTTGTGAAGTAGGTGTTCTTAACGCAACTGCTATATCACTTGTTACTTGATCGCCTGCAATTGGTATGACTCCTGTAAAAATAATTGATCCCGAGTTTAGAATCGCAATGTCCGTAGTTCCACCGCCAATGTCAACAATGCAAACACCTAAGTCTTTTTCATCCTCAGTAAGGATTGAATAGGAGCTTGCAAGTTGCTCAAGGACAAAAGCATTTGCATTTAAATCACATGAGCTAATACATTTCTCAATATTTGAAATTGCATTTGAGGCACATGTAACTAAATGAACGCTTGATTTAAGCCTAACACCGGTCATGCCAATAGGCTCTTTTATAGAATCCTGTTCATCAATGGTATATTCTTGAGGTATGACATGTAGCATTGTTTGATCTGAGGGAACTGCTACAGCTCTGGCAGATTCAATAACTGCATCCACATCAGATTGCTTTACTTCTTTGTCTTTTATTCCAACCACGCCCTCAGAATTAAGGCTTTTAACATGATTTCCTGCTATACCAACAAAAATATTTTTTATCTTTTCATCTATTAAAGATTGTGCTTGCTCAACAGCTTTTTCAATTGCATCTGTTGTAGCATCAATATTAACAACTACACCTTTTTTCAAGCCGCTTGAAGGATAAGTTCCAAGTGAGAGTACTTCTAAGTTTTCTGATGAATCATATCTTCCAACTAAACAAACAACTTTTGAAGTACCTATATCTAAGCCAACTATAAGATCTTTGTTCTTTGAATGATTATTTGTCATATTTTAAGGCAACGCCAGCATTACTTCTTAAATCTACTATACTTGGATTTTTTCTTTTTGCGTACAAATATTCCATAGTTTTTGATAGATTTTCAAACTTATAATTATCCAAATTTTTGCCCAGTTTTGCTTGAAATTGTTCATATTGAAATACCCATCCCTCAACTGAGTTGTAGTCTATTGAAACAAGTGAGTTTTCTGATATTTCAATAGGATTCTGAACGAAATAAAAAATATCATCAAGTAACGATCTTGGGCAATTTATGGAAAGAATACTGTCAAATGTCGAATTCTCACTCTTTTGAAAGATAACGAATTCTTTGTCAACAAAACTATTGTTGTTCCATATAAAAATTGGTTTTCGTGAAAAGATATTTATTGAAGATGGTTTAAAAAAATTTCTTTTGATTTCATATCTTTCGATCCATTTTTTTTTATCTAAAAATATTTTTATATCTTTAATATTATTTTCATATTTCAATTCTTGGATGACTTCGGAAATAGAACTTTCATCAAAAGCATTAATAAAATTAATTTCAAATTCTGCTGAATGCAAGGGAATATTAAATAAGGTAAAAAAAATGAATAGGTGTTTTAATTTCTTATTTAATGATTTCATTTACCAGCTCTTCGAAACTAAATCCCTGCAAACTGGCAGCGAATGGAAAAAGACTATGGTCCGTCATGCCAGGAACGGTATTAAGCTCTAGTATAAAAAAATTCCCTTCCTTGTCCTGTAAAATGTCAACTCTTCCCCATTTAGAAATTTCAAAAACATGAAAACAATCTCTGGCTATATCTTTCAAATCTTCTAGAGCATTGTTGTCTAAATCGGCTCTTATTATTTGTGTATCATCATCATCATATTTAGCTGAATAGTCATAGAATTCTCTTTTTGTAATTATTTCTAGAGGTTCAAGGATATGTCCATCTAAAAAACCAACAGTAAATTCCCTACCCTCAATAAATTTTTCAACTAAGAATCTTCTGTTTCCATTAATTAAATTTACTTTTACATCTTCAAAATTAAATTTTGATAGATTTGGAACTTTTATAATGTCTATGCTGGATCCTTCTTTACACGGTTTTATGAATACCCCATCATGAAATCGCTCTTCGATTTCTAGCTGAGATTCAATTATTTCCTGAAATGTTTTAAAAACTAAGAAATCAGGAGTAGGCAAATTGTTTTTATTTAGTATGTTTTTGCAAATTTCTTTGTCCCAACTATTCCGGCAAGCTTCAAAATCTGAGCCAGTATAATTTATTCCTTCAGCCTCCATTTGAGATTGGAGAATACCACTTTCACCTTCTTCTCCATGCAATGCGATAAATACTAAACTAAAGTCTTTTAGTTTTGTTATGTCATTAAGGTCTGCATAATCAATTAATGTCGCTTCGTATCCGATTTTGGTTAAGGATTCAAAAATAAATCTTCCACTTTTAAGTGAAACATCTCTTTCTGAGGATTTACCACCATAAAGGACGCACACATTTTTCATCTCATCCACTTTTCAATCAAGCCCTTTGAAACCATAGAAACACTCCCTGCTCCCTGTGTAATCACAACGTCATATTTATCAATTTGCTCCTCTATTATGCTATTGACATTTTTATGATTTGTTAAATTGCAAAAGTCATTTCCATTTAATTCATTCAGTTTTTGCATCATTTTATTTGAACTTATGCCCTTTATTTCTTTCTCACTTGCAGCATAAATTGGTAGAAGAATTAGCTTATCAACCATACTCAATATGGATATGAAGTCATTGAAAAGCATTTTTGTTCTTGAATATCTGTGCGGCTGAAAAATCATAAGAACTTTTTTTCTCTTGAAATGTTTTCTTAATGAAAATATTACTTGTTCTATTTCTTTTGGATGATGTCCATAATCATCTATGTGAGTAACTTCTTTGTTTTTTATTGTTAAGTTAAATCTTTCAAGCCTCCTTTCAACTCCAGAAAAAGATTTTAATGCAGATCTAATTGTCCTTATACTTATGCCCTCCTCTATGGCTACTGCAACTGCTGCTACTGCATTATAAATATTGTGTTTACCTTGAAGTGACAATCTTAACTTATGATCTTTATTTGTATCATTAATACTGACTTTAAAGTCAACATAATCAAAAAAATATTTTATTTCGCTTATTACAATATCACTTTTTTTGCTTTGTCCGAATGTAATTACTCGTCTTTTTATTTCTTTTAATATCTCCCTAGTGTTTAGATCATCAACGTTAGCAACAACATATCCAAAAAAAGGAATATTATCTGTGAAATCTATGAAAGCTTCTTTCAATTTATCAATATCACCGTTATAAGCCTCCAGGTGATCATCATCTATATTGGTTATTACAGATGAATCTGGATAGAAGCTTAAAAATGACTTATCACTTTCATCTGCTTCAAAAATAAAGAATTTTCCATCACCAAGACGTGAGTTACCTTCTGAGCTCAATATCTTCCCACCTATAACGTACGTTGGACTTAATAAAGCCTGATTGAAGATATGAGCTATAAGACTTGTTGTAGTTGTTTTACCGTGGCTCCCAGCAACGGCTATTCCTTGATAACCTCTTAAAATACCACTAAGCATCTCAGCTCTTGGGACAATAGGAATATTTTTCTTTTTTGCAGAAACAACCTCTACATTTGCTGAATCAATAGCAGAAGATAATACAATTAAATCTTTGTGATTAACATTCTCGCTTTTGTGAGAATAATTTATCGCCACTCCTGACATAGCCAGCTTATCAAGCTCCTTTGTTTTAAGAATGTCGGAACCTGATATAGTAAATCCTTTCTTATGAAGGATTGTAGCAATTCCTATCATTCCAGATCCTCCAATACCAATGAAATGAATATTTCTTATTCCTTTAAATTGCTGCATTATCTTTCTGTATTTCATCAAACATAATGGAGGCCGCCTTTGAGTGATCAATTGGAGGATTTATCTTTTTCCAATCTGCATGAATCTTCTTATGGATTATATCTTCTAGAAGATTAGATAATTCTTCAAGTGGCTCTTTTTCCTGGAAGACCCTGCCCTGATTATTTTTCTCATAAAAAAGTGCATTAAAGTATTGATGGTTATCAATTGATTGTGGCAATGGAATCATAATCATTCCTCTTCTCTTATGTGAAATCTCGCTAAGGGTTCCAGCTCCACACCTACAGATTACAAAATCACACCATTCAATGTATTCATCTAAGTTATCTATGAATTCTTCAATTGATGCATTAACTGCATCACTATATTTTGAAACATTTTGGAGTTTATTTAGTCCGCACTGATGGATAACATTCAGTTTAATCTCTAATGCATTAATAGCGATAGGAATATTCTTATTGATGAAATCTGATCCCTGGCTTCCCCCAGTTATAAGAATATTGAGATTATCATTTTGCTGAAACTTAACTCCAGTTTTATTTTGAGTATTCGCAGGGTTTCCGATAAAAAAATATTTTTCTTCATCGCTTATTGGAAAGGCGGTAAAAATCTTTTTAGCAAAGATGGACAGGATTCTATTTGAGGATCCAACTATTGAGTTTTGCTCATGCAAATATAAGTTTCTGAGTGTGACGATGCTAGCTAAACCAACTGGAACAGTTATGAATCCACCAAAACAAACTACTGAAGATATGTTCCTTGAAATGATAATTGATATGACTTTGTACAAAATTAGAGGTAGCTTAATTAAGAAAATAAATTTTTGACTTATGCTTTTTCCTCTAAAGCCATCTAAATCAAATCTAACAAATTCAATATTTTTACTTTTTGAAAATATTTTTTTTTCAAGATCAGTATTAGTTCCTAAAAATATGATTTTATTATTCTTTTGTAAGGCTTTTTTTGAGAAGCTTAGTGCAGGGAAAATATGTCCACCTGTTTTTGCAGCACAAACAATTATATTCTTCATTTATAGAACTTATTTTCGTTATTAATTCTTACAACTATAGCTATAAGACTCATCATTACAAGTAAACTTGTACCGCCATAGCTAATAAATGGAAGAGTTAATCCTTTGGTTGGTAGTAGTCCAATATTTACTCCAATATTTAAGATTACTTGAAGTGATATTAAAAACCCTATTCCAAAACATAGGTATCCCTGAAAAGGCCTAATTTTATTAAATGACTCAAAAGAAACCCTAAAAATACCTATCAATAAGAAAATATATAATGTAATCAAAGCAAGCCCTCCTACAATTCCTAGCTCCTCCACAAGAATCGCAAAAATGAAATCTGTATGTGCTTCTGGTAAAAAAAGATTCTTCTGAATACTATTTCCTAGTCCCAAGCCAATCCAGCCTCCCTGACCTAAACTTATTAAAGATTGAGCAAGTTGCCAACCACTGTCTTGAATATCTTCAAATGGATCAATAAAACTTAAGAGTCTTATCAGTCTATAAGGTTCTAAAAAAATTGCTATTGCACCAAGAATTGTAAAAAGTATTATCAAAATTAAAAATTGATAAAAAGATATCCCTGCAAAAAAAAGGAGTGCCATTACAATCAGACAGAGTATGGCCGTAGTGCCATAATCAGGCTGAATTAATATAAGGGAAGCAAAAAGAGTCAAAATAAATAGAGGTCTGGCAAAACCAGATGTTGAAGATATTTCTTCCAACCTTCTTACGCAATATCCAGAAATATAAATAAGCATGCAAAATTTAGCAACCTCCGAAGGCTGAATATTAATTGGTCCAAATCTTATCCATCTCAGGCTACCATTAACTTCAGTACCAACTCCGGGGAAAAAAAGTGCAATTAGTAAAATAAAAGATCCAATTAATAGCAGCCAATCAAATTTCTTTAATAAATCTGATGGGATTAGCAGAAAGAAACAAAAAATTACAAAGCCCAGTGAGATAAAAATTGCTTGTCTGGAAGCAAAGAAAAAAGGGTTGTCATAAATTGATTCTGCTCTGACCATGCTCGAAGATAGAACCATGATTTCTCCAAAAATGAGCAAGACTACAAATGTAAATAGAATCAAAAAATTATTTTTCTTAAATTCCAAAATTCTCCTCAATTAGTTTGTTGAATGCTAGGCCTCTTTCCTCAAAATTAAGATAGTCTTCTCCACTAGGATATCCTGGAGAAAAAAGGACATTTTGAATCCTAGCTTTAGAGATTTCTTTTAGAGCTGATTTAAGATCTTTACATTTAATCTTATTCTCATGCATAACGCATGAGAATATCTCCTCTTTATGTTCACCACATATAAATACATGTCCGGGATTAGAAACCTTAATTTTTTTGTGCCCTTCTTTTTTTGGGCAACCCATCAATATCAAAGCATAGTCATCAAACATTTCATTGGCTTTTACTAAAGCAAACTCTAGTGAGTGAAAGTTAGTAGATTTTGAGTCATTAATGATATTTTGATTAATCTTTTCAAATCGAAATGGAAGATCTTTTAATTCTTTTATTTGTGGCGTCGATCCAGTGATGAATTTATATATTGTTTTTAAATCATCACTTTGGATGCTCTCATTGGCTTCTAATATTCTTTTTTTTGATCTTGTGTAGTCTTCTATAGTCTCGTGATAATCAAGATGATCACTTTCTATATTAAGCAAAATCCCATAATCAAGGCCAATACTTTCTACCTTATCTAACTGAAAACTAGAAAGCTCAATAATTGAAAACTTTTTACCATTATTCAAAACATCAAGAACTGGCTTGCCAATATTTCCAACAAGATTCACTGAATAATCTTCCTCTAGGAGCTGCATTAAGTGAAAACAGGTAGTGCTTTTTCTATTAGTGCCTGTTATGCCTATCTTTATGGAGTTATCTTTCTCAAAAAAAATATCCATATCGGTAATTACATTCGAATATTTTTTAAGATATTTGAACTTCTCTTTTGATGCTGATGGGGTTACATAAATATTTTTATAAAATTTATTCTCAATTTTCGAATAAATTTTTGACGAATCATTATATAAAGAGTCAAATATATCAAAATCTTCACCTGAATTAGTAAGATACTTCTCAAATGACTTCCCAGTTACACCGTAACCATATATTAAAGATGGCATTAACTGTTACCTTAATTTAAGGGTTGCAAGTGCAACTAAAATTAAAACTAATGTGATTATCCAAAACCTGACTATAATTTTTGGTTCTGCCCATCCTTTGAGTTCAAAGTGATGATGAATAGGTGCCATTAGAAAAACTCTTTTTTGTCTTAATCTGTATGATGTAACTTGGATCATTACACTCAGGGTTTCAGCTATAAAAACTCCAGCCATAATTGCATAGACTATTTCATGTCTCAAAATTACAGCAAGAACTCCTAAAATTGCACCAAGAGTAAGTGATCCTACATCGCCCATAAAAACCTCTGCAGGGTATGAGTTATACCACAAGAAACCTATACCAGATCCAATGAGAGCTCCACAAAATACGATTAGCTCTCCAGCAATTTTTAAATGGGGTATAAACAAGTACTCTGCAATTAATTGGTTACCCATTGCATAAGCTATTAATCCAAGGCCACCTGCTATTAAGATTGTTGGCAATATTGCCAAGCCATCAAGACCATCTGTCAAATTTACTGCATTTGAAGATCCAACAATTACAAAAGAGCCAAACAAAATAAATGCAAGCATGCTCATTTCAAATATCCAGTCTTTATTAAAGAGAAGTATTAATGATATTTCAGCTGAATCCTCAGCGGTAAAGTATAAAAAACTAACAGCGGTAACAGAAACTAAAGTTTGAGTAAAAAGTTTTAGCCTTCCTGATAAACCCTTTGAGTCTCTGTGTTTTATTTTATAAAAGTCATCTAGAAAGCCTATGACCGTAAATCCTAAGGTTATAAATAAGCATACCCAAACATATCTATTGCCTAAGTCTGTCCACAATAATGTGGATATAAGTAAAGAAGAAATTATTAAAAGTCCGCCCATGGTTGGAGTGCCAGACTTTTCTTTATGAGAATCAGGACCTCTCTCAACCCCAAATTGTTTAAATTGCATTTTTGAAAGCCAGTTAATCAATTTTGGGCCCAAAAATATAGTTAATAATAATGCTGTAACTGTTCCTCCTATTGTTCTGACTGTTAGATATCTTAGAACATCAAAACCAGGGTCAACATCAACAAGAATGGTTCCTAAGTATTCAAACATTATATAAATCTCTCCATCTTCATTCCTCTTGATCCTTTTATTAAAACAATATCATTCTTTTTAATAAAATTAACCAAAAATTCTTTTAGCTCGTTTTCATCATTAAAATTATAGGATTTTTTTTGGAATCTTTTAGATGCTAGCTTTGAAAGCTCTCCAAACGTTATAAGCTTATCAATCTTAGCTTTATGTGCATATAAGCCAACGTCAATATGGTGTTTTTTTCTAAACCTACCCAACTCAAACATATCGCCAAAAATAAAGATTTTTCTACCTGAAAATTCTGATAAAACATCTAAACTTCTTTTAACTGATTCTGGGTTAGCATTATAAGTATCATCGATCAAAATTGATTTATTTTTCCACGAAAAGATTTGCTGTCTAGAGATAGAGCTAGACATATTTTTGAGGGACTTATGCATCATAGAAGCGCTCTCTCTAAGATCATTTAAACATGTGTAACATACCAAAATATTTTGAATATTATGTCTTCCCAAAAGTGATGATGAAATAGGTATGATTTTCGGTTTTTTCTTGTCCGCAATATTTTCAATAATATCAAAAGTCATTATCTTTTTAGCACTTAAAATTTTTTCATTAGCTGCAATAAATTTTTCAGGAACAGGGAGTACCTTTATTCCATTTGCCATTTTTTTCCATCTATGAAGAAATTTTTTATCATTTGGGACTATTAAGGTGCCACCTTTGCGGATATTCTTTATAAGCTCAGATTTTACTTTGAAAACACCTTCAACATTCTTAAGTTTTTCTAAATGAGAATTTCCAATATTTGTAATTATTCCAATATCAGGTTTTACTATTTTTGAAAGGTATTCAATATCTCCTTTTTTGGCTGCTCCAGCCTCTAGAACAATATACTTACTATCTTTATTTGCAGACATTAGACTTACAGGAAGACCAATCTCATTATTATAATTTTTTATAGTTGAAGAGCATTTAGGAAGAGATCTTGAAATAATTCTTGTTGTAGATGTTTTTCCATTACTTCCTGTTATTAATATCTTCTTACCTTGAAAATTAGATGCAATTTTTGATGAAATTTTTAAAAGAGCACTTCTTACACTTGAAACATAGATAACATTAGTTCTTTTTTTATAAGATTTATCTGAACATAAAACGGCTTTCGCCCCGAGAGAAAATGCTTTTTCAATAAATTTATTTCCATCAAAGTTTGGTCCTTTTAAAGCAATAAATAGTGAGTCTTTTTTTATGGTTCTCGTATCAATAGAAATATTTTTGAACTTAATATTTTTTCTTGATTGTAAGCCAAGATAATTTCTTACGTCATTTGTGCTAGAAATAAATTTCATTAAAATTTTCTTTCTTTCCTTGAGCAATTGCCTTTTGCTAGGATTTCTAGTTTAGGATTTTTATTTTTTCCACCATCTTTACTCTTAAGCCAAATATCACCAAAAATTCTTCCTTTACCTGTATACCAATTTATTGAATTCGAAATACCATAATATTCAACCGTATAGTTCTCAAATAGCGGATGCTCATCCCCCAAACTCATTGATGATATTACTTCAATTCCGTTTTCTGTAATCTTTTTGCTCCAGTTAGCTTTTGGATTTATCCAAATTGGTGATGGATCAAAAGTATAATTAAGCTTAAGAAGATTATCACTATCATCGATTTCCCAATACTGAACAACTTGCAAAGACTCTTTTTGCCAATCATCTTTATCAAAGTTTGTTTTTGCTTTGTTAATAAGAAAAATAGATTGTTGAGTCTGAGTTGCTAAGTTCTTAAAAAAATCTAAGCCTTCCGATATAACTGTTTTTGAAATATCCCTATAGGTTACAGAAAATGATCCATCCAGCTCACAGATAATTTTTTTCTCAGAAAAGGAGAATGTTGAGAAAGATATCAGAAAAAATATAAAATATTTCATAAAATTTGCTCCACTACCTTTTGATCATTAAAAGGTATTTTAGTTCCTTTTATTTCTTGAAATTCTTCGTGTCCTTTTCCAAGAATTAATAAGATTTCATTTTCTTTAATTAACTCCAAACCAAGTTTTATTGCCTGCTTCCTATCTGGTTCAACAATTAAATTACTATACTCGTGATCTTTTTTAGAATCATCCAAAATTGACTGGAAACTCTCACTTTTGCTGTTATCAGAAGTAAATATAACTTTTCTTGAATTATTAGAAGCAAATTGCATCATCCTTTCTCTATCAGAATTATCTCTTTCTCCTCCACAACCATAAACGATAACTAAATTTTCATAAATATTTGAGACCGATTTAATAACAGCTTTCATGCCACCTAAATTATGAGCATAATCAACTAAAATATTTTTCTTTTTCTTTGTGATCATTTTTGCCCTTCCCTTTGGAAGAATAAGTGATTCGATAATGTCTTTTTTCAAAAAAGTATTTTTTTCAATCTGGTTTGTGGCTGCTATTGCAAATATTAAGTTATAGATATTATATTTTTGGAAAAAATTTACTTTTAAATCTATGCATTCTCTATCAATTGTTAATTTAAACATACTGCTTGATTTATCAATTTTTACGATTGAAAAAAAGTAATCCGCTCTTCTATCTGTGTTACTTATAATGCATTTATCATGATCTCTTAATTGATTACTTATTAGTGAAGAAGAGGTCTCACAATCTCCATTCAAAATAATTTTGTTTTGTGAAGGAAAATTTAAAATCTTAAGTTTTGAAGCAACATAGCTTTCGATGTTTTTATGGAAATCTAAATGATCTTTTTCAATATTTAGGATAGCTCTTGTTTCCACCCCCAAACCAATCAATCTATTTTGCTCTAGACCATGGGAAGAAGCTTCAATACAAATATAGAGATCATTTAAATATGTTTCTTTGGAAATAAATTCAAATAGCTCAAATAGGTTAGGAGTAGTTGTATTTGTTTCTTGAAAACTTGTTCTGCTTTCAATTCCCAATGTTCCTACAAGAATTGCATCTTTATTTGCTCTTTGAAGAATTTGGTAAGTAAAATGTGCTGTTGAAGTCTTTCCATTTGTTCCAGTGAACATCAGAAACTTTAAGTTCTCTTCACAAATGTTGTAAAAGTTGAGAAGTATATCTTTTTGTCTCTCATGTAAATTTTTAATATAAAAACAAGGTACCTTTTGCTTTTGATCATAATTGCTTTTGTTATGTAAGATGCAGCTTGCTCCATTAGCAATCGCTTCATCAATGAAATCTAGACCATGTGATTTCAAGCCTTGAAGTGCGATAAAGCAGTGGTTTTTTTCAATTAATTTTGATGAGCAAGATAATCCTGATATGGGAATATCTTCATTGAGGTTGACATTTAAGTCTCTTAAAGTTTTCATTTATTAAAATATCCCATATAAGCGAAAACATCATTTGAAATATTTTTAAATAGCGGAGCTGCAACAGATCCACCTGAGTATTTCTGAGATCCAAGACCATCAATATTTACAAATATTGTTAAATTATTGGATGGATTGGGACCTATACCAATAAAAGAAGCAGTGTATGATGAGCTTTTATAATTGCCATCTCTAAGCTTTTCTGTTGTTCCAGTTTTACCACTAACATCATAATTTTCTGACTTAGCTAGAATTCCTGTTCCATTTTCAACAACTTCTGTCATTGCAAATAAAATATTTTTGGCAGTTGATTCGCTAATTACTTGCTCAGAAAATATTGGATACTCATCATCTTTTATTATTCTGAAATCATAGTAAAAGCCATGATTCGCAAAGATTGCATATGCTTGAGATATTTGAAATGGGGTAGCAGTTAATCCATAACCATAACCAAGTGTTGCTATCTCAATGTCAGAAATTTCATCTCTTGTATTAATTTCTCCGAATGAGGTTGATGGAAAATTAATATTCACGGGTTTTGAAAACCCAAATTTTTTATAATTTTCAATCAATCTATCTGCTCCCAAGAGAAATGAAATTTGGGTTGCACCTACTTGACTTGATTCTTTGATAACTTCAAATGCCTTTAGTTTTCCATACTTTTTTCTGTCATTAATTATATTGCCACCTATATCAATTTTAATTGGTAGCTCCATCTCAGTATCGATATCAATAAGATTATTTTCAATAGCTCCTGCTAGAGCTAGAGGCTTAACAATTGATCCTGGCTCATAACTTTCCAAAAATGCCCTATTCTTTTTTATGCTTCTCATAGGATTGTTTGGGTTATAAGAAGGATAGCTGGCAAGTGCTAATACTTCTTTTGCAGAATTATCTAGGATAATAACTGTCCCAGCGGTGCCATCATTATTTTTTATTGCTTCAACGAGATACTTATATGCAATATATTGAATATTGCTGTCTATCGTAAGATAAATATCCTTTGATTTCTCACCAAATTCTAAGATTTCTAGTCTTTCTATAGCGCTTCTAGCTCCATCTTTAAGAACTTTTTCTCTGAGAGGTTTTCCAGTTAAGATTGCGTTATAGCTTTTTTCCAGGCCCTCTAAACCATATCCATCTTTTCCAGAAAATCCTACTAAAGGAGCAACTTGCTCTCCAAGGGGATAATGACGTTTATAATTTTTTTCAAGCTCCAATCTATCTATTTTAAGAGATCTAATCTTTCGCATCTCATCAAAAGATAATGACTTCTTAATGAGTGATTTTTTATCAAAGTTTTCATATTTCAAGCCTTCAAGATTGATAATGTTTTGGATTCTTAAAAAATCATCTTGCTTTAAACCACTCAATGCAAATAAATCAAAGCCTGTGATACTTATTGCCAAAGGAATGCCATTTTTATCAAAGATCGATCCACGCTTGAATTCTATAATCCTTTCTGAACTGTTCTGATTATTCCCTTTTTGAAGAAGAAAATTACCTTGCTCAACTTGAACATAAATTATTCTCACCAAGATTGATAATATTGAAAAGAAAAGAAATAAAAAAATTAAAAAAAGCCTCCAATTTTTATAGTAAATATTCATTTCACTTTCTTTGGCCTCACTTTTATCATCCCAAGATCCTCTTTAGCCTTTTTTTCAATCCTCGCGGGAGAGTTAAGGAAGAATTCCTCTGTTAAAAGTTGGTAATAGAGATTTTCTAATTCTTGATTTTGTGCAACAAGCGCTTCTTGCACCTTGAAGCTTGATCTAATTTCCCATCTGACATCAACAAGAATAAAAGATAAATATGTAATTATTACCAATTGAAAAAAAATTATTGGCAAGAAATAATTTTTCACTATATTTTCTCAAAAACTCTCATAATTGCACTTCTAGATCTTTTATTTCTTTGAAGCTCATCAATACTTGGCCTAATTTTTTTTGCTACTATTTTAAAATCTTTTATAACTCTATTGTTCAGAGGTATTTCTTTTGGATAACTAATCTTCTTTGGAGCAAATGTTTGTTTTACTGATCTATCCTCAAGGGAATGAAAGCTTATGCAAACTACTCTTCCACCAGTTTTTATCAAATCTTTTGATTTTCTAAGTCCGATTTCTAAATTATTAATTTCATCATTTAAAAAAATCCTCAAAGCCTGAAAAGTTTTGGTTGCAGGATGAATTTTTTTTGGTGATTGCGTTTTAGTTTTTTTAATGATTTCAGCTAAATCTAGAGTATTTAAAATTTTTCCTCTCTTATATGAATCAATAATTGCTCCTGAAATTTTTCTTGCTTCTTTCTCTTCTCCATATTTAAAAATAATATTTGCAAGAGTCTGAGCATCTATGTCTTGAAATAAATCCTCTAGTTTTTTTGATTGCGTAGTATCAATTCGCATATCAAGTGGTCCAGCTTCATTAAAACTAAAGCCTCTTGATGAGTCATCGTAGTGAGTTGAGCAAAGCCCAAAATCAAATAAGATGCCATCAGCTTCTTCAGAAGGGCATAACATATCTAAATTCTCAAAGCCTGCATGTTTAATAGAAAAATTTTTTTCTTTAAAATTTTTCTGAGCAAATCTAATAGCTTCTAAATCTTTATCAATGGCAAGCAGCCTTCCATCTTTAGAAATAGATTCTAATATCTTTTTGGAATGCCCCCCTCGCCCAAAGGTTGCATCAATATATTTTCCGGAAGTATTTGTGATTAAATAATCAATTGATTCTTCCAGCAATACTGGAGAATGAAGCATTTTTTAGTCTACTTGCTTTCTCATAAAAGTTGGTACATCGAGGAAATCAATTGCCTCTGCAGACGATGTACCAACTTGTTGAACTTCTTTATTTGTAAGATCTTTATCTAATCCAACAGGTGAAAGTTTGATAGATGCTCGTGGCTTGTTATCGATAGCCAGCTTTGGAGATTTTTGGTTAACTCCAGTTGCTACAATTGTAACCATGAGCTCATCTTTAAGAGAAGGGTCAATTACGAGCCCATAGATGCATGTTGCATCATCGGCAGTAAACTCCTCAACAACTTCACTTACCTCAGTAAAATCTCCCATCGTTGGATCTTTGGCAGAAATATTTACAAGAACGCCTCTAGCATCCTTAAGGTTTATATCTTCAAGCAGCTCACTTCCTACAGCTAACTCTGCTGCATCTCTTCCACGATCTTTTGTGTTTGATCTTCCAGTACCCATCATTGCTATTCCTTTTTCTGACATAACTGTTTTGACATCAGCATAGTCAACATTGATGAGTCCTGGTTTCATAATGATATCTGAAATACCTTGAACAGCTCCCTTTAAAACATCATCTGCTTGTGCAAAAGCCTCTGGAATCGGTGTATTTGCTCCAAGAACATCTATTAATTTCTGATTGGGAATCGTTATCAGACTGTCAACTTCTTCAACTAAAGCAGCTAAACCTTTCTCAGCAGAGCTCATTCTGGGCTTACCTTCAAATTTAAATGGCTTTGTTACCACCGCAACAGTTAGAGCACCTAGTTCTTTTGCTATTGATGCAATTACGGGAGCAGCTCCAGTGCCAGTTCCACCACCCATTCCAGCAGTTATAAATATCATATCTGAACCATGAAGAAGTTGTTCTATAGCCTCTCGATCTCTTTCTGCAGCTTGCCTTCCAACTTCGGGGTTTGCTCCTGCCCCAAGTCCTTTAGTCATTCCACCACCAAGTTTTAAAATAGTGGCGCCCTTAGCATTCTCTAAGGCTTGTGAATCTGTATTAGCGCATATAAATTCAACACCTTGGATTTTGTGATTCATCATGTGGATCACTGCATTGCCTCCGGCACCACCCACCCCAATAACTTTTATTTTTGCTTGATCGATATCATTTACAACTTCCCAATTCATTTCATCTCCCCTAAAAGCTCATATCTTTAATTGATTCTGGAAGAACTATATCTAGGATCTCTGTTGCAAGACTTCCTCCAGTCTGTCTTTGCTCCCAATTTTCTTGATTCCAAATTTCAAACTTATTACCCATTCCAATCAAACATATTCTGTTTGCATCCTCTATTTGTGCATATCTTTTGAGGTCAGAAGGAATTAAAACTTGCATCCTTCCTTTGGGTTCAAAGTCACAAACACTAGCATTACCAAGAATTGTCCATTGAAGATTTCTCACTACAGGATCTAGCCCTTGTAAAGAAGATAACTTTTCGGAAATTAAGACCCATTCAGTTCCTAGATAGACTTTAAGTGCTGGATATTGCGGGTCTTTGGTAATTACTATCTGGCTTTCATTTGAATCAATAAAGGCATCTCTGTATTTGGCAGGAAATGAAAACCTGCTCTTTTTATCTATGGAAATGTTATTAAAGCCAAACATCATTACATATTATAAAGTATTTACACACTTTACAATACTTTTAACGCACTTTATAACACTTTTTTATAAAGATATGAGTTGGTCTATAAGCCGGATTCTGTTCAAGATGATCATCTATCTCGATATTATGTTGCCATAATACTCTAGCGACCTACCCAAGCTCAGGATGAGCATTCCTATTGAGCTTCTATTTGGTCTTGCTTCAAGCGGGGTTTGCAATGCCATAAATGTTACCATTTATGCGGTAAGCTCTTACCCTACCTTTTCACCCTTACCCTAAGGCGGTATATTTTCTGCTGCACTTTCCGTAGACTCACGTCTCCCAGGAGTTACCTGGCGCTTTGCTCACGAAGTCCGGACTTTCCTCTGGATTTCCAGCGATCATCCGACCAACTCGATTACATTTTATGTAAAAAAAACTTTTCTTCAACTTTTTTCAGTAAGCCACTTATAAAGTTCTCTTTTATTTTGTTTAGTAATTAAACTCAAAAGCTTTGCTGCTTCACTAGGTGACAACTTTTGCAATACTACTTTTTTTATGTCTTCATTTAAATTTACTTGAGAATTATCAATATCTTTTTCTCCCTCAACTAATAGACACACCTCCCCCTTAATGCCCAGAGTAGAAACTTTTTTAAGAATTTCTGCAATTGAGCCCCTGATTACTTCTTCATGTAATTTTGTCATTTCTCTACAAATGACAACTTGTCTAGATGGTAAAAAAGTCTCTTTCATTACTGATAATGTTTTGATTAGTCTTTTAGGAGACTCAAAAAAAACCATTGTTGAATCATTTCTTAAATTTTTCTTGAAAAGTTTTTTTCTTTCAGAATCTTTCCTTGGAATAAATCCAAAAAACATAAACTTATCTGTCCTAAGTCCTGACAATAATAATGAATTTATAACTGAAGATGGGCCTGGAATAACAGAAAATTCAATATTTTCTCTAATGCACTCAGAAACTAGCAAGTGTCCGGGATCAGATATGAGTGGAGCGCCAGCATCCGAGATCACAGATATTGTTTTTCCTGCTTTTGCCTCCTGGATAATATGTTTTGTTTTAACTCCCTCATTATGATCATTGAAAGAGAAGCTTTTCTTCTTAATTTTAAACTTATCAAAAATTTTTTTTGCTCTTCTAGTGTCTTCAGCATATATGAGATCGCTGCTATTAAGTATTTCTATTGACCTTAGAGAAATATCATTTAAATTACCTATTGGAGTGCAAACTAAATAAATCATAAGTGAAACCTAAAAATCTCAACAATTTATTAATTATAAGCTGTATTTGCTTATTTTTTCTTAGCTGCTCTTCAACGCAATTAGTTGATGTATCAGAAGAAGATCAGCTTAATGATTTGCTTAGTGATATTGGTAATGTTGAAATAAAAATTAATGCTAATGAGAATGTTAAAAAACTTGTCATTAAATCAATTGTTTCCCTTGATTCAAGAATAAAAATTAGTTTTGTTGATAAAATAGATAATGAAACCCTCTTTATATCCAACAATTTTCTTGATCAGAAATTTGAATACTTTTGTAAAACAGCAAATACTTATTTAGAGGAGATTACAAAGAAATATTTATTTGAACTCCAAAGAAATGAAGGCGTTTTTGTTTTCTATAATGAAAATTTTAGTTATCAAGCAGAAGTCATTCAAAAGAACTATCCTGGTGTTAGGATTTTTAAGCTTGATAGCAATTATGATGATCTTGTTAAAGAAGTATTTGAGTTATCAGGCAGTTATAGTAGATCTAATTTAATCAGTAGATTAATCCAGGAAGAAGATCTGAACTTTGTACCTCGACCAAGAAAAGATTTCGAGAGAATTTATATCATTGCTGAATATGATCAATCAAAGAATTTTGTTCCTTCACTTAAGTTTAACTATATTCTTGATAAAGAAATCTATGCATCTTCTCAATCGGTGACTAAAATTGAGGATAGAAAGAAACTGCTAGACTTTTCTGATGTCATTCTGACAGTTCCCAATTCTTTTATAAGAAATGATTCAACCAATCTAGATGAATTATCAAAACTATCGTTTTTGCAAGATCTAATTATTATTTCTGCAATTCAAAAAAATAATGGTAATTCTCAGATAATAGAAGGTAAGTTTGCAAATATTCGATATTCACAAAATACTTGCTCTGATATGAGTATGCAATTGGTAAAAATTGATAATCTTGGAAGATTTAATCTGCTCTAAGATCCTTTTCAATTGTTGTTAGGCTGTCAATAAAACCAGGTCTCTCAAAAATCTTATTTTGATAATCTAATAAAGGTTTAAGTTGTTTATTATATGGAAGATTTATACCCATTGAAGTTAGTCTCCACATAATTGGTGCAAGATAGCAATCTACCAAAGTGAAATCCTCGTTCATAAAAAATGGAAATTCCTTGAATATAGGTGATATGGTTGCAAGTTCTTGTATAAGCTCTTCTTTAGCCTTTTTCTCATTTGCTTTTCTTAGTTTTCCAGAAATAATCGAATCGACTAATGGGCACCACTCTCTATCTATCCTCAACATGAGCTCTCTACAATTTGCTCTTGCTACTGGATAAACAGGTAGTAATGGAGGGTGTGGAAATCTTTCGTCAAGATATTCCATCATCACAGATGTGTCATATAAAGCTAAGTCTCTATCAATAAGAATTGGTAGTTTGTGATAAGGACTGACGGACAATATGTCATCAGGTGCCTCTTCAATATCAAATTCTCTAATTTCACAAGCAATGTCTTTCTCGGCCAAAACTATTCTTACTCTGTGACTATAATGATTGTCTCTTTCTGAATATAAAATCATATTGAAATTCTCCTAGTGATAGTCTTTTTGATATTCTCTGTAGAGAAGCGCAGAAAGAAATGTAAATATAATAAAGAATATTATCGCATACACTCCCATCCTTTCTCTTTCTGCCCTGCTTGGCTCACCTACATAAGTCAAAAAATTTGTGAGATCATATATAAATTCGTCAAACTCTTCAACATTTAGAAGACCTGAGCCATCTTGATGCTTAAGATAACCACATTTTTCTTTGGTAATAGTTTTTCCAAATTCATCTCTTTTTTCGCCGCCATTTTTTGCCAATACAGGCACATCTTTACACCCAAGCTTTTGGCTACCTTGAATTTGAGCCAAAATATTAGGCATATTTACTCCAGGATAAACTAAATTATTAGATCCATAAGCTGTAGAAGTATCATCATAAAAAGCTCTTAAGTAGGTATATACCCAGCTTGAAGTTCTTTTCCTTGCTACCAATGTTAGGTCAGGAGGAGCATTATCAATTGCTAATTCATGTATTGGTGCGACCATTAAATCATATGGGCCAGCATCCTTGTCTGGAACTAGGTATTCAAAGAAAATATCCTCCGGTATCTGAAGATCATTTGCAACTCTGCCCCATCTAGAATATTTCAATGAATGACAGCTATAGCAATACTTCATAAAAGTCCCAACGCCTCTTTGTAAAGAGGCCATATTGTTTAGATCCGGTTTAAATTGGTCACAAGGGCCGTAGTCTTTGCAAGGTCCTCCCTCAGCTGAATTCAAAGAGGGTGAGAAGAATAAAGATACAAAACTAATTACAAGAAATGTCTTAATCACAATCTTTCTGGTACCTCATAGGTTTTTTCAATACTTGTATAAATGGGCATCAAAAGGAAAAAGGAAAAATACATTACAGTACATATCACTGACATTATTTTTCCAGTTTCAGTGACTGTCACAGTACCTAAATATCCAAGAGTTATGAAACTCACGACAAATAATACTATAGCTATTTTACTTAAAATACCTTTATACCTAATTGAAGCTACATTGCTTCTATCGAGCCACGGAACAACAAATAAAATTGCAACTGCTGCAGCCATAACTATTAGGCCTCCCAAAGGATCGGGTATAGCTCTAAGCATTGTGTAATAAGGTGCATAGTACCAAACAGGCGCTATATGCTCTGGTGTTACTAGTGGATTTGCTTCCTCAAAATTAGCTAATTCTAAGAAATATCCGCCACCTTCAGGAAAGAAAAACATAATAATACAGAAAACCAGACCAAAAACTCCAATAGCCGGCATTGCGCTTAGAACTTTATATGGAAAGAATGGAACACTATCCAGAGGAACTCCATCCTCATCAATAAACTCTTCAATATCGACACCTTCAGGATTTCCAGCTCCTACCTCATGAAGTGCAACCAAATGAAGAAAAACAAGAGCAATCAAAATAAGTGGGAGTGCAACAACATGAAGAGCAAAAAATCTTGAAATTGTTATTCCAGAAATATAGTAATCGCCTCTTACCCAAACTTCTAATGATTCACCTATGTAAGGTATAGCACCAAATAGGGAAATAATAACTTGAGCTCCCCAATATGACATTTGCCCATAAGGAAGAACATATCCTAAAAAACCTTCAGCCATCATCACCAGGTATATAGTCATACCAAAGATCCAAACAAGCTCTTTTGGTTTTTTATAAGACCCATAAAGAAGGCCTCGGAACATGTGGAGATAAACTATTGCAAAAAACATAGATGCACCCGTAGTATGCATATATCGAATAATCCAACCGTAATCAACATCTCTCATAATGTACTCAATTGAAGCGAATGCACCTTCTTCAGTGTTGGAATAAGGCATCATTAACCATATTCCAGTCACAATTTGAAGTATTAAGACTATTGAGGCCAAAGCACCAAATAAGTACCAGAAATTAACTTTCTTTGGTACGGGATGCTTCGAAAGATGCCTTTCAAATGTGTTAACAATTGGTAATCTGTAATTAATCCAATTTAAAACCTTTGTAACCATTATCCTTCTTCTCCGATTGTTAAAACACTCCCCTCAAAAAAGTGAGGTGGTACTGTTAAATTAGTGGGGGCAGGAACACCCTTATAAACTCTTCCAACGAGATCAAACATTGACCCATGACATGGACAGAAAAAACCACCTGCCCAGGTAGAATCCCAGGGCTTTGGCTCTACTTCTGGATAGTATTTTGGCGAACAACCTAAATGGGTGCAAACACCTGATAATACTGAATATTCTGAACTTAAAGATCTTGTAGAATTAATATTTTTATATGGTTCATCAATATTATCAGAATTTGGGTCTGCTAATTTAGAAGTAACTGCACTTAAGCCTGACAAAGCAGATTGAGAGTGTCTTATTATTAAAATTGGCTGTTTTCTCCAAGAAACCTGTATTTGTTGTCCAATCATCATTTTTGAAACATCAACCTTAACTGCTGAACCAATTGCTTTAGCTCTTGCGCTGGGATTCCAGGCAGTAATGAAGGGAGTAGCTGCAAAACCAACACCAGCCGCTGCAAAACCTGCTGTTAAACCAATTAACACCTTTCTTCTGCCTTGATCAGCACTATCAGAGGGTATTTCATCATCTATATCTGAAGGTTTTGCTGAAATACCAAAATCTTCAAAGACATTAAGAAAATGTTCTCCAATATCAGAAATATCTGTGTTTTCAAGCTCGTTTAGAGCATTAATGAGCATATCTCTGCTTGATATTGCTTCATCTAGAACCTTAGTTTTTAACGAGGTTTTAACAAAATTCGTTCCAATAATACTGGCAACCCTTTCACTAACTCTTTTTTGAAAAAAATAGATATCGCTATTTGCACCTCTAAGAGTAAGATATTTTTCAGCAGTTTCAGACATTATTTTTACTTTTTATTGGTTAATTTGGTAGAAATTGTGATGAAAAATTGATTTGTACCCACGAATAAATGAATAAGTACCCATGGGATTAATTTTTGAAACCACAAATAACGAGTATATGCTAAAAAAAAGACCAGAAAAGGCTTTAAAATCAATAAAATCCTCAATATTTGTACCCATATACTTCCTTATGTATATTAATAAAGTACGCACAATATAATACAAAAATGTACATAATGGAAGTACATATTGAGAAAAAAATTGCTTTATCTTTTTGAAAATTGTGAGCTTTTTCTTGCCTTCTTAAGACCAGGTTTTTTCCGCTCAACTTTTCTTGAATCTCGAGTCAGAAAGCCAGCTTTTTTGAGCTGTGGCCTTAATTCCTCATCAAATAGTAAGAGGGCTCTAGATATACCATGCCTTATCGCCCCGGCTTGTCCAAAACTACCTCCGCCCTTAACTTTTGCATCAATATCAACTTTATCTACTAGATTACAAAGCTCCAAAGGTTGTTTAACAAGCATTTGAGCAACCTGTCGTCCAAAATATTCTGATAATTCTTTATTGTTAACTCTTATTGCTCCCTGCCCCTGTGACAGATAAATTCTTGCAGAAGATGTTTTTCTTCTTCCTGTTGCATACAATCTTTCAGTGCTCATAATTTAGGATTCCATTCACTAGGATTCTGTGATTGATGAGGATGCTCTGCTCCTCGATAAACTTTTAATTTTTTTATCATTGACTTACCTAATTTATTTTTGGGTAACATTCCTTTCACAGCATTTTCAATGATTCTCTCAGGATTATTTTCAAGTACCTCTTTATATGATTTTTCTTTTAAACCTCCAGGGTACAAAGAATGCTTATAATATTTCTTTTGATCAGCTTTATTACCAGTAACTTTTAACTTTTCTGCATTAATTACAACTACAAAATCACCCCCATCAACATGAGGTGTAAAAGTAGGTTTATCTTTTCCTCTTAATTTGTCAGCAATTTTCGTTGCAAAACGACCTAGAACCTTATCAGAGGCGTCAAAAATAACCCAATCTCTCGAAACTTCGGTATTTTTTAAACTAAATGTTTTCATATCAATTTTGTGTGGATGAATATTAAAGGTTAAGCGTTATTTAATCAATAATTTTTATGATTTATTTATTTATTAATATATCGCATTTCTTCTAATCTGCTCAGCGTCCTATCCCATAAAAAAATAAGTTCCTTACCTTTATATAGGTTTCTTATATCTTCATTGTTAATGAAGAACTTTATTTTAACTTTTTCAATATATGCAATGTCTATAAAGCCAATAAATCTTCTAATTACATCTTTACCGTAATCATCATATTGTTCAAAATCATCAATGAAAAACCACTCAAAGTTTTTACATATAGCTAAAAAATCAGAGATTGCTAAATTTTGTTTAAAAAAATCTTTATATGAAAGCCAAATGAAATCTTTAGTCGAACCTTTACATGAGAATTTTCTATCATTTATTAAAAATTCTTTTTTTAGATCCCCAATAAAGTTAAAATTTTTCTTTATGAACTCAAAAATTAACTCATCGTTAGTTTCTTTTATATTTTGAGAGGAATTTAAATCAATATTTCTTAATCTGTAGTCTTTATCTCCAGTAAATTCATAAAGAATAAAGTTTTTCCCAAGTTGTTGCATCTGTTTTATGAATTTATCGCGTTGCAATCCATTTTTGTACAAGCTATCGATATCTGCATTAGATGTAAGCATTAAAAATACATTCATATTCGACAATAAATTTAAAAGCTTTCCAACTATCATTGCGTCTGAGACATCCTCAATTTGGAATTCATCAATAAATATTACTTCGTAATTAGAAGATATTTTTTTTGCAATCTTTAATAGTGGGTCTTTTGTATTTTTAAATAACTCAAGCTCTCCATGAATAAATCTCATAAATTCTATGTAATGATAAGAAAGTTTTTTATTTGTAATTTCATTAAAAATTGAGCTTAAAATCATTGTTTTGCCCCTTCCAACATCGCCATAGACATAACATCCATTTTTTAACTGTTTCCTAAAATAATTTAGGAAAGAAGGTTTTCTTGGGAGATTTTTTTCAATAACTTTAAGAAATTGTTGCTGTTCATCATTTAAATGAATGTCATCTTTTAAAAACTTCTTTAAAATAGATTGATACATATTTGGAAAATGAGAAATTACAAGTTTATCATTAGTGGCATAATAATTGCTTTATTTGTTGCCTTAGTTTCATTCGAGTTTGGATATAAGAAAGGTTCAGATGAAAACTTATCATTTGCCGCTGAAAAAGCTCTTTCTTCAGTAGTTAACATTTTTATTAGTAATAGAGGAATTAATAGAAATAGAAATGCTGTTGGTTCTGGAGTAATATTTTCTAAAGAAGGTCATATTGTCACAAATACTCATATCTTAAATAATGCATCGTCAGTTTTTGTTGAATTTAACGACGGAGAGTTAACAGAAGCAATTTTGATAGGAGCTGATAAGTATTCAGATATTGCTGTATTAAAAATTAATGGCTTTGAAGATTTAAACCCGATTGAATCAGCTGAATCAAATAACATTAAAGTGGGTGATGAAGTTCTTGCAATTGGTAATCCATTTGGGGTTGGTAAAACGGTTACAAGTGGCATTATTAGTGCAACTGGAAGAGATTATGGGAATCCATATCTTGAGTTGCTTCAAACCGATGCAGCTATAAATCCAGGGAATTCTGGGGGAGCTTTGCTGAATGAGAAAGGAAATTTAATTGGAATAAATTCTAGTATATATTCTAAAACAGGAACCTACTCAGGTATTGGTTTTGCAATTCCATCTGAGAAAGTAATCCAAGTTGCTTCTGAACTTATTAAATTTGGAAAGGTAAGGAACTCGTGGATAGGAGATTTCCAAGTAAGGCAAATAAGACTAAATTTAGATAATAATTTAATGCCCGCTTTGAGTATTATTAAAATTGATAATAAGACTAATCTTAAAAATCCTCTTGAAATGAATGCTATTTCTGAAGGTGATATTATTTTAAAAATAAATGAATTGCCGGCTACCTGGAACAATCTTACAAATGCTCTTAAGTTAACTCTTCCAGGCGATGAGATCTTGTTTGAAATATATGGCAAAGATAGCAATAAAGAGGTTCTTGTTAAAACTACTGCCTCTAGTTAGGAAGCCTCATTATTTCAGCACCGAGATTAGATAGCTTCTCCTCAATCCTCTCATAACCTCTATCAATGTGATAGATTCTATCAACTATAGTTTCTCCCTTTGCGACTAATCCAGCCAATATTAGGCTAGCTGATGCACGTAAATCAGTTGCCATTACTTGCGCACCTGAAATAGATTTCACTCCATTTATAACTGCTGTAGTGCCATTAATTGTAATATCTGTGCCCATTCTATTTAGTTCTTGAACATGCATAAATCTATTTTCAAAGATTGTCTCTTTTACATGAGATTCTCCTTTTCCCATGCAATTAAGGACAGTAAATTGCGCCTGCATATCTGTGGGAAATCCAGGAAATGGAGCAGTAACTATGTCTACTGGCTTAATATTATTTTTTGTCATATCCAATGAAATAGATTTCTCATTTGAATCAATTACAGCACCTACCTCCATAAGAGTTTGTATAATTGCGCCCATCCGACTTGGGTCTATTTTATTAATCGTAATTTCTCCATTTGTTAGAGCTGCTGCTACAAGATATGTTCCTGCTTCAATTCTGTCCGCAGGAATCGTGAAGGATGTTCCGCTAAGTTTTTCAACTCCTTCAATTCTTATTTCATCCGTTCCCGCTCCTGAGATCTTAGCTCCCATTGAGTTCAAAAAATCTGCGAGATCAGATATTTCAGGTTCTTTGGCAACATTTGTAAGAATTGTAACTCCCTCAGCTAATGAGGCAGCCATCATCAAATTCTCTGTTCCTGTTACGGTTACACCTTCAAATTCTATTTCAGCTCCAATAAGTTTTTTTGCTTTAGCTTCTATATACCCGCTTTTAAGTGATATCTCTGCTCCAAGTTTTTCAAGCGCATTCAAATGATAATTTACAGGACGGCTACCAATGGCGCAGCCTCCAGGCAATGCAATCTTTGCATACCCATATTTTGCTACCATTGATCCTAAAACTAGGATAGATGCTCGCATAGTTTTTACAAGTTCATATCTTGCCTCAAGGTTTGATAGATTTGAGGTGTTTAGTTTAAAGTTCATCTTCTCATCAAGAGAAATATCTGCACCCATCGAGCCAATAAGCTCAAACATGGTGGTAATGTCCTGAAGGTAAGGTAGATTTTTAAGAGTGATATCGTCTGATGAGAGAATTGATGCAGCGATTACAGGTAAAGCAGCATTTTTAGCACCTGAACAGTCGATTTCTCCTGAAAGACTTTTTCCACCTTTTATTAATAATTTTTCCAACTAAACCTCGCTTGGTGCCTTTAAATCCAAACTTATTGCATGCAGCTCACCTGATTGAAGTAATTCTGAAAACAACTTCATGATTCTTTTATGCCTCTCCAAGGCGCTCATACTATTAAAGTCCTCAGAAATAATTCTAATTGAGAAATTGCAATCCTGACCACTTACAGAAATATCAGTGATATCATCCAAATAAGATCCAATTATTTCTTTAATTTGGTTATTATCCATCTATAAAAGCATCCGATTTCCATTCAGAAATTATTTCAGCAATATTTTCATTTTTTTCAAATGCTAGTGCTTGAAATTGATTATGAAAGGTTTGCCCTAAATTAATTCCATTAATTATTATATTCACTATTTTGTAGGTGCCATTTTTATATTCTCTTAACTTATAAATTATTGGATATATGTTGTTTGTGGTTAGTAAGTTTTGTTTGACGCTAACTATCTTATTTTTTTTCTCATCATAAGAGAAATCTGTGATTATCTGAGCATCATCCCATTGTGCAAGTGTTTCTGCATAAGTATCAAGTAGCGAGATTTTAAAAACTTCAATAAATTGATCTCTTTCCTCTTTTGTTGCACTCAAATAATACTTTTTACCCATAACGCTGGCACTGACTCTATTAAAATCTATTAGTGGTTCAAAAATATTTTTTATCTTATCCTTGAAAAGTTCTGGATTAGTGACGAATAATTCATTTTCTTTTGTCAAAACAACAACCATTTCTTGGGATTTAACATCTATTAATTCAAAAGGATTCTTATTAATGTCTGCATTAATTGAGGATGATAAAAATAAGAATGTGAGTAATAAATTTCTTTTTAAGCGCCACATTGCATTATTATACACTTGTTAGTTTTTAAATTTTTATGCAAAAGACATTTCTTTCATGCCTTATTATTTTTGTTTCTGGCTTTGTTTATAGTGCTGAAATGAGCTTAGATATATCTGAAAAAATAGATATTTATTCTGACATTATAGAAATCAAAGAGAATAAAATCGAGTTCAAAAACAACATAATTTTTAAATCTAATTCATATGAGATATTTGGCGAAATTGCGGAGTATGATAGAGGTATGGACCAAATAAAGATTAAAGGGTCTCCAGTTAAATTCAAAATAATAAGTGAAGAAAATTCTTTTAAAGGTTTTTCAAATATCATAATCATTAATGAAGATGAAATTACTATTTCTGGAAATGCTTTACTAGAGAGCGATTCATCCAGAATAAAGGGTGAATTTGTAAAATTCAACATAAGTTCGGGAGAGCTTCAAATTAACTAATATGAGTGTTCTAAGTGTAAAAAATCTATCAAAATCAATTAAAAACAATCTAATAATTGATGATATTTCATTTGATATAGCTAAAGGTCAGATTGTTGGGCTTTTGGGTCCAAATGGGGCTGGAAAAACAACCACCTTTTATTCAATTTTAGGCTTAATAAAAGTAGATAGTGGAAAAGTTTTTCTTCAAGATAAAGAGATAACAAAGATGCCTCCTCATTCAAGAGCAGCAGTTGGAATGAGCTATCTTCCACAAGAGCCATCTGTATTTAGAAATCTTTCAGTAAAATCAAATATCTTAGGTGTTGCCGAGAAGAATTTCTTGGACAGTGAAGAACTCAAAAGTTTCTATACACAAACTCTAAAAGAATTTGGTTTGATGGATATTGAAGATTCATTAGGATATGTTTTATCTGGCGGACAAAGACGAAAAGTTGAAATTGCAAGATGTCTGGCTTCAAAACCTAAGTTAATTCTTTTAGATGAGCCATTTGCTGGAATAGATCCTTTGGCTATTGAAGATATAAAGAATGTACTACAGAGGCTCTCAGAGAAAGGTATAAGCATCTTAATTACTGACCATAATCTGAGAGAAACCATTGATATTTGTGATTATTCCATAGTTATAAAAGATGGAAGAATACTTGATAAAGGCGAAAAAAATTATCTGATCAATAGTTCTTTAATTAAAGAGGAGTACTTTGGTAGGGTTTTTGATTAATGGAAACCAACAATCAAGAAAGAATATTTGAAATTCTAAATGAAAAGTCTGAGGATAAGTTTGGACAAGTTCAAAAAATTCTCTCTAAAATGGACTCACATGAAATAGCTCATTGCTTAGAATCAACTCCTTCAGAACATCGAAAAGTAATATGGTCAATAATTGATAAATCAAATGAAGCCGAAGTTTTAAGTGAACTTGGTGAAGAGATACAACAAGATTTATTTCACGAAATATCAAACGAAGAATTGCTAGATTTAGTTCAAAATCTTGAGCTTGATGAGATGGTAGATATTCTTCAAAACCTTCCTGAACAAAGAAAAAGCTCGCTCTTATCAATGATGTCTAAAATTGATAGACAAAGAGTTGAAATAGTTTTGGAATATCCCGAAGATTCAGCTGGTGGCTTACTTAATAATGATATTATCAGCGTTCAAAAAGATTCAACTCTCCATTTAGTTCTTGAGTATTTGAGATCAGTTGGCAGCATTCCTAAAAATACTGATAAGTTATTTGTTGTTTCAAAAAATAATAATTTTATTGGTGAACTTAAAGTTTCTAAGATTATATCCTCTGATCCAAATCTTAAGGTATCTGATGTTATGGATACCGAGCCACACTCTTTCAAGGTAAATGAGTCTGATAAAGAAGTATCAAGATTTTTTGAACAAAATGATTTAATTTCTGCTGCAGTTATTAATGATAAAAATGAGCTCATAGGGAGAATCACAATCGATGATGTAGTTGATGTAATTATTGAAGATGCTGATCAAAATTTTTTGAGCATGGCTGGTATTGCTGAGGATACTTTTTCGCCTCCAGCGAGAGCCGCAAGACGAAGAATTATTTGGTTAGGATTAAATCTTATTACAGCATTTGTTGCTGCTTTGGCCATAAATATTTTTCAGGATGCTATTGAAAAAGTGGTATATCTTGCAGTTTTAATGCCGATAGTTGCCAGTATGGGTGGAGTTGCAGCGACTCAAACTTTAACTATTGTTTTAAGGGGTCTTACTTTAGAACAAATCTCGAACTCCAATCTTGGTTGGCTTTTTAAAAGGGAGCTTGCAGTATCAATACTGAACGGAATTGTTTTATCTCTTATAATTAGTTTAGTTACATATCTTTGGTTTAATCAATTACTTCTTGCTTTGTTAATTGCTGCAGCAATGATAATTAATTTGTTGAGCTCAGTTTTTGCAGGAGTATTTGTACCTATTATCTTAAGAAGACTTAATCAGGATCCTGCTATTGCTGGGAGTGTTATAGTCACTACTGTGACTGATGTCGTAGGATTTGTTTCATTCCTCGGGCTCGCAACAATATTCCTTTTATAATCTATCAAGGTCAGGTGAATTTAGAGCTCCATTGACTTTATATTCTATTGTTGATATTTCCTCTAATTGTTCCTCAAAAACATTTCCGATAATAGCTGTTCCTGCAGCCATTCCAATACCTCCAAAAATAGCTGCATACCAAGGAATATTTTCTTGTAAATTTAGCCTCAATGAAAGCTCCAAGTCTAGTTCTTTAAAGAAACCGGAATCATCTTTAATAATAAATCCATTCCAATCCATGCTGCCAAAATCAGCTTCAAATGAAAATTCATCAACAATTCTTCCATATTTTTTTGAAAAAATAATGCTCCCACTTCCTCTTCTAAACTTTATGTATTCATCTGTTGATGAGCCATCATACCCGTCAAAAAAAGACTGAATATTTAATAACCCAACTAAATTTAGTAAAGCAGAGTTAGGATTGTCTTGATTAATTTGAAAATCTTTTGCAAGAAAATCTAGGTTACCTTCAATATTTCTTAATTCTAAGAGATTATTCCACTGAATATTTATATTTGATCTTAGATAATCAATAGGAGGGAAATTTTGAAGCTGTAATGAGTTCTTAAGATCATTAAACTCATAAGAACCTTTTATTTTATAGAAATCTTGAGTGGTATTAATTGAAAAATATGCTGGTTCATTTTCATAATCAGAAATCTTAAGAAAATCACTTTCTATATTAATATTATTTAACGTCAGGACTTCACCGTTTTTTAGGTAATAAAAATCTATGGAGTCAAATTTTGCTCCATTAAAAATTATATTCTTTCCAGTAACTCTAAACTTTAAATTTGGCAGTATGAAAGCTTCTTCCTCTGATTCCCCAAAATCAAAATCTATGTTTGAATCATAAAGGTCAACTCTGAAAAAACTTGATTTATCTCTTGCTAGTGATCCTTTGAGATTTTCACTATTAAAATTTAATAGCAAATTTCCATCATTAAAAGATCCTGAGAGATCGACACCGGATTTAGAATCTGTAAAGAAATTAATACTGGATGATTTTTGAATTTCATTTCCTGACAAGTAAAGATTCATTGAAAGATCATTAAAAGAAATGAAATTTTGAGAGAAAACATTACTGAAGTCCTCTATATATATGTCAGTTTTAACTTTAAATCCGTCCTCGAGATATTTAATTTCTGATAGATCTTGGAAGCTTATAAAACCAAAGTTTTTATTTTTATTATTCTTAAAGTTAACGAAACCAGATGTGAATAGTTGTATATCATTTTTAAAATTTAGTACGCCTAATGGAAGAATGTCTTCGGCATATTCATTGATAGAGTTATGATAGGAAATATATTTCAACTCCCCTAAATTTATATCAAATAATCCAGAGATCTTTTCAAAAGGAAGACTCTCATAAGAACCTTTCTCTAGTATTATTTTAACTTCTTCTGAATTAGCTGTTACATAAGCCTTATCTGCATTAAGGATTCTTTCAGCTCCAATATTGAGGGCTATATCAGAAAGTAGAAGTTCATTATTTATTCTTATTTCAGTTCCATCAATATACTCAAAAAAAAGTTCTTCTATTTTTCCTTCACTTATAAGACCTGACAGAGTATTTTTTAAATCTTCTGAATTTTTGGGGAGAAGAGATGTATAGTCTTCAGTTAAAATTTGGGATGCATTTATTTTTAAATAATTAATTCTTTGGTAACTATCAAAAAAATATCCTAAAAGATTTAAACCAATCTTAATCTCATTGATTTTAATATTTTTAGTTTCACTCTGAAGGGATGCGTATTTAAAAATTATTTCAGGATATAAGGGATTCTTATTAGTAGAAATCTCATCGAAGCTAAAGGAGTAATCTTGATATTGATATCTTTCAAAGATTTTAGAAAAAACATCTGGCTTTGAAAGGAATAAGAAATACGATAATGTAATGGCCAAAAGAGGTGTGAATATAATTAATAATATTCTTAATGCCAGTGAATTATTCATCTTTTAAATATTTGTTTTTTGAATTAGAAATTTTCCTATGCTTGGTATTAAAAGATACGAAATGAATGCAAAAAAGAAACTCAAAAAAACCACTAAATACTGAAAATTCATTGTGGCAAGTAAAATACTCTTAAAGCCAACGAAAAAGCCAACAAAAAAACTAAAGGCAATTGTAATTTGCAGTGCTGAAAACATTCTTAACCTGAAATAGTTATAGTTAATAATAAGGATCGTCAATGTAAATAAGGAAGCATGCAGTCCAAAAAATATATTTTGATGAAGATCTATCATAAAACCAATATAGGCACCGAAGAAGGAATTAATCTTTTGTGGATTTCTAAAAGATAAATAGCAAAGGAATAAGTATGTAAAGTTAGAAATTATTAAATAATCAAATAAAAATGCATTAACTTTTAGATCAATAGTACTGAAAAGTATGAAAATGATTGTCAAATAGACAAATTCAGATAATTTCATTATTTTAGAACTCCAAAAAAGTTTGATGACAATGGATCTGCATTTAGTTCTATTATGAGTCTAACTTCTCTATCTGATAATTCTTTTATTTCAGAAATATTTCCGATTTCCACTCCTTTAGGAAATATTCCTCCTAGCCCAGATGAAAGAAACTTTTGATTTTCTTCAAAAGAATTAACCCCAAGTGTTAAATCAATATCACAGAATATTTTTTTTGGTACTCCTAATCCTTTTGCTTCGCAATAAAAATTATTTTCGTCCTGAATTGGAATAATGTGATCTTTGTCGCTCAATAAAATAGCTTCGAATAAATTCTTATTAATTTTTATAGTTTGACCTATTATGCCCTCTGAATTGATAAGCACCTTGAACGAATTAACATCATCATCTATTTCTGGCCTTAAAAAGATTCTATGTTTGTCACAGCAAAAGTATTGATTAACATCGAAACTCACTACTTTGGAAGGGATCAATACAGAGTTTATTTTTTCAATATCAACTTCACCAAAGAAAATATTCCTGTTTACAATTGATTTGTTAGAAACTATGTAATTCTTTATCAGTTGATAATTTAATTCTGCTTTTAATTCTTCGTTCTCTTCCTTGATATTTCTTGAATTTACGATGCTTGAAACTGAATTGTATATAGGTGAAAAGATAACTTGCTTAGAAAATACTTTTATAAATATAGAACTAGAGTTATAAAAGTCTTTTATTGGTTTGAAAGTATTAAATCTGAAATCTAGAAACAAAAAAGAAGAGCAAAAAACAAATACTGATATCAATATAAATCTTGATGATTTATCAGGCAATCTTGCCATACTACTCAGTTGATAATAGATCTATGTTGTATTTATCTATAATTTCTAATGCTTGGCCGCCACCACGAGCAACACACGTAAGAGGATCTTCAGCAATAATGACTGGTATTCCAGTTTGAGAAGATATCAATCTATCTAAATCTCTTAATAGAGCTCCGCCTCCAGTGAGTACAATCCCTCTTTCCGCAATATCAGCTGAAAGCTCAGGTGGTGAAAGCTCTAGGGCATCTCTAATCCCTCGAACAATTCCATTAAGAGGATCTTTCATTGCATCATATACATGATCACTTGAGAGACTGAATGTTTCTGGTATGCCTTCAGCTAAATTTCTACCTGTAACCATCATTTCTTGTTTTTCTGAATCTTCTGATGCGCATCCAATAGTTTGTTTTATTTTTTCAGCAGTAGATTCTCCAATTACACAACCATAATTTCTTCTTATGTATGAAACGATTGCTTCATCCATCTTATCACCACCAATTTTTACAGACTCCGCGTAAACTACACCATTCAATGCAAGTATTGCAATTTCTGAAGTACCGCCGCCGATATCAATAACCATACTTCCGCTAGCTTCTTCAACAGGAAGTCCTGCACCAATAGCAGCAGCCATTGGTTCTTCGATTAGCTTTACATCTCTAGCACCTGCTCCAAGAACAGATTCCCTTATAGCCCTTCTTTCAACCTGAGTAGACCTACATGGTACACAAACTAATATTCTTGGGCTGGGTTTAATGAACCTCTGCTCGTGAACAGTAGCAATAAAATGCTGAAGCATTTTCTCAGTTACTTGGAAGTCTGCAATAACACCATCCATTAAAGGTCTTATTGCAGTAATATTTCCAGGGGTCCTTCCTAGCATTTTCTTAGCTTCAGCCCCAACTGCAACAACTGTTTTTTGACCTCTAGATTCCCTTATTGCGACGACTGAGGGCTCATTGAGCACAATACCTACATCTTTCGTATAGATAAGGGTGTTAGCAGTTCCAAGATCAATCGATAAATCGTTAGAAAATAAGCCTCTTGCAGCTTTGAATAAATTAAATTCCACAAATTACCTCAAAAATATATAAAATTATGTTGCGTTAGGTTAACATCTCGCAACTTTAATATAATATCCTATATATGGACAATAAAACAGTTGAAACTATCTCTTATTTAGCAAGACTAAAGCTGGATAAAGATAAAAAAGACAAAATAACTAAAGATCTTGAAAATATAATAAATTTTGTTGATGAGCTTCAAGATATAAATACAGACGATGTAACTCCGCTTGCTAACCCGCTTGAGAAGACAGCACCAAAACGTAAAGACTTTGTGAATTCTAAGGATAGAAAAGAGGTATTTCTTGAAAACTCACCTCAGTCTGATCAAGATTATTTTATAGTCCCCAAAGTTGTTGAATGAGCATTAAATATAAAACATTATCTGAGCTTAAAGAACTTTTAGAAAAAAAAGATATTTCTTCTTTTGAATTGGTAGAAGAAACCTTCAAAAATATATCATCTAGCAAAACAAATTCATTTATAACGCTAAATGAAGAGGTTGCCTTAACTAAAGCGAAAGAGTTTGATCAAGGAGAATGCGAAGGCGACCTTGCGGGATTACCAATTGCTCAAAAAGATTTATTTTGTACAAAAAATTTAAGAACTACATGCGGCTCTAGAATTTTGGAGAATTTTATACCACCATATAATGCCACAGTCGTAGAAAATCTCTCAAAAGCTGGAAGCATATGTGTTGGCAAAACAAATATGGATGAGTTTGCAATGGGGTCTTCAAATGAGACTAGTTATTTTGGAGCAGTGAAGAATCCATGGGATCTTGAAAGAGTTCCAGGAGGAAGTTCAGGTGGGTCAGCAGCAGCAGTTGCTGAAGGTTTAGTTTGTGCAGCAACTGGAACTGATACAGGTGGATCTATAAGGCAGCCAGCAGCATTGTGCGGAATAACAGGTATTAAACCAACATATGGCAGAGCTTCTAGGTGGGGAATGATTGCTTTTGCTTCCAGTCTTGATCAGGCAGGTGCTTTTGCAAGAAATGCTGAGGACTGTGCGCTTTTGCTGAACCATATTTGCAGTCATGATGAAAAAGATTCAACTTCGTTAAGCAACGATAAAGAAAACTATCTAGAAAATATTAATAATGATCTTAAAGGTAAAAAGATTGGTATTGTTAAAGAATTTGATATTTCAAATCTTAGCAAAGAAGTTCAAGATTCTTTTGAACAATCAAAAAAAATATTTGAATCATTGGGAGCTAATTTCGTTGAAGTTTCCATGCCAAATATAAAATTATCTGTTCCAACTTATTATGTCGTAGCACCAGCTGAATGTTCATCTAATCTATCTAGGTTTGATGGGGTTAAATATGGATATAGGGCTGAAAATGTAAATGACTTGGAGGACCTTTATATAAAATCAAGATCTGAGGGTTTTGGTGATGAAGTAAAAAGAAGAATTCTTATAGGAACATATGTATTATCTGCTGGTTTCTATGATGCATACTATAAGAAGGCTCAGCAATCTAGGAGAATGATTAAAAATGATTTTGTAAAAGCTTTTAGTGAAGTGGATGTGATAATGTCTCCTTCATCGCCAAGCTCTGCTTTTAAAATTGGATCAAAAACGGAAGATCCGATTGAAATGTACCTTGAAGATTTATTTACAATATCTTCAAATCTAGCTGGTGTTCCAGCAATGTCCATACCTCATGGTTTTTCAAAGAATCTTCCAATAGGTCTTCAGCTTATTGGTAATTATCTTGAGGAGTCTGAAATATTAAATTTTGCTCATCAGTATCAAAAAAATACTGATTGGCACATAAGAAATCCAGATTTTGGAGATAACTCATGAGTTGGGAAACAGTAATTGGTCTAGAAGTTCATGCTCAACTTTCGACAAGTACAAAACTTTTTTCGAGTGCATCCACAAAATTTGGTTCAGAGCCCAATACTCAAGTAGATTTAGTTGATTTGGGTTTACCTGGAGTTTTACCTGTTGTAAATAAAGATGCGTTTAAAAAGGCAATAACATTTGGATTAGCGATTAATGCGGATATAAATCAAGAGTCTACTTTTGATAGAAAAAATTACTTTTATCCTGATCTTCCAAAAGGATATCAAATAACTCAAATGACTCAGCCTATTGTTGAGGGTGGATCAATCGAAATTAATGTCGATGGGAACATAAAAACAATAAATATTACAAGGGCTCATCTAGAAGAAGATGCAGGTAAATCAATACACGATGCATATCCTGATAAATCTGTTATTGACTTGAATAGAGCAGGAACTCCCTTACTTGAAATTGTTTCTGAGCCTGAAATATCTAGTGCAAAGGAAGCTGTATCTTATATGAAGGCTCTACATCAGCTTGTTACATTTCTGGACGTATGCGATGGAGACATGTCACAGGGATCATTAAGATGTGATGCAAATGTTTCAATAAGAAAAGTTGGTGATTCAGAATTAGGTACAAGAACTGAAATTAAAAATATTAATTCATTCAAGTTCATCGAGAAAGCAATAAATTTTGAAATTAAAAGGCAAATAAAAGTTCTTGAAAACGGCGATAAAGTTATCCAAGAAACAAGGCTTTATGACAGTCTTAAGGATGAAACAAGGCCTATGAGATCAAAAGAATTTGCAAATGATTATAGATATTTTCCTGATCCTGACCTTCTTCCAGTAATAATCTCTGATGACGAAATGGATGAAATTAAAGATTCTTTCCCTGAACTTCCTAATGAAAAATCAAAGAGATATATTTCAGAGCTTAAAATAGACGAAAATGAGGCTCAAATAGTTTCTTCATCAAGAGAGCTTTCAATTTTCTTTGAGCTTGCAGTTGATTCTGAAAGTGATCCTAAGCTTGCAGCAAATCTTCTAGTTGGAGAGATAGGTTCTCTATTAAATAAAGATAATATAAAGATTAATGAATCTAACCTTTCGAGTGATAATTTTAATACTTTGCTTAAGAGAATATCTGATGGAACTATATCAAAAAAGATTGCCAAAACTGTTCTTGCTGATATTTGGGATTCTGGCAAAGATGCCGATGAGATTATTAAAAATCAGGGCTTAGTACAGATTCAAGATGAATCAATTATTCAGGATGTTGCCCAAAAAATCCTTGAAGCTAACCCAGATCAAGTTGCTGCCTTCAAAGGCGGTAAGGATAAACTATTTGGTTTTTTTGTTGGTCAAGTGATGAAAGAAACTCAAGGAAAGGCAAATCCTAAAAGTGTAAATGATATTTTGAAGAAACTGCTTAGTTAGAGGATCCTAAGTTACCCAAAGCCCTAACTGTTCAGCAATAAATGCAGGCTTTTCAGAGCCTTCTAGCTCCATGGTTACTTCACTTTTTATAAGAAACTGGCCTGGATTTTTTTCATTAACATCTACAATTTTAGAATGCATCCTTATTCTGGAATTCACAGGAACAGGAGCAAGGAATCTTATTTTATCAAGTCCGTAGTTCAAACTCATTTTTGAACCCTCAACAACCAATGCATTTTCCTCTCCCATACCCGATGTAAGAGAGAGGGTTAAAAAACCATGAGCTATAGTTGAACCAAATATTGGCTCAGCTTGCTCTGGATCGACATGAATAAATTGATGATCATTTGTGGCATCAGCAAAATTATTTATTCTTTCTTGATCAATAGTAAGCCACTCACTGGGCTCAAGTGACTTTCCGACATAACTATCTAACTCCTCAGGTTTTACAAATGTCATCGGCATAATTTTCTCCTACATGTAATGTTCTTTATACTCTTCTCTTAAATCTATCTTTTTAACCTTTCCTGTTGCTCCTATTGGCAATTCCTTTAAGAATACCACTTGGTCAGGTAGTTGCCACTTTTCGAACTTTTGCAGCATTAATTCGTCAAGTTCCTCTCTTTCAATCTCATTACCAGAGTTTGAAACAACAAATAAAAGTGGCCTTTCATCCCATTTTGGATGAGGTATGCCTACCACAGCTGTTTGCATAACATCTGGATGGCTAGCTACAGCATTTTCAACATCAATTGAACTAATCCACTCGCCGCCTGACTTAATGACATCTTTTTCTCTATCTACAATAGTCATATATCCATCAGGATCTATAGAGGATATATCGCCAGTATCAAACCAACCATCTTTATCTACTGCATCCTCTTCTGCTTTAAAATATTTTTTTATAATCCACGGACCTCTAACTAATAAACTTCCTGATGCTTTTCCATCATTTGGTAAAGTATTGCCATCAGAATCAACAATTTTCATCTCTACACCAAACACAGGTTTTCCAGCCTTAACCTGGATTGCATATTTTTCATCATCAGACATTTCATTCATCTCTGGAGTTGGAAAATTTGTTGTGCCAAGTGGGCTCATCTCTGTCATGCCCCATCCTTGGAGAACGGTTACTCCATGCACCTGATCAAACTCTTTAATCATTGCAACTGTCACTGCTGAACCTCCTATTACAGTACTATTCATCGATTCAAGAACAACATTATTTTCTCTACAATATCCTAGAAGTTGCATCCATACAGTGGGGACTCCAAAAGCTAATGTAACTTTTTCTTCTTCACACATTTTATACAAAGATTCACCATCCATAGCCATTCCTGGCATTACGATTTTAAGTCCATAAATTGCACCGTAGTATGGAACACCCCAAGCCATTACATGAAACATGGGAACAACCATAAGCACTGAATCATCACCTTCAATTTTTAAGGCTTTTGGTCCAGCAGCAGAAATTGCGTGAAGAATAGTTGATTTATGTGAATATAAAACTCCCTTTGGATTCCCTGTTGTTCCAGATGTATAACACAGACCACAAGCTGCATTGTCAGGCAGATCTGGCCATACAAAATTTTCATCACCATCCTCAATATATTCCTCATATGAAATGCAGTTTTTTAGAGTACTCTCAGGCATTTCATGTTTATCACAAAAGACGATATATTTCTCAACTGTGCTTAGATTTTCTTGAAGAGCTTCTAAGATTGGAACAAATGGCGCTTCAACAAAAATTACTTTATCCTCAGCATGATTAATAATATAAACAGCTTGCTCTGGATGTAATCTAAAATTAAGAGTATGAACAACTGCACCCATCCCTGAAACACCATAATATGCCTCTAAATGTCTAAATGTATTGAGAGCCAATGTAGCAATCACATCACCCTGTTTGTAACCGTCTTTGACGAGCTTTGAAGCCAACTTTCTAGATCTAACGCATACTTCTTTATAGTTAGTTCTGTGTACTTGTCCGCTTACTAATTTACTAACAACTTCGGACTCGGGATAAATATCTGCAGCATATTCTATAATGCTAGCAACATTTGGTTTCCAGTC